>JBDSNZ010000189.1:0-18902 GCA_039915055.1 Ornithinibacter sp.
AAACCTTCATGGCTGACGAGACCTACAAGGGCGAGTTCTACTGCGTGAAGTGCAAGGAGAAGCGCGAGGCCGAGGGCAAGGTCGTCGTCTCCGAGAACGGCCGCCGGATGGCCAAGGGCGTGTGCCCGGTCTGCGGCACCAACCTCAACCGCATCCTCGGGAAGGCCTGACGACTGACCCGGAGTGACGAAAGGCCCCGATCCCTGCGGATCGGGGCCTTTGCCGTTCAGGCGCACGCCCGGGCGCCTGTGGACGACGCCAGCGGGAGGAGGTGCGCTGTCGGCAGGATGAGCCCGGTCGGGGTTCGAGCGAAGGGTGGGGTCGGGGTGGGCGCAGGCAGGTCGGTGGGCGCAGGCAGGTCGGCGGGCACAGGGGGTTCGCTCGTGGTGGTGGACGGGTGGGGCCCACTCGCGCAGGAAGTCCTCGCCCAGCTCCGCCGGTGCGGGGTCGAGGTGCACGGCGGCCTCCACGCCGCGGACGGCGCCGAGCTGGCGATGCGTTCGTGGGGGCACACACCACGGGCCGTCGTGGTGGTGGCGGAAGGCCGCGCGCCCGAGTGGGCCGGGGCGCCGTGGCAGGCCCGCGGCGTCCCGCACGTCGTCGTCGTGGCGGGCTCCGACAGCGTCACGGTCGGCCCCCTCGTCCTCCCGGGACGCTCCGCGTGCCTCGCCTGCGTGGCGGGCGGTTGGTCACACTCGTTGGCCCGGGCACCGCGCCCCGTGCCCATGGAGGTGGTCGTCCTCGCCGCCGCGGTCACGACCGTCACAGTGCTGAGCACGCTGCGCGGCGACGTGAGCCTGGCGGGGATCTCCACCGAGATAAGCCTCGACAGGATGGCCGTGGAGCACCGCGTGTGGCAGGCACGGCTCACCTGCGCCTGCTCGTCGGCGACAATGGCCGGGTGACCGACATTCCGCGTGGCTCCATCGCCCGTACCGCCAAGCTCGTCGGCCTGCCCCTGGGGCACGCCGGAAGGGCTGCACTCGGGGTGGGGAAGCGCGTCGGCGGTCGTCCGGCAGAGGTCGTGGCGGCAGAGCTGCAGGCGCGCACCGCCGAGCAGCTGTTCGCCGTGCTCGGGCAGCTCAAGGGCGGGGCGATGAAGTTCGGGCAGGCCCTCTCCGTCATGGAGGCGGCCATGCCTGAGGAGCTCGCGGGGCCCTACCGCGCGACCCTGACCAAGCTGCAGGAGTCAGGGCCCCCGATGGGGGCCGACCGGGTGCACGAGATCCTGGCCAGGGAGCTCGGGCCGCGGTGGGCGAGCACCAAGCTCCTTGAGTTCGACGACAAGCCGGCTGCTGCGGCATCGATCGGGCAGGTGCACCGTGGGGTCTGGCGCGACGGCCGCGAGGTCGCGGTCAAGATCCAGTACCCCGGGGCCGCCGACGCGCTCCTGTCCGACATCAACCAGCTGTCCCGGGTCGCGCGGCTCGCGGGCGCGGTGGTGCCGGGCGTGGACGTCAAGGCCATCATGGTCGAGCTCAAGGCGCGGATGAGCGAGGAGCTCGACTACCACCTCGAGGCCAGGCACCAGAGGCACTTCGCGAGCGCGTTCCGCGACGACGAGGACGTCCTGGTCCCCGATGTGCTCGTTGACAACACCCACGTGCTGGTGACCGAGTGGATCGACGGGACCCCGTTGTCCCGCATCATCACCGACGGGACCCAGGACGAGCGGGACGAGGCTGCGACGCTCTACCTCGAGTTCCTGCTCCGCGCCCCGACCCGCGCCCGGATGCTGCACGCCGACCCGCACCCGGGAAACTTCCGGATCACCGACGACGGCCGGCTCGGGGTGCTCGACTTCGGAGCCGTCAACCGGCTTCCCGATGGTCTGCCCGCCGCCATGGGCAGGCTGCTCACGGCGGCGTTGGCGGGTGAGGCCCGGGAAGCCGCCGACGGCCTGCGCGCAGAGGGCTTCATCCGGCCTGGGGTGGACATCGACCCCGACGGGCTGCTCGAGTTCCTGCGACCCCTGCTGGAGCCGGTCCTGCACGAGCAGTTCACCTTCTCCAGGGCGTGGCTGCGCAGCGCTGCGGCCCAGGTGCAGGACCCTCGCAGGCCGCAGTTCCTCGTGGGCATGAAGCTCAACCTCCCGCCGGAGTACCTCCTCATCCACCGGGTCTGGCTCGGGGGCATCGGCGTGCTCAGTCAGATCGGCGGCACGGTACCGATGCGCGAGATGCTGTGTGCCTACCTCCCCGGCATCGACGAGTCCCGGCTCCCACCCCCGCCCGACTGACCCACCAGGGCGACAGGGCTGCGACCGCGCTCGCGTGTCACCACCAGCTCGCGTCGAGCTTCGCCTCGATGCTGCGCAGGTGCTCGCGGCTGCACCGGTCGCAGGTCCACACCGGGCCCCCGCGCTCCACCCCTCGGGTCCACGTCAGGCTCGCAACCGCAGCGCCACCCACGGGCTCGCCGCCGCAGGTCGCGCACACCACCGGGGGTCGGGACTGCGCTCCCTCAGGGTCGACCGGACCCATGGCAGCCCTAGTCCTTGGCCTTCGCCGCCGCCTTCGCGGCCTTCTTGAAGTCCCGCACCTTCTGTAGCGACTCGGCGTCCACGACGTCTGCCACCGAGCGGTAGGACCCCTCCTCGGCATAGGCGCCGCACGCGTCCTCCCACCCCTGTGGTCGCACCCCGAGCTGCTTGGCGAGCAGCGCCGTGAAGATCCGTGCCTTCTGGTCACCGAAACCGGGCAGGGCCCGCAGACGGTCAGCGAGCTCCGCGCCGGTGCCGGCCCCGCGCCAGATCTGGGAGGCGTCCCCGTCGTAGTCGTCCCGGACCACGGCTGCGAGTGCCTGGATCCGGCCGGCCATCGAGCGCCCGTAGCGGTGGATGGCAGGGGGTGTCGCGCACAGGTCCGCGAACGCGCCGGGCTCGGCTGCCGCGATGACTGCAGGGTCGAGCGTGCCGAACCGGTCGAGAACCTTCGCCGGGCCGGCGAAGGCCCGCTCCATCGGGAACTGCTGGTCGAGCAGCATCCCGGCCAGGAGTGCGAAGGGGTCCTCGGAGAGGACCCGGTCGGCAGCGGCATCCTGGGCGATCGTCAGCGAGACCATGTCCTCAGGGTAGCCAGTGCCTCCGCGCACACCGCACGCCAGAAGGCCGCAGCCTGGAATCGAGGGGCGAGCACGGGAATGGACACCGCCCCCGACGTGACGTCGGGGGCGGTGCGCCCGTCGGCCGGGGTCCTCATCGCACGTGCGAGTGCACGATGGCCCGGATCTGCTCGCGCTCGGCCGCGACCCGTGCGTGGCGCTGCGCCTCGTGGACGCGGCGCTGGTGCGCGGTGCGGCGGATGCGCTGCATCGCCCTGGTGTACATGTCGCTCTCCTTGCTGGTCAGGTGATGATCTGTCGGTGCCTGGGCTCGGGTGAGACCGGACCTCGACGGGGCTGTCCTACGCGGCGACCTCGCTCTTGCGGGGACGTCCGCGCGGACGCTTGCGTGCGACGACTGCCCCTTGGACGAAGAGCTCTCCGCCCCAGACACCCCACGGCTCACGCCGGTCGAGGGCCCCTGCCAGGCAGGCTCCCCGAGCCGGGCAGGTGCCGCACAGGGACTTGGCGAACTCGACTCCCTCGGGGGTGTCGGCGAACCACAGCTCGGCCTCGTTCTCGCGACAGGGGATGCCGTCGCCGGTGCTCACGGATGCCTCGTGCAGGTCCAGGATCTGGGTCAGCTGCATCGGGGGGTCACCTCCTCGCTCGTCGCGCCGGGTGGGGCGCTCGGTCATCTCGGTCCGCCGGGTGTGGCGCCCGGGAACGGGTGGGCGGTCGTGCCTGCCCTGGGTGGTCGTGGTGCTCATGTCGTGGCCTCGCGTGCTCGTGGTGTCCGGGTGGTGGGTGCAGGTGCGGGCGGGAATGACAAAGGCCGCGGATCCCGGTGTCGGGATCCGCGGCCTCAAGGCGACCTGTCGTGTCGATCAGACAGGTGGAGCCTTGAGGCGTGGATACACGACTCCCGTGACCGGGGTGACTGCGAGAGCGCTCACGCGGGCATCGATGCACAGATCGATGCGCTCGGCGAACGACACAGTGCGCCCCTGGAAGGTGCCTGCGGCGACTGCGTGAGCGGTGTTGGACCCGCGCCAGAGGCGCACGGGGGTCTCACGGACAGCAGTCATCGCCATCTCCTTCGACGTCGTCATCGTCTTCATCAGGGCCAACCCTCCTCACTGATCTCGTTCTGCGGTGCGCGCCCGACCGGGCCCGCGAGGACTCTCACAGGCTAGAACACACCGATCCTCGCGGGCAACGGGTTTTCTGGAAGATGGTGCGAGTGAGCGTGGTGCACCTCGGGAAACCCGTTGTCCCACATCGTGATCAACCTCAGGAAAAATCCTTGATGACAGTGAGGACTGCCTCGCCGTAGCGCTCCAGCTTGGCCGGTCCGACGCCGCTGATCCGGGCCAACGCCGCGGCATCCGCGGGAACCTTCTCGGCAATGGCCGTCAGCGTCGCGTCGGTGAAGACCACGAATGCCGGGACGTCAGACTCCTTGGCGGTCGCCAACCGCCACTCCCGCAGGGTCTCGAAGAGTCGCTCGTCCATCGTCGCGGGACACCCCCCGCACCGGCCGATCGTGCGCTCGCGGGCACTGCCGAGCGGTGTTCCGCAGGTGCGACACGTGGACCGGGCTCGCTCGCTCTTCTGGGTCGCGTCGACCTTGCGGTGCCGGCGCTTCGGCTGGGAGCGGGCACCCTCCCCGAGAACGGCTGCCGTGCCGTCGAGGAAGCGCGAGGGGCGCCGGGTGGCCTTGGCGCCAGGGGTGCGGGACGCGGCATACGACAGGGTGAGTCGCTCACGGGCCCGGGTGACCCCGACGTAGAGGAGGCGGCGCTCCTCCTCGATCGCCTCGGGCGTGTCGGCCATGGTGATCGGCAGCAGCCCGTCGGAACACCCCACCAGGAAGACGGTGTCCCACTCCAGGCCCTTGGCAGCGTGGAAGGACGCCAGCGTCACTCCCTGCACGGTGGGTGCGTGCTGGGCGGCGATCCGCTCGTCGATCTCGCGGACGAGGGCCGGCATGCGCGCCTGGGGGTCGAGGGCGGCGACGTCGTCAGCGAGGGAGGCGAGGGCGGCCTGGGACTCCCAGCGCTCTCGCGCAGCGCCTCCGCGTGCTGGCGCCTCACGCGACCAGCCGGCGCCCAGCAGCACGTCACGCACCAGCTCGGGAAGCGGCACCTCGCCGTCGTCGGAGCGAGCCGCGCCGCGCATGAGCACGACGGCGTCGCGAACCTCCTTGCGCGAGAAGAACCGTTCCCCACCACGGACGAGGTAGGGGATGCCGCGCTCCGCCAGCGCCGACTCGAAGCCCTCACTCTGTCCGTTGGTGCGGAAGAGGATCGCGATCTGCGAGGGAGCGTGTCCACCCTCGACGAGGGCCTGGATGCGACCCGCCACGGTCGCCGCCTCGTCGGGGTCGTTGTCGGCCAGCACCAGCTCCGGAGGGGGGCCGTCGGGCCGCTGGGCTCTCAGCTCCACCGACCCGGATCGTCGGGCACCCCCGGGCCCGCGCAGGACGAGATTGGCCAAGCCGACCACCTGGGGCGTCGAGCGGTAGTTGCGCACGAGCTCGACCGTGCGCGCGGTGGGGTGCCGAGCGCGGAAGCCGAGCAGGTGCTGGGGGGATGCGCCGGTGAAGGAGTAGATGGTCTGCGCCGGGTCGCCCACCACGCACAGGTCGCCGCGGTCGCCGAGCCACAGCTCGAGCAGTGCCTGCTGGAGGCGGTTCACGTCCTGGTACTCGTCCACGACGAAGTGGCGGTACTGCGAGCGCACCGCACGGGTGATCGCATCGTGCTCGCGCAGGACTCCCACCATGAGGAGGAGCACGTCCTCGAAGTCGATGACGCCCCGGTCGGTCTTGACGTCCTCGTAGGAGGCGATGAGGCGAGCCATGGCCGTGGCATCCAGACCGCCGGGGGGAACGCGGCCTGCGGTGGAGGCCGCAGCGGCATACGACTCCGGGGTGAGCATCGAGACCTTGGCCCACTCGATCTCGGAGGCGAGGTCACGGATGGCAGCGCTGTCGAGCCTGAGCCTGAGCCGACCGCCGGCCTCGGCCACCGCGCTGGCCTTGTGCGGCATGACCTCCGGCGCGGCGCCGCCCACGGCCTGGGGCCAGAAGTAGTGCAGCTGCCGCAGCGCCGCAGCGTGGAAGGTGCGGGCCTGCACGCCCCCGATGCCGAGGTCGCGCAGCCTGGTGCGCATCTCTCCGGCCGCCCTCGCGGTGAAGGTGACGGCGAGCACGCGTTGGGGCTGGTAGGCCCCGGAGAGCACACCGTAGGCGATGCGGTGGGTGATGGCGCGAGTCTTTCCGGTGCCGGCCCCGGCCAGCACGCACATCGGCCCCGTGGGGTGGGACGCCACCTCCCGCTGCTCGGGGTCGAGCGCGTCGAGGACGGCATCGGCTCCGGGGTGAACGGGCAGGCTGGTCATCACCCAGATCCTAGGTGTCGCCTCCGACGCAGGTCGCGCAGAGCCGGGAAGGATCGTCCGGGCGACGGTGTTCCACCCCAGCGTCCGGCACATCGGACGAGTAGCGGACCTGCCACCCGAGGAGTTCCATGACTGAGCAGAGCCTGCCGGCGCCCGGCACCGTGACGATGTTCACCACGACGTGGTGCGGCTACTGCCGACGGTTGAAGTCGCAGATGGAGCGCGAGGGCCTGACCTGGAGCGAGGTCGACATCGAGAGCGAGCCCGGCAGCGCGGACTTCGTCATGTCGGTCAACGGAGGAAACCAGACGGTGCCGACCCTGCTCTTTCCGGACGGCACCTCGGCGACCAACCCCTCGATCGCCGAGGTCCTCGCGCGACTGGGCTGAGCGCCAGCCGGCACTCGCGTCACCGCAGGGGGATCTCCGGTGCGTCGATCACGTCGCCGTACCAGCGCTCGATCAGCCGGCGGGCGATCGAGAGCCGACCCGGCAGCACCAGCGACCCGTCTCGCAACCCCGCGTCGAGCTCGGCTCGGGTGAACCATCTCGCCGCCTCGATCTCCTCGTCCTGGAGTCGCAACGCGGTGCCCTTCGCCCGGCAGGTGAAACCGATCATCAGCGAGGCCGGGAACGGCCACGGCTGGTCGTCGAGGTAGACGACGTCACCGACCTGCACGCCGACCTCCTCGGCAACCTCTCGCTTGACGGCTCCCGCGAGAGACTCCCCCGGCTCGACGAAGCCGGCGAGCACCGACATCCCGGCACTGCGGAACCCGCGTCCGCGAGCCAGCAGCAACCGGTCCTCGGCATCGATCACCGCCATGATGACCGCCATGTCGGTGCGCGGGTAGTGCTCGCTCCCGTCGACCTCGCAGCGCCGGGTCCAGCCGGAGAGCGCGGCGTCGGTGCGGGCACCACAGCGGGGGCAGTGCGGGTGGCTGCGGTGCCAGTTGCCCAGGGCGAGGATCGTGCAGAACGCCGCGGTGCCGACCTCGTCGAGCACCACCCCCACCTGGCGAAGGGTTCGCAGGTCGGCGACGACGACCTCGTCGGCGGCGCTCCCTGCCTCGTCGACGAGGTCGTCGGCGAGGACCCCGACGTATGCCGTGCCACCCGCCTCACCGAGGTAGACACCGAGTCGGTCGTGATCGCGCGCATCGGGGGCGTCGAGCACCACCCTGACACCGTGGTCGTCCTCGACCACCTCGACCCGGTCCCCGATCAGTCGCAGGACCTTCGTCTCGGGGTCCGAGAGCAACCGTGGGAGCAGTGAGTCATCGGCCCGCAGGTCGGCGCGCCGGTCGAGCGGTGCCCGACTCAGAGCGAGCTCGGCAAGGATTGGGTCCGGTCTGGGCACGCGTCCCAGCCTACGGGCGTCACACGGCATACCGTGGCACCGTGGAACGCAGCCCCTCCTTCCTCGCCGCCCTGGCCAGTGCCGCCGTGCCCGGACTGGACCCGGTGTCCGTCGAGGCCCTGCCGAGCCTGCCGGAGCAGTCTTACGACGTGGCCTTCGTGCAGGACGTCGAGCACCGCCGATGGGTCGTGAGAGCGCCCCGCTCGGAGGTCGCCGGGGCCGAGATGGATCGCACGATGTCGCTCCTCGCGCTGCTCGGGAGGAGGCTGCCGTTCGCGGTGCCTGCTCCCAAGGGGTTCGTGGCCCTCGCCGAAGGAGGCCGGGCGGCGGTCTACCCCTACCTTCCCGGGCACAACCTCGACTTCGCCGAGCTGCCGGCTGGTCCCGGGCTGGCCGCGGAGCTTGGCCGTGCGCTGGCTGCGCTGCACAACACGGACGCCGCCGTCTTCGAGGAGGCCGGGGTGCCCTCCTACGACGCGGACTCCTACCGCAGCCGCCGTCTCGCCGAGCTCGACCGCGCAGCCGAGACCGGACGGGTGCCCACCACGCTGCTGACGCGCTGGGAGGGCGCCCTGGAGGACGTCTCCCTCTGGCGGTTCGCCCCCACGCCCACCCACGGGGACCTCACCGGCGACCAGGTGCTCGCCGTCTTCACCGACGACTCGGACGCCTCGACGGGGCGCATCCGGGCGATGACCGGGTGGGAGGACGCCAAGGTCGCCGACCCCGCCGACGACTTCTCTGCCCTGGTGGCAGACGCGCCGCACGAGGCCGTCGAGACGGTCTTCGAGGCCTACGCGCACGCCCGCGTGGAGCGGCCCGACCCCAACCTGCTCGTCCGTGCCCGACTCGTGGCCGAGCTGAGCCTGCTTCGGTCGTTGATGAGCGCGCTGGCGCGAAAGAACGTCGGTGCCGTCGAGGTGTTGACCACCCAGCTGCGGCGCCTGGACGACGCCGTCCACACGTCCGCGGCCAGCGGGGAGGACGACTACCGGCGCACCTCGCTCGCCCCGGTGAGCCCGCGCACCCGACCCAAGCCGCCCCCCGCGCTGGTGCTCGACGAGGACGACGACGAGCTCCCCATGCTGGACGAGAACCTCCACGACGCAACCGCCAGCCCTCGACATAGTGCGAATCAGCCACCTTCGGGCCCGCCCCAGGGGGGCTGCGACGTGGGTGAGTCGCAATCAGTCGCGGAGCTGGAGGAGCGAGACCCGTCTGACGTGCCCACATCCCACGAGGCGGACTCGAACGACCGTGCGTACTCGAACGACCGTGCGGACCCCAGCGACCCGTCGGACCCCAGCGATCGGCTGGGCTCCGAGGGGGCTGACTCGAGCGAGGGTGCGGATCCGGACGACGAGACAGCGCAAGGAGCGGATGCAGACTCGGGCGTCACCGAGGACGAGCCGCGCTCAGCACGCGGCTGATCTCCTCCGACCCGGGCAGCTCCGGCCAGAGGGTCTCACCGGTCGCGGCGTGGAAGAACGCCCCACGGACCCGCTCCTCGCCCACCCCACGCAGTCGCGCCCACGCGAGGCGGTAGGCCGCGAGCTGCAGCGCTCGGGCCCGCGCACGCTCCCCCGTCGCGGGTCGGCCCGTCTTCCAGTCCACGACGACCCATCGGGGCAGCCCGTCCTCATCGACCTCCTCGAAGACCGCGTCGATACGACCGCGGATCGCGATGCCGTCGACGACCGTCTCCACACTGGTCTCGACCTCGACCGGCATGCGATCAGCCCACTCGCTCGCGAGGAACGTCTCACGCAGCGCCCGCAGGTCCTGGTCTGCCGACTGCTCGTCCGCGGAACCGGGAAGCTCGTCGACGTCGAGCATGCTCGCCAGGGAGTAGTGCTGTTCCAGCCAGGCGTGGAATGCCGTGCCGCGCCGAGTGGCCAGCGCCGGTGGCGTGGGCATCGGGCGGCGCAGGTCGAGGGTGAACTGCTCCCCGTCCTCGGCGAGTGCCACCAGGGCCGAGGTCGAGAGGTGCGCGGGCAGCACGACGTCGGCGCTCCCGGCCCCGCGGCGCCGGGACCGCTCGTCGAGGAGCATCCGCACCTCGCCGTCCCATCGGCCCTCGCCGGTCGCGATCCGCGTGCCGGGGTCTGCTGCCGCGGCCGCGGCGACGGCGAGCGCGGGCCCCAGGAGGGTGGCTCGTCGTTGTTCGTGGTCCTGCGTCGGCCAGGTGGTCGTGACCAGCTCCGCGGTCCGCGGGTTGGCAGGCTTGGTCTCCAGAGGTGGCATCTCGACCCACGGGCCGGGGACGAGCCGCAGACCACTGGCCCGAAGCTCCTCGAGGAAACGTGAGGTGATGCGCGGCGTCGAGGCGGTGCCCCACACGTGGGACGTCACCAAGAGGTCGGATCGTGCCCGGGTCACCGCGACGTAGGCGAGCCGGCGCTCCTCGATGATGCCGTGGTCGGCGACGGCCGAGGTGAAGGCGTCCATGTCCACGGCGATCGAGTCCCAGTCGTGCTCGTCGGCCCAGCCGAAACGAGGCAGTGCGTCGGCGTCACCACGCAGGTCGTAGGGCAGGGCGGCGAGGCCCACGAGCCAGCCCTTGTCCCGCGGGTCACCGTGCCCCCACCCGTCGCCGATCACCTTGCCCTGACTCGCCGAGTGGGCCGGGAAAGAGGACTCGACCAGCCCCGGCACGGCCACGACGTCCCATTCGAGGCCCTTCGCGGCGTGCACCGTCATGACCTGCACGGCATCGGGGCGCGCCTCCACCCAGCCCAGGTCCAGACCACGCTCCTCATCCACCGCAGCCTCGAGCCACGCGAGGAAGCCGCCCAGGGTCGCGCGGTCTGCGCTCGCAGCGAACGTGGCGGCCACGTCGGCAAACGCATCGAGGTGCGCGCGGGCCGCCCCTGGAGTCCACCCCGGGCGCGCCAGCACCTCGATGTCGAGTCCGAGTGCCACCTCGGTCTCGGCGACGAGCTCCGGCAGCCCCAGACCCGTGAGGGAGCGCAGCCTTCGCACCGTGCCACCGAGCCCGTGAAGCCGCTCCAGGGCGACCGAACTGATGTGTTGACCCTCCCCACCCACCCAGGACGCCGACGGAAGGTCGTCGAGTGCCTCGACGATGCTCGACTGCTCACTGGAGTCCGGTGCGAGGTCGGCGCCGCGCTCGCGGCGACCGCCACGCTGGCGACTCCTCGCCCACGCACCCAACCCGTCGAGGTCGGCTGCGCCGAGTCGGCAGGAGGGGCCGGTGAGGAGGCGCATGAGCCGGTCGCCCCTGCTGGGATCCTGCACCACGTGCAACAACGCCACGAGATCCGCGACCTCGGGCATGTGCAGCAGCCCACCGAGCCCCACGACCTCGTAAGGGACACCGGCCACCTCCAGCGCATCGACGACCGGTGCGAACTGGGATCGCTTGCGGCACAGGATGGCCGCCGTGCGGTGACCCGGGCGGTCCAACCGGGAGCGCACCCACCCCGCGACGTGCGACGCCTCGTCCTCGATCGTGTCGAGGCGCGCGATGCCGACCTGGCCAGGACCGGCCTTCGCGCGCACCGCCAGCGGCATGACCTCGACGCGGCTCGACGCCGCGAGCGGCCCAGCGATGACGTTGGCCGCCTCGAGCACCTGGGCGTCGTTGCGCCAGCTCGTGGAGAGGTGGAGCACCCGCGCTGGGTTCTCGTCGTCCCTGAAGTCGGACCTGAACCGGTCCAGCGTGGTCGAGGAGGCACCGCGCCACCCGTAGATCGACTGGTGGGGGTCGCCGACCGCAGTGACCGGAACGGCCTCGCCGGGTGCGACGAAGAGCGCGCGCAGCAGCTGGAGCTGGGCCTCCGAGGTGTCCTGGAACTCGTCGAGCAACACCGCCCGGAACCGCTGGCGCTCAGCCCGTCCGACGTCCGCGACGCTCGTCGCGATGCGCGCCGCGACCGCCATCTGGTCGGCGAAGTCCATCGCGTCGCGGCTGCGCTTGAGGTCGTGGTAGCGCTGCACGAGCGGCACCACTGCGGCACGCTCACGCAAGGTCGCGACGACGTCGCGCATGGGGTGGCTGCGCTTGCGCGTCCCCTCGCCCTTCGGCACCTCCTCGAGCCCGCGGATCACGCGCTCGAGGTGGGAAGCGAGGTCCTCGACGTCGACGAGGTGCTCTGCCATCTCGCCCGCGAGGTCGACCACTGCGGTCGTCACCGTGGACTCGGCCTTCTCGACGCCGTCCATCGGGCCGTCCCAGGAGAGCACGGCCTCGTGGGCGACCTGCCAGGCAGCAGCCTCGGTGAGCAGGCGGCTGTCCGGCTCCACACCGAGCCGCAGGCCGTGCTCGCGAACGATCCGACCGGCATACGCGTGGTAGGTCGACACGGTCGGCGCGTCGTCGAGGGTGAGCGCCCCGTGTTCGTCCTCGGGCGCCCACAGCCCCGCTTCGCGCAGCGCCGTGAGCCGTGCGGCGAGTCGCTCGGAGAGCTCACCGGCCGCCTTGCGGGTGAAGGTCAGCCCCAGAACCTCGTCGGGTCGGACCACGCCGTTGGCGACGAGCCACACCACCCGCGCAGCCATCGTCTCGGTCTTGCCGGACCCTGCCCCGGCCACCACGAGGAGCGGCCGCAGCGGCGCCTCGATGACCGCAGCCTGCTCCGGTGTCGGCGCGTAGGACTGCCCCAACGCCTTCGCGAGGTCGGCGGCACCCCAGCGGATGCCGGTGCTCACAGCCGCCTCCCCTCGGGGAGCGCAGGGCAGGAGGCCTTCACCGGACAGGTCGCGCAGTGACTTCCCGGGGTGGCGGGGAACGCGGCGCCCGCCATCTGCTCCGCAGTCACGGAGACGAGGTCGGCGGCCCACGTCGGCTCGTCGTCCTGGGCGAGCGGCACCTGCACCTGCAGGGTGCTCGCCTTCGTCGCAGCCTTGCCGAGCTGGAGCAGGGCCGCGCCACCGGAGAGCCGTCCGTGCTCGGCGAAGGCACCGTGCGCGACGGCCACCTGATAGGCCCCGAGCTGACCGTGCCTGCGCAGGTCCTCCTTCGTCGGCTTCGAGCTGCCGGTCTTGAGGTCGACGATGCGCACCCGCCCGCTCGGGTCGACCTCGACGCGGTCGACCGTGCCGCTGACGAGGGCTCGGCCGAGGGCGACCCTCATCGCCTCCTCCGAGGCCGCCCTTCGCCATCCCTGCGCTGCCGCCTCGCCGAGGTAGGTCGCCAAGCGCTCGGTCATCCGAGTCGCCAGCCGCAGGTCGCGGCGCGACAGCCACCCCGGTGGCAGGCCGAGGCGGCCCCAGCGCGACTCCAGCTCTGCCGCATAGCTCGCCGCGTCCGTGTCACCGAGGTCGTGCGCGAGCTCGTGCACCAGGGTGCCGATGTCCTGGGCGCCCATGGAGGGCCCGTCTCCTCCGCTGGCTCGCAGCACCCACTGCAGGCCACAGCGGGTGAACGAGTCGATGCTCGACGGGGACACCCGCACCGGGATGCCGGTGGCACGGCGCGGGCGGTCGTCTGTGACGCCGCGAAGCGCCCACCACTGCGCCGGGTCCGCGCCCGGCACCCTCTCCCGGGCGAGTCGGGCGAGCGTGGTGACGGCTGCTCCTCGTGCCGCAGGGTCCTCGTCCAGAAGGGATCGTCGCAGCTCGGCCACCAGCCCGGGAAGGGTCAGGGGGCGAGGCACGTCGGTGAACTCACGAGCCGCCGCGCGCGGATCGACGATGTCGAGGTAGGGCGAGGGCTGCTCGTCCTCACTGCGCACGGCGGTGACCACCAGTCGTCGTGCGGCCCGCGTCACCGCGACGTGGAAGAGACGCGTCTCGTCATGGCGCACCTGGGCCCGGGCGGCGCGCGGTTGCGTGGGTCGACCCGTCACGACGTCGACGAGATCGGTTGACCCCAGGAGTGAGCCGCGCAGCCGGAGGTCGGGCCACACCCCCTCCTGCACGCCAGCGACGACCACGAGGTCCCACCCGACCCCCGCCGCGCGCGCCGGCGTGAGCAGGGAGACCGACTCCCCCGCGGGCGCACGCGCGACGAGGGTGTCACCGGCGACGTCCTGCCCGAGGACGTGCTCGAGGAAGTCGGCCGGCCCGGCGGCGGGCAGCCGGTCGACGAAGCGGGCTGCTGCGTCGAAGAGGCCGAGCACCGCGTCGAGGTCGCGGTCTGCGCGACTTCCGACCTTCCCACCCGCGAGTGCCGCGTCGCGCCAGGGAGCCGCCAGCCCGCTCGCGCTCCACATGGCCCAGAGGGCCTCCTCGGCACCCAGCCCCTCGGCCAGTGCGTCGACGGCAGCCGCGAGCACCCGGTGGACTCGGCGCGCCGGCCCTGCCTCGGGTCCGATGCGGTCGAGGGAGAACGGCGCCACGACGGATTCGGCGAGCAGCACGTCGCTCGACCGCCCACCCCCGTCGTCGAGCTCGACCCGGCGCAGCGCTCGGCGCAGCCGCCGCAGACCGACGGCGTCGGCACCACCGACCGGAGAGCACAGCACGTCGACGATGACCTCGGGATCGAGCGTCTCGGCGCCTGCACGGACATCGAGCGCACACCGCAGGAGTGCCAGGAAGGGCCGGACCGCGACCTCGGAGCGCACCGGCAGGTCGGCACCGGCCGTGTCGACGGGCACTCCGGCACCCCTCAGGACCCGTCGTAGCGTGGCGGTGCGCGTGCCACCGCGCACGACGACGGCCATCGCCGACCACGGCGTGCCGCCGAGCAGGTGGGCCTCGCGCAGCAGCGCGCCGATGAACGCGGCCTCCTGTGCGACGGTCCGCAGCAGGTGGGCCTGAACGACCGGCCCGTGGATCCCTGGATCAACGGGCACCGGTGACCGGTGGGCTGCGGTGTCGATCACCCCGATGTGTGCCGCGACCCGGTCCGCCACCTGCGCGACAGCACCGCCGCACCGGTGTCCGTGGCGCAGGACCACGCTCTGCGCGGTGGGCCAGGTCTCGGTGAAGATCCGCGGGTCTGCGCCACGAAAGGTCTGGGTCGCGGCGTCGGGGTCACCCGTGAGCACCAGGGGAACGGCCCCATCGCCGGCGAGCACCCGGAGCAGGTGGCGGCCCGACGGCGTGAGCTCCTGGGCGTCGTCGACCACGACGAGCCGCACCCTTGCACGCAGGCGGTCCAGCGCCTCGGGATCGCCCTGCAGATGCTCTGCCGCTGCTCCGAGGATCCACGCCGGGTCGAAGGCACCGGCTTCGGAGAGCGCGGTGACCTCGTCGTACTCACGCAGCACGGCGGCGCCGGCCACCCACTCCGCACGACCGTGGGCCGTGCCCAGCGCGGCGAGCTCCTCGGGGTCGAGCCCGAGCTCGACGGCGCGCATGAGCAGGTCGCGCAGCTCGGAGCGGAAACCACGCGTCGCGAGCGCGCCCTCCAGTGAGGTGGGCCACGGAGGCGACGGGCTCGTCCGAGCGGCGTGGCCGGCGAGGAGCTCTCGCAGGATGACGTCCTGCTCCGGCCCGCTCAGCAGCCGAGGTGCCGGGTCCCCCGCCAGGGCCGCGGCCTCTCGCAGCACCCCGAAACCGAAGGACTGATGGGTACGGGCCAGCGGGGTCGTGGTCGTGCCCCCGAGTCGTGCGGTCACCGCGTCGCGCAGCCTGGCGGCGGCCACCCGGGTCGGGGAGAGGAGGAGGCAGGCGTCGGCCGGGAGCCCCGAGCGGACCGCCCGCACCACCCGTTCCACCGCGACCGTGCTCTTCCCCGTGCCGGGCGCGCCGAGCACCCGGACCACCGCCGCGTCAGCGCGCACCGCCTCGAGCTGGGTTTCGTCGAGCACCGGGTCGTCGGCGACCGCGGCATCGGGTCGTCGGAGGATGAGCACCCCGGAATTCCATCACGCAGGGCCGACAGCGCGGCTGGCGACCAGTCCGCGGCTCAGTAGCTGGGGAGCGACGGGTCGACGTCGCGCACCCAGGCGAGCACTCCGCCCTCGACGTCCACAGCGTCGACGCCCACGGCGCGCAGGAGGTCGACGGCCTCGGCCGACCGGGCGCCACTCTTGCAGTGGACGTAGATCTTCGCCCCGTGCGGGATGCCGTCCACGGCGCCCTGCGGGTCGTTGCGGACGACGTCGATCGGTCGCCAGATCGCGCCCGGGATCGTCACGATCTCCCGCTCGCCCGCCTCCCGCACGTCAAGAAGCGCGGCGTCTGCCCGTCCCGCACCGCTCTCACTCCCAGAGGCCAGGAGGCCGCGGAGGGCGGCGGCGCTCACCGTGGGTCGCGACGACGCGCCGGCGTCGGAAACGGTCGACACTGCCACCACCGACCCGCCTGCCAGCACTGACGTGGGGTCGGCGGCCGAGCCGCAGACCCGGCATCCGGGATCGCGGCGAACCGGCACGGCATCCCAGGTCTGGCGCAGCGCGTCGTGCACGAGGAGACGACCCACCAGGGGTTCCCCGATGCCGGTGACCAGCTTGACGGCCTCGGTCGCCATCACCGACCCGATGCTTGCGCACACCGCGCCCAGGACCCCACCGACGGCACACGACGGCACGGCGTCAGGGGGCGGTTGGCGCGGGAAGACACAGGCGTAACAGGGGCCCTCACCCGCCCACCACACCGACACCTGGCCGTCGAAGCGGAAGACCGAGCCCCACACGTGGGGGACGCCGAGACGGGCGCAGGCGTCGCCGACGAGGTAGCGGGTGGGAAAGTTGTCGGCGCCGTCGAGCACGACGTCGTAGTCGGCGATGACCTCGAGCGCGTTCGACGTGTCCAGCCGCACGTCGTGGCGGACGACCACGGTCTCCGGGCTGATCGCGAGGACCGACTCGGCGGCCGACTCGGTCTTGCGCGTCCCGACGTCGGCGACCCCGTGCACGACCTGGCGCTGGAGGTTGGTGAGGTCGACGACGTCGTCGTCCAGGACACCGAGGGTGCCGACCCCCGCTGCAGCGAGGTAGAGCAGGGCCGGGGAGCCCAGGCCACCGGCGCCGACAACGAGGACCTTGGCCGAGCGCAGCCTGCGCTGACCGAGGCTGCCCAGGCCGGGCAGGAGCAGGTGCCGCGCATAGCGGGTGCGCTCCGCAGCGGTCAGCTCGGGGCCGGGGGGCACCAGGGCGGGTCGTGCCATGGCGCGCACCCTACGACACCGCTCTGGAGGTGATTCCGCCGCGCGGGGCTACTCGTCCGTAGGATGCAGTCGACACCGGCCCGGCCAGAAGGACCTCATGACCAGCACGCACGCCGCACGGGGCCAACGGATGCCGCGCAGCGCCCGCCGGGCCCAGCTGCTCGACGCAGCCCAGGCCGTCTTCGTCCAGTCCGGCTATCACGCAGCCGCTATGGACGAGATCGCCGACCGTGCAGGAGTCTCCAAACCGGTTCTCTACCAGCACTTCCCCGGCAAGCTTGATCTCTACCTCGCCCTGCTGGACAAGCACTGCCACACCCTCGAGGGCCTCGTCGGAGAGGCTCTGGCGACGAGCACCGACGACAACGAGGCTCGCGTGCACGCCACGATCGCCGCCTACTTCGACTTCGTGTCGCGCGAGGGCGCCGCGTTCCGGATGGTCTTCGAGTCCGACCTCACCAGCGTGCCGCAGGTGCGATCGCGCCTGGACGCGCTGGAGCTCAGCTGCGCGGAGGCGATCGCCGAGGTGATCGCCGAGGACACCGGCGCCGATGACGAACGCGCCCTGATGCTCGGCTCGGCCCTTGCCGGGATGGCCCAGGTGGCGGCCCGGCACTGGCTGGCCCACGACGGATCCGTGTCCGAGGAGGAGGCGGCCCGCACCACGAGCACCCTTGCCTGGCGAGGCCTGGGCGCGTTCCCGAAGGTCGGCCACCCCTCCTGAGCGGGGTGCGAGGTGCGACCCACCCCCATGCAGCGGAATGCCGCGGGGTCGGGGCGGGTTAGCCTGTGCCCGACCATGACGCCACGCGTCGTGCCCCCGTCGAGAAAGGTTGTGCCCCGTGGAGGTCACCATCGGTGTCCAGAACGTCGCCCGTGAGCTGAGCATCGAGACCGAGTCCGACACGGCCTCGGTCACTGCAGCGGTGCAGGCTGCCCTCGAGCCCGGTGGGGTCCTTCGCCTGACCGACTCCCGCGGCCGAGAGGTCTTCGTGCCCGGAGCCGTCATCGGCTGGGTGCAGGTCGGCGAGGCGGAGAAGGGGCGCGTCGGCTTCGGCCTGACGCCCTGACGGTCGCTCCTCCAGGCGTGAACTCGCGTGCGCGCAAAGTTCGCAGCGCGGCGCCCACCCCCTAGAGTCTTTCGAGGCCCGGCACAGTCCGGGCGCGGCGGCGAGCAACTGCCCGCCCCAGCCCAAACCCCTCCACCACCATCATTCGTGGGCCGCGGCCCCGGAAGGAGTCATCATGCTCTGGACCATCATCATCACCGTGATCTTCGGCGCCATCATCGGCGCCCTGGCCCGCCTCGTCCTGCCGGGCAAGCAGAACATCTCCACCCTCGTCACCGTGATCCTCGGCATCCTCGGTGCCCTCATCGGCAGCTGGGTGTGGACCGGCCTGATCGGCGGGGGCGACACCAAGGGCATCGACTGGATCGCCCTGATCATCGGTGTCATCGTCGCAGCCGTGCTCATCGTCGTCTACGAGCGCGTCATCTCGGGCCGCACGACCAACAGGGTCTGACCGACCTGATCGCGAAAGGCCCCCGTCCAGCCGGACGGGGGCCTTTCGCGTGCCGCTCAGGCCGTCAGGCCCAGGCGCCCCATCCGCTTCTGGTGGTTCTCGGTGAGCCGGCCGAACATCCGACCGATCTCACCCAGGTCCATCCCTCCCCCGATGAGCAGCGCCGCCATCGCGTCGCGGTCGACTGCCACTGCCTGGGCCTGGGAGAGCGCCTCGCCCATCAGCCGCCGCCCCCAGAGAGCAAGGCGACCGCCCGAGGTGCGGTCCGTGGAGATGGCGTCGCACACGATCTGCACCACGAAGTCGGACTCCCCCGCATCGTCGAGGGCCGTGGCCATCACGGACCGGGTGTCCTCGTCCACGAACGCCGACACCTCCCGGTAGAAGTCCTTCGCGATGCCGTCCCCGACGTACGCCTTCACCAGCCCCTCGAGCCAGCTCTTGGGCCGGGTCCGCTCGTGGTAGGCCGCGAACGGCACGACGAAGGGCAGCATCGCGGCATCGGGATCGACGCCGATGGAGCGCATGTGCTCCACCAGCTGGGTGTACT
>JBDSNZ010000211.1:0-4775 GCA_039915055.1 Ornithinibacter sp.
TTGACCCCGAGCTTGCTGTGCTGGATCTGGTCGTGCAGCGCGATGATCGCATTGAGCAGCATCTCCGGCCGCGGCGGGCAGCCGGGGAGGTAGATGTCGACCGGGACGACGTGGTCTACGCCCTGGACGATGGCGTAGTTGTTGAACATCCCGCCGGAGCTCGCACACACCCCCATGGCGATGACCCACTTGGGGTTCGGCATCTGGTCGTAGACCTGCCGCACGACGGGAGCCATCTTCTGCGAGACGCGGCCCGCGACGATCATCAGGTCGGCCTGTCGCGGGGTCGCCGAGAAGCGCTCCATCCCGAAACGGGCGATGTCGTAGTCGGGCGTGCCGACCGCCATCATCTCGATGGCACAACAGGCCAGACCGAAGGTGGCCGGCCAGATGGACGCCTTGCGCATGTAGCCGACGACGTTCTCCAACGTCATCAGCGCAAAACCTGCAGGCAGCTTCTCCTCGAGTCCCATCAGCCCTCCTCGGGTGCAGCGGTGGGTGCGGTGGCCACGGTGGCGTGGCCCGGCATACGAACGGCGGTCAACGGTCTCGTTCCCTGCATCAGTCCCATTCCAGCCCCCCACGCTTCCACACGTAGGCGTAGGCGACGAAGACGGTGAGGATGAACAGGACCATCTCGACGAGGGCGAACAGGCCGAGGGAGTCGAAGGCGACGGCGAACGGGTAGAGGAACACCGACTCGATGTCGAAGATGATGAAGAGCATCGCCGTGAGGAAGTACTTGATCGGCACCCGACCGCCACCCTCGGCACGCGGCGTGGGCTGGATGCCGCACTCGTAGGCCTCCATCTTGGCGCGGTTGTAGCGCTTGGGCCCGACCACGAGGCTGGTGCCCACCGACAGCACGGCGAACCCGAAACCGAGGGCCAACAGGATGAGAAGCGGGACGTAGGGGTTGCTCATCGCGGGACAACTCCCCTTTCGGTGCTCGGATGCGTCGGGAGGACACGTGCCGCCCCGACCATGGGCGGCTTCCCGGACATCCTAGGGGGAGTGACGTACATCGCACTCGCGGCGTTCGCTGGGCGGGTCATGCGTTGGGGGCCACCTTCGTCATCGCGTTGATGATCCGGTCGCCGGGCGCCCGCCCGCCCTTGTCCGGGAGGTTGGCCATGAGCTTGAGGAGGAAGCGCATCAAGGTGGTGCGGGGCAGGCCGTACTTCGTCGCGAGGCGCATCACCTCGGGGTTTCCGATCGCGTGCGCGAACCACCGGCCCAGGGTGAAGTAACCGCCCAGCTCGTCCTTCATGACCGACGGGTATGCCGAGAGCACCCGTTCGCGCTGGGCGTCGCCGCCACGGGCGAGGGCCTGGGCGACGAGCTCGGCCCCGACACGCGCTGCCTCGAGGGCGTAGTCGATGCCCTCGCCGTTGAACGGGTTGACCATCCCCCCGGAATCACCGACGAGGAGCATGCCGCCTGCATAGAGCGGTTGCCGGTTGAAGCCCATCGGGAGGGCCGCACCGCGGATCGGGCCCGCCGACGCATCGTGCTCGAAGTGCCAGTCCGCATCGATGTCCTGCACCCAGCGGCGCATGACGTCCTTGAAGTCGGTCTTCTGGAAGGCCGAGGTCGTGTCGAGGGTGCCGAGGCCGACGTTGGTGCGGCCGTCCTCGAGGGGGAAGATCCAGCCGTAACCCGGCATCAGGATCCGGTTGCCGTTGTCGTCGCGGGTCCACAGCTCGAGGTGGCTCTCGAGGTAGTCGTCGCGCCGGGGTGTCGTGTAGTAGGCCCGCACCGCGACCGCCATGACACGGTCCTCACGCTTCTGCCGGCCCACGGCGGTGGCGAGCCGCGAGGAGACGCCGTCAGAGGCGATGACGACCGGCGCGCGGTAGTCGATCACCTCACCGGTCGGGCGGCCTCGCTCGTCGAGGCGCTTCGCGCTGACCCCGGTGACCCGACCGGAGGAGTCACGCAGCGGGCCGGTGACGCTGGTGCGCTCCTGGAGCAGGGCACCCTTGCGCTCCGCGTGCCGAGCGAGCTCCTCGTCGAGCTGGGCCCGGGTGCGCACCAGACCGTAGTCCGGGAAGGTCTCGGTCTGCGGCCAGTCGAGCTGGAGGGTGTGACCGCCGCCCTTGATCCGCAGCCCCTTGGTGCGCTGCCAGCCCGTGGTGTCGACCCCCAGGGAGATGAGCTCCTTGGTGGCGCGAGGGGTCAACCCGTCACCGCAGATCTTGTCCCGCGGGAACGCTGACTTCTCCAGCAGGGCGACGTCGAGTCCGTGGTCCGCGAGGTAGGCGGCCGTGGCGCTCCCGCCGGGGCCGGCGCCGACGACGACGACGTCAGCGCGCTCGGTGCGGGTCGCGGTCCTGGGGTCCTGGGTGTCCTGGGTGTCGGTCAAGATCTGTGCCTCGTGGTGCTGGGGAGAGTGCTTGTGAATGATTTCACGATCACCGTGGAGTGTAGGTCGGGCAGCGCGGACGACTGCACTTAGGAGGGCCTAACCTTCGACGGCCGCACCGGGCTTGGTCGCACGGTGCAGCGCGACGATGCCGCCGGTGAGGTTGCGCCACTGCACCGACTCCCACCCGGCGGCGCCGACCCGCTCCGCCAGGGCGCGCTGGTCGGGCCAGGCCTGGATCGACTCGGCGAGGTAGACGTAGGACTCCGGGTTCGAGCTCACCTTGCGGGCGATGACAGGCAGGGAGCGCATGAGGTAGTTGCCGTAGACGGAACGGAACCCGGCATTCGTGGGCTGGCTGAACTCGCAGACGACGAGACGGCCTCCCGGGCGGGTCACCCGCAGGAACTCGCGCAGGGCCGCGTCCGGGTCGGCGACGTTGCGCAGCCCGAAGCTCATGGTGACGACGTCGAACGCGTCGTCCGCGAAGGGCAGCCGCATCGCGTCCGCTGCCGTGAAACCGAGGTCGGAGCGACGCCGGTGCCCGACCCGGAGCATGCCCAGGGAGAAGTCCGCGGGCACCACGTCGACCCCGGAGTCCGCGAACGGCTCGCTGCTGGTGCCGGTGCCCGCCGCGATGTCCAGGACCCGCTGGCCAGGGCGGGCCTCGCACGCGGCGACGACAGCGCGTCGCCAGATCCGGTCCTGGCCGAGGGAGAGCACGTCGTTGGTCACGTCGTACTTCGTCGCGACGTCGTCGAACATCGCAGCGACGTCACGGGGGTCCTTGTCGAGGGAAGCGCGAGTCATGGGCGACATCCTCCCACCGGCGCCGAACCCAGCCGCCACGGGCCGTATTCTGCTACTCGATGACCTCGCTCCCCGCGGGCAACCGGCCGACGACGTCGCCGGGAGCCCCCCTCGTCGCCCGCACCGTGCCGTTGGACCCGTCCCTCGGCGCCGACCTGCTGTCGCTGGTGCCCTCGGTCGCCACCCGCGACCTCTGCTCGTGGGTGCGACGCGGAGAGGGCCTCGTCGGCTGGGGGCGTGCGGCATCCTTCACCACGTCCGGCCCTGACCGCTTCGCCGACCTGGAGAGCTGGTGGCGCGGGCAGACCCGCTCGGCCGTCGTGCGCGACGAGGTCGACCTGCCCGGCACCGGGCCGGTCGCCTTCGGGTCCGTGTCGTATGCCGCTGACTCACCCGCCGGGGCAACGCTCGTCGTGCCCGAGGTGATCGTGGGTCGCCGCGGTGACGTCGCGTGGTTGACCACGATCGGGGTCGAGCGAAGCCCTTCGGTGGCGGCCGTGCCCGGCATCCCGCGGTTGGCGCGGCAACCACTGCCGACGGGACCTTCGGGTGTGGCCTTCGCCGATGGTGCCCTCACTCCGGCCGACTGGGCCGGCACCGTGGCCGAGGCCGTGCGGCGGATCACCGCCGGGGTCCTGGACAAGGTGGTGCTCGCGCGCGACCTCCACGTCACGAGCGACGCCGCGCTCGATGTGCGGTGGCTCCTGCACCGGCTCGCCGAGCAGTACGGGACCACCTGGGTCTTCGCCGTCGACGGCCTGGTCGGTGCGACGCCGGAGCTGCTCGTGCGCCGCGAGAAGGGGTTGGTCACCTCCAGGGTGCTGGCCGGCACGATCCGACGGACAGGCGACGACGAGCACGACCTGGCGCTCGCGGCTTCACTCGCGCGCTCGAGCAAGGACCTCGAGGAGCATGAGTACGCCGTGCGCTCGGTGGCGGATGCGCTTGCGCCACACTGCTCCTCGATGAACGTGCCGGAGGTGCCCTTCGTGCTGCACCTCTCCAACGTCATGCACCTCGCGACGGATGTCGCGGGTGTCCTGACCGACGACACCTCCTCCCTCACCCTCGCTGCGGCGCTGCACCCCTCAGCAGCCGTGTGCGGCACTCCGCAGCCCATCGCGGACTCCGTCATCGCGGAGCTGGAGCACATGGACCGCGGGCGGTATGCGGGCCCCGTCGGGTGGATCGACACCGCCGGCGACGGGGAGTGGGGAATCGCGTTGCGGTGCGGGTCCGTCGACGAGGTGGACCCCACTCGCATCCGCCTCTTCGCCGGGTGCGGCATCGTCGCCGGTTCCGACCCGGATGCCGAGGTCGCAGAGTCGTCCGCGAAGTTCGTGCCGATGCGCGACGCCCTCACCGCCACCTGAGCAGGGAGTCGAGCGCCTGCGCCCGCTTCCTGCGGTGGCCACTCAGGGGGCATCGTTCTCGGCGCAGGATGGAGCGCGTTGGCGACGGCCGTCAGCTGGCGTGGTCGAGCTCGTCGATGAGGTGCGGGGTCCAGATCTGGTCGTGGAGGTCGGCGTCGGCGCAGGCTGCCGCGTCGTCATGTTCGGAGAGCTGCCACTGGGCCCACTGCCATTCGAACCGCTGTCGT
>JBDSNZ010000304.1:0-4059 GCA_039915055.1 Ornithinibacter sp.
AGTCCGGTCTGGCCCGCACCGGCCGCACGTTCGCCTGTGACCACGAGGACGTCGTGCCCGACATCTACATCATGGGCAAGGCCCTCGGTGGCGGGCTCTACCCCGTCTCGGCCATCGCGGCCAACCGTGATGTCATGGACGTCATCACCCCGGGCTCGCACGGCTCCACGTTCGGTGGCAACCCCTTGGCGGCCGCGATCGGCCACGAGGTCGTGACGATGCTTTTCGAGGGCGACTTCCAGGCCCGGGCCGCGCGCCTCGGCGATCGGCTCGAGCAGGGGCTGACGCCACTCGTGGGCAACGGGCTCGAGGCCATCCGGGTGCGTGGGCTGTGGGCCGGGCTCGACGTGCAGCCCGGTGGGGTGAGCGGACGCGACCTGTCGGTGCGCCTCATGCAGCGGGGTGTCCTCGCGAAGGACACCCACGGGTCCACCATCCGCCTGGCACCCCCGATCGTGGCGTCCGAGGACGACATCGACCTACTCGTCCACGCCATCTCGGACTCGCTCGCCGCGGGCTAGCCGGGCAACGCCGTTGCCAAGCAGACCCCTGCCACGCTAGACCGCTGCTGGGACCCGCTCGGTGTTGCGGGTGATCGCCTCGACGATCTCCGCACGACGAGGCTTGGGCAGGTCGTGGGCCATGTCGGGGAACATGAGCAGCCGTGACCCCGGCACCGCGCGTGCAGTGGCCACCCCGCCACTGGGGAGCACGAGCTGGTCCAGCAACCCGTGGATGACCAGGGTGGGGACCCGCACCTCGCGCAGCGCCGGCGTGCGGTCCGGGCTCGCCTGGATCGCGAGGAGCTGGCGGCTGGTGCCGAGCGGGTTGATGTTGCGCGAGATGGCGTGCCGGACCATGCCGCGAATCTCATCGGCGTCGAAGTGCGGCCCGGCGATGAGCCGGAAGCCCTCCACGCCCAGCTCCTCCGCCTCGGCGGGGTCGCTCGGCCGCGGGGTGGTCATCGTGGAGGCCATCGTGGGAAGCAGGCGCGCGGACACGGTGCCGTGCCTCCGGCTGCCGGTGTTGGACATGATCGAGCAGAGGCTGAGGACGCGCTCCGGGTGGTCGATGGTGAGCTGCTGGGCGATCATCCCGCCCATCGACACACCCACCACGTGCGCCGCCGGCACCTCCAGGTGATCCAGCAGGGCCACGGCATCGGCGGCCATGTCGGCCAGCAGGTAGTCGGACACCGCGTAGCGTCGATGCGCGAAGGCCTTGAGGAGGGCCGAGCGCGTCGGCGCCGGGCCCTCCGTCTTGGTGGACAGGCCGATGTCGCGGTTGTCCATCCGGATCACCCGGAAGCCGCGCGCCACGAGGCCGTCCACGAGGTCGGCGGGCCACGCGACGAGCTGGGCCCCCAACCCCATGACGAGGAGCATCGGCTCACCGTCTGGTGGGCCGTCCACTTCGTACTCGATCGACACGTCCTTGAGCTGCGCACTGGTCACGTCACCGATTCTCGCACCTGTCGAGGGCTGGTCCGTGCCACCTGTCGATGGCGGTTTAGGGTTGCCCCGTGATCGTTCCCCTGACGTATGCCGTCGTGGGCCTGTCCCTGCTCCTCCTCGTGGTCGCGGCGCTCTATGCCGTCAGGGACCGCCTGATCGACGACTGGGTGCTCGTGATCGCGGCCCTCCTCGAGCTGGCGCTCCTCGTGCAGCTGGTCACCGGGCTGGCGGGACTGAACCACATCGACGACTCCACCGAGACGGCGACGTTCGCGGCATACCTCGTATCCCTCCCGGTCATCCCCGTCGGAACGGCCTTCCTCGCCATCAAGGAGAAGTCGCGGTGGGCGATGGGCTCACTCGCGGTGGGTGGCTTCGCCGTCGCGGTCATGGCCGCCCGACTCCAACAGATCTGGAACGCCAATGGCTGAGCAGGATCGTCGCGCCCTCGGCGGCCCCGGGGTCGTCCTCGTCGTCGTGTATGCCGTGCTGGCGCTGGCCGCGACGGGTCGCTCGGTGCTCCAGATCAGCGAGTACTTCGACCGCGCGCCCCTGGCCTACCTGCTCTCGGCCTTCGCCGCGGTGGTCTACATCCTCGCGACGTGGTGCCTCGCTCGCGGCGGTCGGTGGGTGCGAGTCGGCATCCTCGCGTGCTCGATCGAGCTGGTGGGCGTGCTCGTCGTGGGTGCGGCGTCGTTCATCGTGCCGGACGCGTTCCCCGACAAGACGGTGTGGTCGCACTTCGGCCAGGGCTACGGCTTCGTGCCACTCGTGCTTCCCGTGCTCGGCCTGCTGTGGTTCCGCCGCGTCGAGCGCGACGCGGTCAGGGCCACGAGGGGAGACGCGCCCGGCGATCCCTCAGTGCTCGACTGAGGCCGGCTCCAGTACCAGCACGGGGATCAGCCGGTCGGTCTTGACCTGGTAGTCCGCATACGGCGGGTAGGCGGCGACGCAGCGCTCCCACCACTGATCGCGCTCCTCACCGGTGATCTCGCGGGCGACGGCGGGCCAGCTCCGGGTCCCGTCCATCAGCGTGATGGCCGGATCGGCCTGCAGGTTCGCGAACCACTGGGGGTGCTCGGGGGCCCCACCCTTGCTGGCGACCGCGGCGTAGACGCCCTCGTGCTCGACCCGCATGAGCGGCACCTTGCGCACGCCGCCGGTCTTCGCGCCGCGCATCGTGAGCATGACCACGGGGCGGTCCATCACCGAGACAGCCCGGGTGTCGCCGGCCTCCTCGATCTTCTCGACCTGGTCGCGGACCCATTCGGTCGGGCTGGGGATGTAGTCGGTGTCGCTCACGGTGCTCTCCTCGGGCCGGGGTGTGCTCCCATCCTGCACCTCAGTGGTCCGAGGAGGTCTTCCACAAGTTGATGCCGGCGTCGACGGCGTGCTTGTCGATCTTGGCGAGCTCCTCGTCGGTGAACGTGAGGTTCTTCATCGTGGCGAGGTTGTCGTCGAGCTGCTCGACGGATGACGCCCCGACGAGCACGGAGGTCACCCTCGGGTCGCGCAGCGCCCACGCCAGTGCCATCTGGGCGAGCGACTGGCCACGGGCCTTCGCCATCCGGTCCAGGGCACGCACGTGCTTCAGGGAGGTCTCGGTCAGCAGTGCCGGGTCCAGGGACTTGCCCTGTGCGGCGCGCGACCCCTCCGGGATGCCCTTGAGGTACTTGCTGGTCAACATGCCCTGCGCGAGGGGGGAGAAGGCGATGCACCCGACCCCGGCCTCACCCACGGCGTCGAGCAGGTCCTCCTCGATCCACCTGTTGAGCATCGAGTAGGACGGCTGGTGGATGAGCAGGGGAGTGCCCATGGCCCGCAGGATCTCGACGGCCTCGCGGGTGCGCCGGCCGGAGTAGGACGAGATGCCCACGTAGAGAGCCTTGCCCGCACGCACCAGCGAGTCCAGTGCTCCCATGGTCTCCTCGAGCGGCGTGGTCTCGTCGAAGCGGTGGCTGTAGAAGATGTCGACGTAGTCCAGGCCCATCCGAGCCAGGGACTGGTCGCACGATGCGGTGATGTACTTCCGCGACCCGCCGCCCTGCCCGTAGGGGCCGGGCCACATGTCGTAGCCGGCTTTGGAGCTGATGACGAGCTCGTCGCGGTAGGGGCGGAAGTCGCGGTCGAAGATGGTGCCGAAGTTGCGCTCGGCGCTGCCGTAGGGCGGGCCGTAGTTGTTGGCGAGGTCGAAGTGCGTGACGCCCCTGTCGAACGCCCTTCTCAAGGTGGCCTGTTGGCGGTCCAGCGGCACGTCGTCGCCGAAGTTGTGCCACAGGCCGAGGGAGAGTGCGGGGAGGTCGAGACCCGACTTCCCGACCCGGCGGTACGGCATACCGGCGCGGTAGCGACCCGGGGCCGCCTTGTACTCATCAGCGTGGAACGTCATGGCCCCATCCTGTCGGACCCACCGACCGCGTGGTGAGACGGGGGAGCGCGGAGTGTCGGCCGTGGGCCGGGTCGTCGTATCCTTGGCGAAGGTCATGAGTGTCAGCGACAAGCCCCGGCTCGCTGGCCGGCAACCCTCCTCCGCGGTGGGGTGCCCCGGGTGAAGACCTGGCGGTCGGCACCCTGCCGACCGCAAGCGCGGGCACCTGTCGTACAG
>JBDSNZ010000293.1:0-3541 GCA_039915055.1 Ornithinibacter sp.
AACCCCCACGCCCTTTCGGACACTGGCACCTGAAGCCAGCGCGTCTGCCATTCCGCCACTTGCGCGTGACGCTCGCGTGAGCCGTTCCAGTGTGCCCGATCACCCGGCATTCCGACAAAACGGGCTCACCTCACGCGGCGAGCACGGTGCTTCCACGGGCGGCACCCCACCACACGTGATCGGATCCCGCCCACGGTCGCCTCTCACCGGCATCCGCGCTCACACCGCTGGCTCAGAGCGCCGCGAGCCGCACGTTCTGCAGGGACACCCCGTAGTGGGCCCGCATCGCCGCCTTGCGCTCGAGGTCCTCGATGATCGCCGGGGCGAAGTTCGTCTCATAGAGGCGCTGGCAGCTGCCCAGGCCGCCCGGACTGAAGACGTTGACCTCCATGAGCTTGTCGCCGACGATGTCGAGGCCGACGAGGAACATGCCGTCAGCCACGAGCTTGGGTCGCACCGAGTCGACCATCTCGAGCATCTCGGGGGTCACTGCGACCCGTTCCGCCTTCCCCCCCGCCGACATGTTGCTGCGCAGGTCCGAGCCCTGACTGCGGCGGCGGAACGCGGCATGGTGTCCGCCGACCTCCAGGGGGCGCCCGTTCATGACGAACATGCGCACGTCACCGTCCTTCGCGTCGGGAAGGAACTCCTGGGTCACGACGTAGCCGTCACGGGAGATCGCCTCGATGATCTGGTTGAGGTTGGGCGACTCCTTCTTGTTGACGAGGAACACACCGGTGCCGCCTGAGCCCTGCAGCGGTTTGAGGACCGCGCGACCGCCGAGCTCGTCGATGAACTCGCTGATCCGATCGACGTCGCGGGAGATGAGGGTGTGCGGGCGCACCGCCTCGGGAAAGTGCTGGAAGTAGGCCTTGGACAGCGCGCTCGCAAGACTGGTGGGGTCGTTGACCACGAGCACCCCGGAGTCCGCGATGAGCTGGCCGAAGGCGACGCACGCGTTGTTGGCCCAGGGCGCGGTGAGGGCGTCCTCCGCGGGGTCGCTGCGCAGCATCACGACATCGAAGTCGGAGAGCGGGACGTGCTGCTCGACCTCCGGTTTCTGCACGTCGGAGATGAACCGGTCCAGGCTGCGGTAGTTCTTCGCAGCGCCGGCCCTGACCTTGGCACTCAGGCTCCCGTCGGGCTCGTAGACGAAGTCACCGATCCCGATCAGACAGGCCTGGTGTCCCATCTGTGTGGCGTTCATGGCCAGGCGCGTTGTCGTGTACTCCGCCTTCTCGGTCATGACGTCGTTGACGACGAATCCGATCTTCATGCTGCTCCTTGGACGAGGTGGGAGAGGTCGTGCTGGGTGGCCGCCCGCAAGCGAGCGGGGGCTTCTGGGTCGGACAGGTAGCGAGGTCGCAGCACCGGTGGGTGCAGCACCCCCCGGCGGTGCAGGTCTTCCACGAGGGGCAGGTCCTGGAGGGAGAACTTGCCGCTGAGGAGCACGTCGAGAGCACTGGCGGGCTCCACGCCCTCGGGCGCGAGGTGCCCGAGGAGATCGACGACGCCACGCAGGTAGATCGCGTCCTTGGTCAACCCTCCGGCCCGGAACACCCGCATCGTCGTGGTGAACGCGCTCGCCGGGGGCACGTCCTCGTCCACGAGGGCGGTCCAGCACTGCACGAAGCTCGCACCGCCGACCATCGCGTGGACCGTGAGCACCCGAGACGCCAGCTGTCGGAGTCGGTTCGGGGTGAGCCCGCCGCACGCGATCTCCGCGAGGACACCGAGGCCCTCCTGCGTCTCGTCGTATCCGGCGAGGCCGGCCCCGAGGATCTTGACCGGTTGGCGCGATCCGTTGACCTGGGTCACCAGGTGGGTGCCGACCTCGTGCTGGAGGAGGGCGTTGGTCCGGGCCCGAGCCACCTCCACGTCGTGCCCGATGAGCAGGGTGTCGTCCTGGACGAGGACCCCCACGATGTCATCGCGGATCTCGGCGTGCATGGTGATGTCGGGATCGACCGAACGGTAGTGCTCGATCTCGGCCCTCGCCGCCTCGAGGAACTCCTCCGCGTCGACGACGTCGTCGGTCATGGCCCGCGGCTGCACCGCCTCGAGGATGGCCGCCGCCTGCTCTCGCAGTGGCGAGGCGACGCCGCCGTAGAGCTCGATGCTCAGCGGGAGGAACTCCTCGCTGCACCGCGCCCGCAGCATCTCCACCTGAAGGCCCAGCTCTCGGTGCTTGGCGCGCAGCAGGTGCCCCAGGGTGGGGTCCTCGACCACCTCCAGATCGACCGCGTCAAGCATCGAGCGCATGACGTCGGGGTCGGCCTCGAGCTCCCGGTAGGCGAAGTCCGGCTCGTGCACGTCGCCGGCAAGGAAGGCGTCGCGCACCTCGTCGGCATTGATCGGCGTGAGGTCGAGGAGGAAGCGCGCGCTGGCGGCCAGCTGGGCCAGCGACTGGTCCGCGACCCGGTCACCCGTGCTCAGCCCCCCGGCATCCGGGGGCGGTGGCACGGCATCCGCGGTGCTCATCGGTGGCGGTCGGCGTCCACGGCACGCTCACGCGGGCCCGAGCGCGTGAGCATGGCCAGCGCGGCCAGCACCGGGTCGACCGTGCCCGCGAGCGCCTCGGCCAGCGCGTCGACGCGACCTTCGTCGAGCTCGCCGGTCCACTCGTCCATGAACGTCTTCTTGAACTCCAGTGCCAGGGCACACCCGACTCCCGGATAGCGCTGGTGCACCCAGCGGGCGAGGTGCGCTCCCTTGAACTTGACGTTCTCACGCACATCCAGCACTCGCCCGTCGACCTCCCGGGAGCTCAGGGCAGCGACGAAGGCTTCGACGACCGGCGCGAAGTGCTCGCGGTCCAAGGACCCGGTCCCGACATTGACCTCGGGGTTGTCCTGCCACGGTTCGTCGGGGCCATCGGCACCATCGCGCCGGTGGTTGTAGGAGTGCACGTCGTAGAGCACGAAGGGGCCTCGTGCCGCCACGACGTCCAGCAGTCGTCCCAGCTCCTCGTAGAACGCGTCATGGATGCGCCGGCTCTGCTGCACGTGCTCTTCACCCAGCGGTGGGTCACGCCAGACGTCCAGCCCCCAGCAGTCGTCGGGCTCGCGGTAGACGCTGCTCTCACGGTCGCGGTTGAGGTCGACCTCGAAGCGGGAGCGGTGCACCACGACGCGGATCGGCAGGTGCGCTCCGATGCGGTCGGTGAACGGGTCCTCCTCGCGCAGCCGGGTCACCTCGTCGAGCACCATGAGCGGCGCGAGGTCGGCCCTCACCTCGTGGCCGGTATGGATCGCGGTCGCCACCACCTGGCCGTTCAGGTGTCCAAGAACGCTGTACACCGGTGTCCCGTCGTCGCGCATCCGCCATTCCTATCGCATCGACGCAGGTCGACGGCCTTTGGCGACAGCACACCTGGGGCGGGTCCAGTGCCGGTGGACCACCGCTGGCTCAGAGCGCTCGGGGCTGGTTCGGCGCACGGGACCATGAGGGCCCGTCCAGCCCCGGGTGCTCAGGTCCCGGCGCCCGACATCACCTTGTCGCACTCGAGCAGCGTCTTCATGCTGCTGAGCACCCACGGCCA
>JBDSNZ010000316.1:0-3520 GCA_039915055.1 Ornithinibacter sp.
GATGGCGTGGGTGGCGGCGCGCACCGAGCGGGTGCTGCTCGGCACCTCGGTGATGACGCCCACCTTCCGCTACAACCCCGCGGTCATCGCGCAGACCTTCGCCACGCTCGCCTGCCTGGCGCCGGGCAGGATCATGCTCGGGGTCGGCACGGGAGAGGCGCTCAACGAGGTGGCGGTGGGCTCGGTGCCCGGTGGTGAGTGGCCGGACTTCAAGGAGCGCTTCGGGAGGTTGCGGGAGTCGGTGCGGCTGATGCGCGAGCTGTGGACCCAGGACCGGGTGACCTTCGAGGGGGAGTGGTACTCCACGCAGGACGCCGCGATCTACGACCGCCCTGAGACCCCGGTGCCGGTCTACGTCGCAGCGGGTGGGCCGATGGTGGCCCGGTATGCCGGCCGCGTGGCTGACGGGTTCATCTGCACCTCGGGCAAGGGTCGGGAGCTCTACGCCGACAAGCTCGTGCCTGCTGTGGACGAGGGGCTCGACAAGGCCGAGCGCGCCCACGACGCCATCGACCGGATGATCGAGGTCAAGGTCTCCTGGGACCCCGACCCCGAGCGGGCGCTGGAGAACACCCGGTTCTGGGCTCCGCTCTCGCTCAGCCCGGAGCAGAAGCACTCGATCCACAGCCCCGCGGAGATGGAGAAGGCAGCCGACGAGCTTCCCATCGACCAGGTCGCGAAGCGCTGGGTCGTCGCGTCCGAGCCCGAGGAGGTGATCGAGGCGTTGCGGGTCTACACCGACCTCGGCTTCGACCACCTCGTCGTGCACGGCCCCGGTCACGACCAGGAGCGCTTCCTCGCCACCTTCACCGAGCAGGTCCTGCCCGGCCTGCGCGAGCTCGAGCCCGCGCCCCGGTGAGCGGCCCCCAGCCCGACCCGCACCACATACGGAAATCGACCAACAGGTCACTCAGGGAGCCGGTTCCGGCAGCCCCGGCTGCGCTGCGCCTGCGGGGACGCACGTTCGACGCGGCCACACCCGCCGTCATGGCCATCGTCAACCGCACCCCAGACTCGTTCTGGTCCGGCAACCGCCACGACGACCTCGACTCGGCCGTCGCGGCGCTCGAGGAGGCGGTGGCGCTCGGTGCCGACATCGTCGACGTGGGCGGGGTGCGAGCAGGCCAAGAGGGTGACGTCGTCACGATCGCGCAGGAGATCGAACGGGTCGTTCCCTTCCTCGCGCGAGCTCGCCAGGCCCATCCGGACCTCGTGCTCAGCCTCGACACCTGGCGTCCCGAGGTGGCGCGCATCGCGGCAGCGGAGGCTGGCATCGACCTCGTCAACGACACCTGGGCAGGTCACGAGCCGGACCTGGTCCAGGTTGCCGCCGAGGTCGGTGCGGGATACGTCATCTCGCACACCGGCGGCCTGCCACCGCGCACGGACCCCGTCGGCGTCACCTACCCACCCGAGCCCACGGGCGTCGTGGACGACGTGCTGCGCACCCTTCACGAGGGCGCCGAGCGGGCGCTGGCGGCCGGCATCCCCGCTGACCGGATCCTCGTCGACCCCACCCTCGACTTCGGCAAGACCACCGCCCACTCGCTCATGGCGCTGCGCCACACCGAAGCCATCGTCGCGCTGGGCTTCCCTGTGCTGCAGGCGCTTTCGCGCAAGGACTTCATCGGCGAGACGCTCCACCTCCCGACGGACGACCGTCTGGAGGGCACCCTCGCCGCCACCGCGGTCGCGGCATGGCTGGGTGCCAGCGTCTTCCGGGCCCACGACGTGCGCGCGACGAGGCGAGTCGTCGACATGGTCGCCACCATCCGGGGCGACCGCCCACCGCTCCTCGCAGCCCGTGGGGTCGCGACGTGACCGGCGCGCTCGCCGGGATCCGAGTCGTCGAGCTCGGTGGCATCGGCCCGGTGCCGTATGCCGCGCTCGTCCTCGCCGAAATGGGAGCCGATGTCGTGCGGGTCGACCGGGTCGCGGAGTCGAACCCGTTGGCGTCCATCGGCGGCCTGCGGCGGTCACGGCCCAACATCGCGGTGGACCTCAAGCACCCGGACGGGCTCACGACCGTGCAGCGGCTCGTCGATGACGCCGACGTGCTCCTCGAGGGCTGGCGCCCCGGTGTCGCCGAGCGGCTCGGTCTCGGGCCGGAGGGTTGCCTCGACCGCAATCCCCGCCTCGTGCACGCCCGGATGACCGGGTGGGGGCAGGACGGACCACTGGCGGGCACGGCCGGGCACGACCTCACGTATGCCGCGGTGTCGGGGTCGCTGCACGCGGTCGGCCCAGCGGAGCGCCCGGTCGTGCCGCCCCCGGTGCTCGGTGACTTCGGTGGCGGGTCGATGTATCTGCTCGTCGGCATCCTCTCGGCACTTCTCGCGCGGGAGCGGACGGGTGCGGGACAGGTCGTCGACGCCGCGATGGTCGACGGCGCAGCGTCGCTGCTCACCATCGTGCACGGGCTGCTCGGCGCGGGGGAGTGGAGTGACCACCGGGCCGCCAACCTGCTCGATGGCGGCGCGCCCTTCTATGACGTGTACCAGTGTGCCGACGGGAAGTTCGTCGCGGTGGGTGCCTTGGAGCCGGCGTTCTACGCAGCCTTCGTCAAGGGGCTCGGGGTCGAGGTCGACGGCGAGCAGTACGACCGGTCCACCTGGCCGGCGCAACGCACGGCATTCGCCGCTGCCTTCGCCGCCAGTACCCGCGACGAGTGGGCGAGCGTGTTCGAGGGCACTGATGCCTGCGTGGCACCTGTGCTCTCCCTCGCCGAGGCTCCCCTGCACCCCCACCTCGTGGCGCGGGGCACCTTCGCGATGCTCGACGGTCACCCGGTGCCGCGCACCGGGCCGCGCCTGTCGGCCACCCCGGCCGGCGATCCCGGTCCCGAGCGGCCCGTGGGAGCCGACACCACGGCATACCTGCTCTCCCACGGCTTCACGGCCGAGGAGGTCGACGCCCTGCTGGGGTCCGGCGCCGTCGCCCAGACCTGAGCGGTGCGGTTGGATGGGCCGATGGAGACCCCCAGCACCGTGATCGTCGAGACCGCCGGACCGATCGGACGGATCACCCTCAACGCGCCCGAGCGGCTCAACGCCGTGGACCCGCAGATGTGCGAGGCGGTGTCGGCGGCCGTGCGCGCGTTCGATGACGATCCCGAGGTGCGCGTCATCGCCCTGACCGGCGCTGGACGCGGATTCTGCTCCGGCGCGCCGCTGTCGGCTGACGGGGCGGTGGGCGGCACGCTGTATGCCGGGGCCGACCTCGTGCGTGCCCTCCTCGCGTCGCGGACCCCGGTGGTGGCGCTCGTCAACGGCGTGGCAGCAGGCATCGGGGTGCCGATGGCGCTCGCGTGCGACTACGTGCTGGCGAGCGACTCGGCGTCTTTCGTGCTGGCGTTCGCACGGATCGGGCTGATGCCCGACGGCGGCTCCACGGCCCTCGTCGCAGCCTCGATCGGTCGAGCACGCGCGATGCGCCTCGCGCTGACCGGTGAGAAACTGAACGCGCGCACCGCCGAGGAGTGGGGGCTCGTCGCCGAGTGCGTCGCTGCGGACGACTTCGA
>JBDSNZ010000320.1:0-5811 GCA_039915055.1 Ornithinibacter sp.
AGGTCTGGCGGGGCAGGATGATCGAGGAGTCCAGCCCGACGACGTCGTCGCGCGAGGTCACCATGGCCTTCCACCACTGGCGCCTGATGTTCTCCTTCAGCTCCACCCCGAGCGGCCCGTAGTCCCATGCCGAGCGGGTTCCCCCGTAGATCTCCCCGCAGGGGAAGACGAAGCCGCGGCGCTTGCAGAGGGAGACGACGGTGTCGACGGTGGAGGTCTGGGCCATGCGCGCAAGGCTATCCGTGGGGCCCCCCTGGAGCCGAACCGCCCATCGCCGCCCGGCTAGGCTGACCTGTCGTGTCATCCCTCCGAGAGTCCATCGAGCGCTCCAGCCTGCCGGCCCTGACCTGGCTGAGCCGGCTGCCGCGCGCCGTCCCCTTCCTCCTCGTCCTGGGCCTCGCCGTCGCCGGCATCCTGCTACCCCCGCCCGGCTGGCTGCTCATCGCCGTCGTCGCGCTGCTGCTGGCCTGGATCCTCTACCTCGCATGGCCGCGACTCACCTCCTCGGAGCGACTGCTGCGCCTGGCCGTGGTGGCGATGCTCCTCGCCATCACCGTGACCCAGGCCTTCCCGCGCACCTGAGCCTGCGCACTTGACAACGATTCTCATTACAGATGAGAATCGTTGTCATGAAGCGCATCACCGTCCTTCTTGCCGCCGGACTGCTCCTCACCTCGACGGCGGCCTGCTCCGGCGCAGCGGCGCCACAGGAGAGCCCCGGTGGGCAGATGGGGGTGACCGCGTCCTTCTACCCCCTGGAGTTCGCAGCCGAGCGAGTGGGCGGTGAGCACGTGCACGTCACCAACCTCACCAAGGCGGGGTCGGAGCCCCACGACCTCGAGCTCACGCCACGGGCCGTCGGGGACCTGGCGAAGTCGCGGGTCGTCATCTACCTCAGTGGCTTCCAGCCCGCCGTCGACCGGGCGGTCGACACCGAGGCCCGCGACGCGGCACTCGACGTCGCCCCGCTGGCCGACCTGAGCATCATCTCGGGCGAGGGCGGCGGCAGCGACCCGCACTTCTGGCTCGACCCGGTGCGGTATGCCACCGTCGTCACCGCTGTCGGCGAGCGGTTCGCCGCGCTCGACCCGGAGCACGCGAGCACCTACCGTGCCAACGCGGCAGCACTGGTGGCTCAGCTCCAGAGCCTGGACTCCGATTTCGCCGCCGGCCTGAAGAGCTGTGAGAGCCGCGACCTCGTCACCAGCCACACCGCCTTCGCCTACCTCGCCGAACGCTACGACCTCGGCCAGGAGGGCATCGCCGGCGTCAACCCCGACGCCGAGCCCGACGCCGGCACCCTGCGCACCCTCACCGCGTTCGTTCGTGAGCACGACGTGTCGACCATCTACACCGAGGTGCTGGTCGACCCTGCGGTCGCCGAGACCGTCGCGCGCGAGACGGGCGCAGGAGTCGCGGTGCTCGACCCGCTCGAGGGGCTCACCGACGCATCAGCGGGCCGGGACTACCTCGAGGTCATGCGCACCAACCTCGCCACCTTGGAGAAGGGCCAACGATGCCGGTGACACCTGCAGCAGAGCCGATCATCGAGCTCATCGGGGCGGGCTTCGGCTACACCGACCGCAAGGTCGTCTCCGACGTCGACCTCGCTCTGCACTCAGGCGAAGTGGTCGCTCTGCTCGGGCCCAACGGCTCGGGTAAGTCCACGCTGGTGCGGGGGCTCCTGGGCCTGGTCGACCAAGAGGGTGGGTCGGTCCGGCTCTTCGGAACCCCGCGAGCTGAGTTCACCGACCACACCCGGATCGGCTATGTGCCACAACGGCATTCGTTGTCGTCTTCGGTGCGGGCCACTGTCACGGAGATCGTCGAGGTCGGGCGCCTCCCGCACCGGCCTTGGTGGAAGCCACAGGGACGGGAGGACCGCGTGGTCGTGCGCGAGTCGATCCGCGCCGTCGGGCTCGCGGACCGCGCCCACGAAGAGGTTGCGTCACTCTCCGGCGGTCAACAGCGACGGGTGCTCATCGCGCGGGCGCTCGCCGGCCGACCCGAGGTGCTCGTCATGGATGAGCCGACCGCGGGCGTCGACCACGCCAGCCAGGTCGCGCTCGCCGAGGTGCTGGGCCGACTCGCCGCGGAGGGCACGTCGATGATCGTGGTCACCCACGAGCTCGAGGCCCTGGCCGACGTCGTGACGCGCATCGTGTGCATGGACGCGGGCCACCTGGACTTCGACGGCAACCCCGGTGCGTATGCCGCGCACATCGCCTCCCACAGCACGGGCTCGAGCCACCACCACGAGCGCGAGGACCTGTCCGGGCCCGGAGCGGTGCTCGGTTCCGCGCCACTGGACCGCACGAGCGGGAGGCCATGATGATCCAGGACATGCTCGCGCTCGACTTCATGCGCCAGGCCCTCGTCGCGGCGTTGCTCGCCGGTGTCGCGGCCCCGCTGGTCGGTGTCTTCCTCGTTCAGCGCCGGATGTCCCTCATCGGCGACGGGATGGGCCACGTCGCCCTCGCCGGGGTGGCTGTCGGGATCCTCACCGGCACCGAGCCGGTCCTCACCGCGCTCATCGCCGCGGTGGCCGCGGGCATCGCGATCGAGCTCATCAGGGCGTCGGGACGCACCAGCGGTGACATCGCCCTGGCGGTGATGTTCTACGGCGGCATCGCACTCGGCGTCGTGCTCATCGCACGCTCCAGTGCGGGCACGCCGGCCAACCTCACGGCATACCTGTTCGGTGCCATACTCACCACGAGCGGCGGCGACCTGGTCGTCCTCGCCACGCTCGCCGCGGTCGTGCTGGCCACCACGCTGGTGCTGCGTCAGCGTTTCTTCGCGGTCGCCAACGACGAGGAGTTCTCCCGCGCGGCCGGACTGCCGGTGATGGGCTACAACCTGGCTCTCGCAGTGCTCACCGCAGTCACCGTCGTCGTGTCGATGCGGGTCGTCGGCCTGCTGCTGATCAGCGCCCTGATGATCATCCCGAACGCCACCAGCCAACTGCTCGCCCGCAGCTTCCGCGCGAGCCTGTGGCTGGCGGTGCTCATCGGCGTGGTGAGCAGCGTCGGCGGGGTGGCCATCTCGTATGTCGCCGAGACCCCCTCGGGTGGGACGATCGTCCTGCTCGCCATCAGCCTCTTCCTCGTGACGAGTGTGGGCGTCGCGCTGGTGGCACGGGCACGGCATGCGTCCCACGCCCGGGCCCAGGAACGACACGACCACGAGCACGGGCCCGGGTGCGGTCACCCAGCGGTCGATCACGGCGACCACGTGGACTACCTGCACGACGGCCACCGGCACGCGGCGCACGAGGGCCACTACGACGAGCACGGACAGCACGCAGAGGTGGAGAGCAGATGAGTGAGCCCCAGGCAGACCGGCGACCGACGCGACAGCGCGCGGCGCTCAGCGAGGCCCTCGCGGGGTCCGCCGAGTTCCGGTCTGCACAGGACATCCACGCCGGCTTGGCCACCACCGGCACCCGGGTCGGCCTCGCGACGGTCTATCGCAACCTCCAGGTGATGGCCGAGGACGGCGACGTCGACGTCATTCGCACGCCCGACGGGGAAGCCGTCTACCGCGCCTGCTCGATGCCGGTCCACCACCACCACGTGGTCTGCCGCCGGTGCGGCCTCGCGGTCGAGGTGACGGGGGATGCCGTGGAGCGCTGGGCGGACGCGGTGGCCGCCGAGCACGGCTTCAGCGAGGTGCGACACACCCTGGAGATCGACGGCCTCTGCCGAGCCTGCGCATCCTGACCCGAGCCCCTGACGGGACCGCTGCCAGGCCGTCCAGAACCGGATCGTCCTTGGTCGTCACGCAGAAGATCGGTGGCCACGCACCAATATCCGCGTGTGATCCGACCTTCCGCGTGGTGAGGTGACCACCCGGGCTGGGATGCCGCTCGCGCCCGGCTGCGCGGTGAGACGTTGGCCGCGCCAGAGCTGGTCGACCTGGAGGTAGCTTCGGTGTTGCGTCGTCAGCACCAGGTGGGGCTGCTCGACGACCGCCGGGCTGACCTGGCCCTGACCGACCTGGCGGCGCTGGCGATGCACCGCGCGGCGCACGTGGTGTTGTTGCCCCGCGGTTGGGAGCTGCGGGACAACCTGACCACCTACGACGCCGCCTACGTCGCGCTGGCCGAGGTGTTGGACGCGACCCTGCTCACCGGCGACCGACGACTCGCCCATGCGGCCGGCCCCACCTGCACCATCGAGCTGCTCAGAACGCCGCGCCATTCAGCGATCAGCAACCACGCGGAACTGCCGCTCCGACCGCGGATCGATGACGTCGCCACCTGGGCCGGTGAGGGAGGCCCCGATCAGCAGCAGCTCGAACCCGCCTGGCACCCACACCCGTCCGCCTCGACGGTTGTCGCCGCTCGGGTTGGCGCACAGCAACCTTCGCCGCGCCAGGCCTGGCGCCCTTCCTTGACAGCGACGGCTGCGATGACGAGTCCCGCGATGGGATCCGCCCACCACCAGCCGAGCGTCGCGTTGAGGACCAGCCCGATCAGCAGGACGGCCGACATGTAGGTGCACAACAGGGTCTGAGTTGAGTCGGCGACCACCGCGTTCGACCCGAGGGCACGTCCGGTGCGGCGCTGGGCCCACGACAGGAACGGCATGATCGCCAGCGACGCGGCGGCCAGGACCATGCCGACGGTCGAGGACTCGGCCTCGTGCCCGGTGGTGAGCGAACGCACGGACTCGAAGCTGACGTAGGCGGCCAGAGCGAAGAACGAGAGCGCCATGAGCCGGAGCGCTCTCTGCTCGCGAGATTCCGGGAGCGGGTGGCGGAACTGCCACAAGATGATCAGCCCGGAGGACACTTCGACGATCGAGTCGAGACCGAACCCGACCAGAGCGATAGACCCGGCGACGAGGCCCGCGGTGATCGCGACTGCGGCTTCGACGACGTTGTAGGTCACCGACGCGCCAGCCAACAGCTGTGCGCGTCGGCCGTACCGGCGGCGGTCCTCCTCGGTGACGGCCGTGTCGTGGTCGTGGGTTTCGGTCGCGGTCACTGGTCGTCCTCAGGGAGGCGTCTCGGTGCCGAAGTTCGCGCACAGGGTTACGGCGTTACCGGTCAGTGACAGGAGCTGCTCGGCGGCCTCGAAGAGGTCATCGAGAGCCTGGGGGTGCTTCAGGGAGTACACGGATGCACGGCCTTGTGGACGCGAGGTGACCAGACCACAGTCCCGTAGACATGCCAGGTGCTTGGACACCGTGGACTGCGCCAGACCGACGTGGTCTGTCAGGTCCGTCACGCGGTGTTCGCCGAGGGCGAGGTGACGCAGGATGGACAGGCGCGACGGGTCGGAGAACCCGTGGAAAAGGCAGGCAGCCGCATCCAGTCCCCCCACACCCCCAGGATCACTATCACTCACGGGTCTCGCTGTTATCGTCATATGACGATGATGGGCGCAGTGGGTGGTCGCCGTCAAGCGAGGCAGTGAGTGCGCCTCGTTCCTGCTCGCTGCGGCCGGGGGACCCGGCTTCGACGGGAGCGACGCACCGGTTGACTCCCACGTGCGTTTCGCGCGTCGGGCTTCCGCACCGCTTCCAGGACCTGCTCAACCACCCCATCGAGACGCTTCGACTGCGAGGTGGCCCTTGCGGGGCTACCCCGAGGCTGCGCCTGCTCCCCGCGCGTCGACCGCGCCGCCGTAGCGACGTTCACGGTCGACGTAGGACTGGATCGCCTCCCACAGGTCGCGGCGGTCGTAGTCGGGCCAGAGCCGGTCCTGGAAGACCATCTCGGCGTAGGCGCTCTGCCAGAGCAGGAAGTTGCTGGTGCGCTGCTCCCCCGAGGAGCGCACGAAGAGGTCCACGTCGGGCATGTCGG
>JBDSNZ010000002.1:0-35215 GCA_039915055.1 Ornithinibacter sp.
ACCCGCTCGAGCTGCTTGAGGTCGGTGCCGACGATGAGGACGTCCTGCACCGGGAACTCGTGGTCGGAAAGGTAGTCGACGGCCTTCTGCGCGTCCTCATAACTGTCGTGGACTCCCAAGGACATCGGGTACTCCAGGGACAGCGCCGCTCGAAGGCCCGGGCGGGTCGGTTGCGTGCTCATGGCCCAAGTATCCCAGCCTCGACTGGACGTTCGCTGGGAGGGTGCTGAACGGCATACACCCGAACCGCTCCTCGTGTGAAGATATCGACCAATAGGTCAGTTCTTCACGCCGTGGCCGGGTCGATCAGCTGGTCTTGTAGTCCTCGAGCAGGCGCCGCCCGATGATCATCTTCTGGATCTCGGCGGTGCCCTCACCGATGAGCAGCATCGGGGCCTCGCGGTAGAGCCGCTCGATCTCGTACTCCTTGGAGTAGCCGTAGCCGCCGTGGATGCGGAAGCTCTGCTCCACGACGTCGGCGCAGTTCTCCGAGGCGAGGTACTTCGCCATCCCGGCCTCGAGGTCGTTGCGCTGGCCGGCGTCCTTGAGCCGAGCCGCCTTGACCATCATCTGGTGGCTCGCCTCGACCTTGGTCGCCATGTCGGCCAGGCGGAAGAGGATGCCCTGGTGCTCCGCGATCTTCTTGCCGAAGGTCTCGCGCTGCTGGCTGTAGGCGATGCCGAGCTCGAAGGCCCGCCGCGACAGGCCGCAGGCCCGCGCCGCGACGTTGACCCGGCCCACCTCGACGCCGTCCATCATCTGGTAGAAGCCCTTGCCGGCCACCCCGCCGAGCACCTGCGCGTCGCTCGTGCGGTGCCCCTCGAAGATGAGCTCGGTGGTGTCGACACCCTTGTAGCCCATCTTCTCGATCTTGCCGGGCACGGTGACACCCTGAGCCGTCTCACCGAAGCCGGACTCCTTGTCGATGAGGAACGTCGTCATGTTCTTGTAGGGGCTCGCGCTCTCGCCGAGGTCGGTGCGCATGAGCACCGCGACGAGGTTGGCCGAGCCACCGTTGGTGAGCCACATCTTCTGGCCGGTGAGCACCCACTCCTCGCCCTCGCGCACCGCCTTGCTGCGGATCGCCGCGACGTCGGACCCCACCCCCGGCTCGCTCATCGAGAACGCCCCACGCACCTCGCCCGTCGCCATCCGCGGCAGGTAGCGCTCCTTCTGCTCCTGCGTGCCGTGCTGGATGATCATGTAGGCCACGATGAAGTGGGTGTTGATGATGCCGCTCACCGACATCCAGCCGCGGGCGATCTCCTCGACGACCAGGGCGTAGGTCAACAGCGACTCGCCCAGGCCGCCGTACTCCTCGGGGATCATCAGCCCGAAGATGCCCATCTCCTTCATGCCCTCGACGATGTCCGTCGGGTACTCGTCCTTGTGCTCCAGCTCGGTGGCGACAGGCAGGATCTGCTCCTCGACGAACTCGCGCACGAGCGTGATGAGCTCGTGCTGCTCCTCGGTGAGACCGTCGGTGCTCTGGAGTCGGGACATGCGCGGATCGCCGCCTTCGCGTGGTGACCGGTGGGGACCCATCGAGTATGCCGTCGCTCGCCCGAGCGCCGAGCGTCCAGCGGGTGTGAGTCCCCCCACCCCGGTCCGTGGGCCGACACGAAAACCGGTGGCGCACCGACCGGGGGTGGGTCAGGCTGGGTCGTGCGCACCCGGCATCCGGCCGGATGCCGTGCCACCCGCCCCGTTGCACGCGCGGCGCTGACCTGGAGGAGGCCGAGATGTCGATGACGGTCCCGGGCACCACCCTGCCCACCCATTCCTTCCTCCACCAGGAGCCCTGCAGTGGCACACCAGCCGTTCCACCTGCCGGAGAAGCAGGCCCTCTTCTCCACTGACACCAGACCCGAGAGCCCACCCGAGGGTGAGCGATGGTCCACCTGGGACGGGTCCACCCACGGGCCGAAACCTCGCCCCGACTGGGTCATCACCGACCTCGGCGCCGTGGAGAGCGACCTCGGCGTGCTGAAGACCGGCAAGGAGGCCGACGTCCACGTCGTCCGCCGGTGGGTCCCGGGCACCGCACGGGTCAGCACCATGGCCGCAAAGCGCTACCGGAACGGCGACCACCGCCTGTTCCACCGCGATGCCGGCTACCTCGAGGGCCGCCGGGTGCGCAAGTCGCGCGAGATGCGCGCGATGGCCCGCCGCACCGAGTTCGGCAAGCTGGTCATCGCCGGCCAGTGGGCCGCCGCCGAGTTCGACGCGCTTGGTCGGCTGTGGGAGCTCGACCTCCCGGTGCCCTACCCGGTGCAGCTCGACGAGTCCGAGATGATGATGTCGTTCATCGGGGACCTCGGGGTCGGGGCGCCCACTGCCGCACCGCGACTCATCTCGACCAGACCAGATCCGGATCTTCTCGAGGACCTCTTCGATCAGCTTCGCTCCGTCATGCTCACCCTCGCGCGCCACGGGTGGGTTCACGGTGACCTCTCGCCCTACAACGTGCTGCTGCACCGCGAGCGCCTCGTGATCATCGACTGGCCACAGGTCGTCGACGTGATCGGCAACCCTCAGGGCTTCGAGTTCCTCGAGCGCGACGCCACCACGATGGCGACGTGGTTCCGCCGGAAGGGCCTCGCCGTCGACACCGGAGAGCTCGTCGCCGACCTCGTTGCCGAGGCGACGTCCGGGTTCTGACCGCGCCGCACCGCATACGCTCGGTGGCATGACCCCTGATGCCCTCGCGCTCTCCCCCTCCACGGTGCCCGACCCGATGGACGCACCGCCGCTGCGCTGGGGGGTGCTCGGACCCGGTGGCATCGCTCGCACCTTCACGCAGGCGGTCCACGAGGGCACCCGCTCCAGGGTGGTTGCCGTCGAATCCCGCTCTGCCGAGCGCGCCACCGACTTCGCGGCCCGTCACGGCGTCGAGCGCAGCCACGGGTCCTACGGCGACCTGGTGGCCGACCCGGACGTCGACGCCGTCTACGTCGCCACACCACACAGCGAGCACCACGAGCACGCCCTTCTCGCGCTGCGCGCCGGCAAGCCGGTGCTTGTCGAGAAGGCCTTCACGCGCAACCTCACCGAGACCGAGGAGGTTTTTCACGTCGCGGAGTCGGTGGGTCGCCTTGCGGCTGAGGCGATGTGGAGCCGATACCTCCCTCAGTACGACATCGTGCGGCGCACCGTGGCAGCCGGGACGCTCGGCGAGGTCGTCGCGGTCGAGGCAGACCACGGCCAGCTCCTGTGGCCCGACGGCCCGCAGCGCCTCTCGGACCCGGCGCTCGCCGGAGGTGCCCTGCTCGACCTGGGTGTGTACCCCGTCTCCTTCGCCGACCACGTGCTCGGCGGCCTGGCGGACGTGACGGCCCGGGGAACGCTCAGCGGCCAGTGGGTCGACGTGACGACGACCATCCAGGGGCTGTCACCCGACGGGCCCGACGGCTCGAGCCGGGCGCTGGCACACCTGTGGTGCACGATGGCCGCCGCATCCCCGTGCACCGCGCGCGTCGTGGGGACCCGAGCCCGCGTCGAGCTGTCGGGCCGCTTCTACTCACCAGGCCCGGTGCGCCTCGTGGCGCCGGACGAGAGCGTGCTCGACGAGTTGCTTCCCGAGGTGAGCACTCACGGGTTCCGCTTCGAGGTGGCGGAGTTCGCCCGGGCGCTGGCACTGGGGCACCTCCAGACCTGGTCGATGCCGTGGGACGCCACGCGCCGGGTCATGGCGGTGATGGACGAGGTGCGCCGTCAGGTCGGGGTGCGCTACCCCGGGGAGTGACTGGATGCCGTGCACCGCTCCCGGACACGATGGTCCTGTTCACCCCGGCATCCGGGGGCGCGGCGGGGCGGCCCCGTCAGCCCGTCAGGGCAGCCAGGAACACGGACTCGAGGTCCTCCGGACGCGCTGCCGTGTAGGCCTTTCCGCCGGTGGCTCCAGCGATGTTGCGCAGGGCCCGTGCATCGGCTCCTGACCCGAGCGCGATCGTGTGGACCTCCACAGGTCGTGCCGGGTCGGCGCCGTCGACGAGGCGCGCCAAGGTGGTCTGCAGGTCCGGGCTGCCCGGGTCCTCGTTCTTCCCATCGCTGATGAGCAGGACCGTGTTGGGCCCCGGTTGCCACGAGGCCCGCACTGCGGAGACCGCAGCCAGGGTGGTGTCGTAGAGCGCGGTGTCGTTCTCGGCACGGATGCGGCTCACGGCCGACTCGATGGTGTCGCGGGCGGTGCCGGCGCCGACCCGGCGGTCGAGCCTGCCGAGCGGGACGACCTCGCGGTAGTCGGGGCCGGTTGCCGCGCGAGAGAACGTCCACAACCCCACGGGGGCCGCGTCGGCGAAGAAGGGGAGGGAGGCGAGCACCGCCCCCTTTGCGAGCTCGATCCGGCTCGTGCCGGTGGTGCCGACCTCCGCCTTCATCGAGCCTGAGGTGTCGAGGACGACGAGGAGGGAGCCCCTGCGATCGAGTGCGGTCCAGTTCTGCAAGGTGCGCGCGAGCACGTCCTGGCTCGGCTGTGCCGGGGTGTACCGCGGCTCGGTGGCCACGACCCCGGCAGCATCTCCGGTCGTGACGTCGAGCCGCGCTGCCCGCCAACCAGCCTTCTGCAGGGCCTTCTGCGCCGCCCCCTGGATGACGAAGTCCGCGAACGCCTCCGATGCCGTGCGCTGCTCCGCGCTCACCCAGTCGGCGTGGAGCGGGAGCACCGGCACCTCGCTGACGACCCACCCTTCTGTCGGGTAGATGGCCGCGACCTCGACGGCGGGTGACGCCGCGTTGAAGGCGACGACCTCCTGCTCGGTGGCGGGCACGATGGGGAGGTCCTTGATGCCACCGGGAGCCGCCGCGGCGACCGCCCGAAGGGCACCCAGGGCGCCGGAGAGATCCCCCGTGGCGCCACCCACCGCGTTGTGCGCGATCACGAGGCGCCGTCGCAGGTCGTCGGTCGCCTGGGCGGCCACCGCGAGGTCGCGGTAGACGGCGACGGTGGAGCCCAGCCCGGCGGTCGAGGTGAGGGGGTTGGGCCACTCCAGTCGGACCCGTCCCCACTCAGGGTGCTTCACGCTTCCCCACCCGGCAGGATCGGCGGCCATAGTGCTGAGGGCCTGCCACGAGGGCTGCCGCTGCGGCCAGCCGAGAGCCTCGGCCATCGGTCGAGGCGCGGCGAAGACGACGGGGCTCGCTGCCACGACGGGATAGGCGCGGGGCAGCACCGCCGCCAGTCGGGGGTCCCGCGCGAGGACGGCACGCCACAAGGAGGAGTCCGGCATCCACGTGGTCGGCGCCGAGTCGGTGTCGCCGTCCATCGCGACGGAGAGGCTCGCCGCGAACTCCTGAGGTGTGGCGCTCGTCACGGTGGTCGTCGTGCACGGCACGCCGGCGCGCTCCTGCACCCAGGTGTCGAAGTCGTCGGCATAGTTCTTCAGCACCACCGACAGCGCGGGGGCGGCGCTGATCCTCAGGGAGGCGTCACCGCTGCACTGCCCTCCGGCCGCCTCCACGGCGGAACCCCGCCGGGTCATCGCCACGCCGACCACCGTCCCTGCCGCGACGACGGCCGCCACGAGGAGGAGGGCGAGCGGCACGACGAACCTTCGACGCGGGGCTGCGTGGCGGTGCCGGGTGCGGGACGAGCGCTCTCCGCGGCCGCTCGGGGGCGGGCGTCGGGGTGCGGTCATGTGGCGAGTGTGGCCGAAACCACCGCCTGGGACAACGGGCAGTCGGGGCCACCTTCGTCGGGCAGCCCTGCACGGCGCACGTCAGCGCACGACGACGGTGGCCCCGATCGGCATGAGCCCCTTGGCCCAGATCATGTCGATCGCGGCGTTGCTCAAGCGTGCGCATCCGTGCGAGGCGGCCCACGGCGGGATGGTGGGCGAGCCGTGCACGGCGATACCGCGGTAGAAGAACCGCGGCCGCCACAGCTCGCCGAGCGAGTTCGTCAGCGGTCCGTCGACCCCCCGGTAGACGGTGAAGCGACCCTTGGGCGTCGTCGCGAGCGCCCGGTTGCCCATGGTCGTGGTGTACTCCTCGCCGTTGCCGGTCGAGGTGTTGAGGACCGTCCGCACCGTCCCGCCGCGCACGACGAGCAGCACCTGGCGCGCCAGGTCGATCTCCACCCCGTCCCCTCGCAACGTGGGGCGTGGCCGGATGCCGTCAGCGAGCGCCTTCGCGGTCCGGGGCCCCACCACACCGTCCCGGCTGAGGCCCGCCGACTTCTGCAGGGCCCACACCGCCTGCTGGGTCAACGAGCCGAACGACCCGTCGGGCTCGCCGAGCCAGTAGCCCAGCTCGCTGAGCCGCTTCTGCAACGTCAGGACCGTCGGGCCGCGGTCGCCGAGCACGAGGGTGGTGCGGGGCTTGGGTGTCGGCGCGGGGCTCGGCGACGGAGGAGGCGTCGGGACGACGGTCGGCGAGGTGGCAGGTGGAGGAGGCGTCGGGACCGGGGGCGGCGAGGTGGCAGGTGGAGTCGTCGTCGGGGTCGTGGTCGGGGAAGGCGTGGTGGCCGGGGTCGGGTCGGGCCGCAGCGTCGGGCTCACCGGGCCGGCAGACGGTGTGGGTGGCACCGGGGACGACGGGGTCTCTGTCGGCGACACCGTGCCTGGCTGGTGCGCCGAGGCTGCCGGAGCCGATGATCGGGTCCCGACGCCGGAGGTCGGCACGGCACTCGTCGTGGGGCCGCTGCTCGGGGTCGACCCCGGTCCCCCTGCCGACGGCGCCAGGCCAGCCAACGCCCCGCACCCGCTGAGCAGCAGGCCCGCGAGCATCGCGGCCAGAAGCCCTCCGGGCCCCCGAACACTCCTGGTGTGGATCATCGGCGCCCACCTCCCGTCCTCGCCGAACCCGTGCGACAGGGCACCAGCACACGCGAGGACCGCCGCGCACGCCACCCGCCGCGCCCATTCGTGACCGAGTCGTTGCCTACAGGGGCGGTGTTCAGGCGCGGTCGCGAATGGCTTCGTCGGTGGTGAGCACGCGCCTCGCGATGTCGACGTGGAGGTTCTCGACCATCCGACCGCGGAAGGTGACGACTCCCGAGCCGGATCGCTCCTCCCAGGCGGCCAGCACGCCGCGGGCGTCCTCGACCTCCTCCGCCGACGGGGCGAAGACCGCGTTGCACGGCTGGACCTGGCCCGGGTGGATGAGGGTCTTGCCATCGAATCCCATGTCACGCCCGGCGACGCACTCGGTGAGGAAGCCCTCCGCGTCCTTGACGTCGTTGTAGACCCCGTCCAGGATCGCGATGTCAGCGGCACGAGCCGCCAGCACTGCCATCGACAAGGCAGTGGCGAGGGGTGCGCGACCGGGGACGTGCCGGGCGCCCAGCTCCTTGACGAGGTCGTTGGTCCCCATGACCAGCACCGCGAGCCTGCCGCTGGCTGAGGCGAGCTCGGCCACACCGAGGATCGCCTCCGGCGTCTCGACCATCGCCCACAACGTGGTGTGCTCGGGAGCGCCGTGCGCCTCCATCGCCGAGACCAGGTCGCGCACCTGCTGTGCCGAGCCGACCTTGGGCACGACGATCCCGTCGGGCCTTGCACTGCAGGCCGCAGCGAGGTCCCGTGCGTGCCACTGCGTGCCGATCCCGTTGACCCTGATCGTCAGTTCGCGAGCGCCATACTCCCCGGACGACGCTGCAGCGCAAGCGTTCTCACGCGCGGTGCCCTTGTGGTCCGGCCCCACCGCATCCTCGAGGTCGAGGATGAGCCCGTCCACCGGGAGCGTCTTGGCCTTCTCCAGCGCACGCTCGTTGCTGGCCGGCATGTAGAGCACGGAGCGTCGCGGCCGGTATGCCGGGGAGCCGCTCACGCGTCTGCCTCCCTGTCCGCCCTGACCGGCTCCACGGCATACAGCTCGGCGAGCTCCGGGTCGTTGGCCGACAGCCGCTCGGCGAGCTCGAGGATGACCAGGCACTGCTTGAGGCTCGCGTCGTCCTCCATCTTGCCGTCGAGCATGACCGCTCCGGTGCCGTCGCCCATCGCCTCCCTGACCCGTCGGGCGTGCGCCACGTCGTCGGCGCTCGGGCTGAACACCTTCTTCGCGATCGCGATCTGCGCCGGGTGCAACGTCCAGGTACCCACGCAACCAAGGAGGAAGGCGTTGCGGAACTGGTCCTCACAGGCGACCACATCGGCGATGTCCCCGAAGGGGCCGTAGTAGGGGAAGATCCCGTGCATCGCGCAGGCGTCGACCATGCGGGCGATCGTGTAGTGCCACAGGTCCTGCTGAAAGGTCTGTCGCGGGCCGGTGATGTCTCCGTCCACCGGGTCCTGGCGCACCAGGTAGCCGGGGTGACCACCACCGACCCGCGTGGTCTTCATCCGACGGTCGGCCGCGAGGTCTGCCGGGCCGAGGCTGATGCCCTGCATCCGGGGGCTGGCACCGGCGATCTCCTCGACACTCGCCATGCCACGTGCCGTTTCCAGGATCGCGTGGACGAGGATCGGCCGGGTCACCCCAGCTCGCGCCTCCAGCTGCGCGAGGAGGCGGTCGACGTAGTGGATGTCCTCCGGGCCCTGCACCTTGGGAACCATGATCACGTCGAGCTTGTCGCCCACCTCGCCCACCAGGGTGGTGAGGTCATCGAGCACCCACGGTGAGTCGAGCGCGTTGACCCGGGTCCAGAGCTGGGTGTGCTCGCCGAAGTCGGTGGCTGACGCGATCGAGACCAGGCCGGCGCGGGCTGCTTCCTTGCGGTCGGCCTTGACCGCGTCCTCGAGGTTGCCCAGGAGCACGTCGACCGAGCCGACGAGCTGGGGCACCTTGGCCGCCATCCGCTCGTTGCTCGGGTCGAAGAAGTGGATCATCCGCGAGGGGCGGGCCGGCACCTGCCGGACGGGGGCGGGAGCGCCCACCGCGAGGGGGGAGAAGAAGTCCTTGGCGCTGCGCATGCTCGGGGTGGCCTCTCGGACGCGGGGACAGGTCGTGCCGGGGACGCTAGCAGCGGACGCCCGACATCCGTTGTGAGAGAGTTCACGGTGTGACGGACGACGCCCCGGCACCGCCGACCACCCCGACCCCGGTGCCCAACATCACGCGGCTGACCCATGAGGCCGCGAGCAAGTCCGGCCTTCTCTGGGTCCGCGTCCCCGGGGGGAGCACCCACCCCGCCTGGCACGTCTGGCACGACGACGGGGATGAGCGCGGCACCGGCCCCGCGGCATACGTCGTCTCCGGCCCCGGGGAGCAGCCGCTTCCCTGGTTGCCCGACGAGGTCGAGCTCATCCTGCGCAGCAAGGACAACGGTGGGCGACTGCTCACCCTGCACGCCACTGCGCGCGAGGTGCGCCCTGACTCCCCCGAGTGGGACGCGGCGGCCGAGGTGCTCCGCCCCGTGCGGCTCAACGCGGTCGGCGACGTGGTGCAACGGTGGCGCGAGTCGTGCACCATCCACGTCCTGACCCCCCACGGCAGACCCATCGAGGCGCCCGGCTCCTACTCCGACGACTCCGGAGCCGCGCCGATCCGCCCGGCACCGGCTGCCACGGCGACCTGGCGTCCGTGGCACTGGCGAGGTCGTGCCGGGGCACGGCGCAACACGACCCGCTGACCGGGTGCGCGCCCGGTCCCGCCGGATAGCCTGTGCCGTGTGAGCACGCCCACCCGCGCCTTCGTCGGCCGCCTGACCGAGCTGAGCGTCTTCGACCCCCTCGGTGACCAGGTCGGCCGGGTGCGTGACGTCGTGGTGACCTTCAGCTCCAGTCGCAGCCGGCCTCGGGTCATCGGGTTGGTCGTCGAGGTGCCCGGTCGGCGCCGGGTCTTCGTGCCGATGACACGGGTGACGTCCGTGGAGGGCGGCCAGGTCATCACGACCGGCCTCGTCAACATGCGCCGCTTCGAGCAGCGACCCAACGAGACCCTCGTCGTCGCAGAGCTGTTCGAGAGGCCCGTGACGGCCCGCACCGAGGATGGCGAGGTCCTCGAGGCCACCATCGAGGACATCGGCATCGAGCAGTCCGGTGCGCGCGGCTGGAGCGTCGGTCGGGCCTACCTCCGCCGGGGCCCCGTCCGGGCGGGGCTCAGCCGGCTCGGCCGTCGGCGCGGTGAGACGTTCCTCGTGCCGATCGAGGACGTCACCGGGATGCGCGACGCCTCGGAGGGTCAGGGCGCGGCCAAGCTGCTCGAGACCTACGAGGACCTCAAGCCGGCGGACCTCGCAGAGGTCATCCACGACCTGAGCCCCCAACGGCGAGCCGAGGTGGCTGCGGCGCTGGGCGACGAGCGGCTCGCGGACGTCATCGAGGAGCTCCCGGAGGACGACCAGGTGGAGATCCTCGCCGGCCTCGACGTGGGCCGAGCCGCCGACGTGCTGGAGGCGATGGAGCCCGACGATGCTGCCGACCTGCTGGCCGAGCTGCCCAAGGAGCGCCAGGAGGAGCTGCTCCAGAGGATGGAGCCCGACGAAGCCGCAGACCTGCGCCGCCTGCTCACCTACGACGAGAACACAGCCGGTGGCCTGATGACCACCGAGCCCGTGATCCTGGGCCCGGAGGACTCCATCGCCCAGGCGCTGGCCGTCGTCCGCCGCAAGGAGCTCTCCACGGCTTTGGCCTGCACGGTGTTCGTCTGCCGCTCACCCCTGGAGACACCCACCGGCAAGTACCTCGGCATGGTGCACATCCAGCGGCTGCTGCGCGAGCCCCCGCACGCCCCCATCGGAGGCATCCTCGACAAGGACGTCGACCCGCTCCTGCCGAGCGCCACCCTCGGTCAGGTGACCCGCATGCTCGCGACCTATGACCTCGTCGGCGTGCCGATCGTGGACGCGGAGGGGCACCTGCTGGGCGCGGTGACGGTCGATGACGTGCTCGACCACATCCTCCCCGAGGACTGGCGCGAGGAGCGCCACGACGTGGTCGCCACCGAGCCGGTGAGCCGTGGCTGAGCGGCGACCGCGCATCGACCAGCCTCGCGAGGGTGGCCGACGCTTCTCCACGCCGACCCTCTTCACCGAGGAGGCCTTCGGGATCATCTCGGAGAAGTTCGCGCGCTTCATGGGCACGCCGTACTTCCTCATCGGTATGACCGTCTTCGTGCTCAGCTGGCTCGGCTGGAACGTGATTGCACCGCAGTCGGTCCGCTTCGACACCTACCCGTTCATCTTCCTCACGCTGATGCTGAGCCTGCAGGCTTCCTATGCCGCGCCGCTGATCCTGCTGGCCCAGAACCGTCAGGCCGACCGCGACCGCGTCGGCCTGGAGCAGGACCGCTCGCGCGATGAGCGCAACCTCGCCGACACCGAGTTCCTCACTCGTGAGGTGGCGGCGCTGCGGATCGCGATGCGTGACTCGGCGACCCGCGACTTCGTGCGCGGCGAGCTGCGTGACCTGCTCGATGAGATGGAGGAGCGCGGCCTCGCGGTGACCCGGGTTGCCGAGCCCGACGAGGGCGCGGCCCGGGGCACGTTCCCCCCGACCTAGACTGGGATGCATGTCCCCCGTCAGTCCCGACGCCCTGCACGCTGCCCTCGAGACGGTCATCGACCCCGAGATCCGCAAGCCCGTCACCGAGCTCGGCATGGTCGAGAGCGTCGCCTCCGACGACGCCGGCCACGTCGCAGTCACCATCTTGTTGACGATCGCGGCGTGCCCGCTCAAGGACACCCTGACCAAGGACACCACTGCTGCGCTCTCCGCCGTCGAGGGTGTCACCGGCGTCACCGTCACGCTCGGGGTGATGAACGACGAGCAGCGCACCGCCCTGAAGACCCACCTGCGCGGAGGTGCGGCAGAGCGTGAGATCCCGTTCGCCAAAGCTGGGTCACTGACCCGCGTGTATGCCGTCGCGTCCGGCAAGGGCGGGGTCGGCAAGTCCTCGGTCACGGCCAACCTCGCGGCGTCCTTCGCCCAGCAGGGCCTGCGTGTCGGCGTGGTCGACGCCGACATCTACGGCTTCTCGATCCCGCGGATGCTGGGGGTGGAGGGCCGTCCCACCCAGGTCGACGACATGATCCTCCCGCCGATCAGCCACGACGTGAAGGTCATCTCGATCGGGATGTTCGTGCCGGGCAACCAGCCCGTCGTCTGGCGCGGCCCGATGCTGCACCGCGCCCTCCAGCAGTTCCTCGCCGACGTCTTCTGGGGTGACCTCGACATCCTGCTCCTGGACCTCCCCCCGGGCACCGGTGACATCGCGATCTCGACGGCCCAGCTCATCCCCAACGCCGAGATCCTCGTGGTCACCACCCCGCAGCAGGCCGCTGCCGAGGTGGCGGAGCGGGCCGGAGCGATCGCCCTGCAGACCCACCAGAGGGTCGCGGGTGTCATCGAGAACATGAGCTGGCTCGAGCTGCCGGACGGAAGCCGTCAGGAGATCTTCGGATCGGGCGGGGGCCGTGACGTGGCCGAGTCGCTCACGCGGGCCATCGGCTCCGAGGTGCCGCTCCTCGGCCAGATCCCTCTCGACACGCGCCTGCGGATCGGGGCCGACCAGGGGATGCCGGTGGTGCTGGGTGAGCCCGACTCGCCTGCGGCGGTGGCTCTTCGAGGCATCGCCCGAGGTCTGGGCGCCCGCGCCCGGGGCTTGGCCGGTCGCTCTCTCGGCCTCACCCCCACCTCTCGCTGACCCCCGTCCCCCCTACCCCTCTCGCGCTCGCGGGCGTCACCCGGGACGGCACTTCAGAACGCTCTGTGGGAGGGCCGCTGCGAGGCGCCCACTGGGTGTCCTGACTGACGTGGCCGCCAGGAGGGCGTCGATCACTGCCTCCTCGACACCGTCCAGGACCGCGCGGAAGAGCTCGTCCAGTTCCGCGGCCGTCATGGCCACGCCCACGTCCCTGACGGTGGAGAAGGCCAGCGCGTAGTCCCCGCTCCCGTGACTGAACGCGGCGCCGACCCGCCCGAGCGCGAAGACCCCGCGGGCCGCGATCCTCTCGAGCTCGCGGGCGGAGGCGGGTACGTCGACGGCAACCACCACGACGCACGAACCCTCGGAGCTGGCCGGGCCGGCGTGGCTGAGACCGAGGCCATCGGGGGTGACCTCGGCGCCGCCGAGCCGGAGCACCCCGCCCATGTTGGCCTGCACCAGGACACCCACGGTGCCCGCCTCACCTCGGATCCGCACCCGACGCGAGGAGGAGCCGATCCCGGACTTGAACCCCAGGGCACAGGCACCCGTGCCGCCACCGACACTTCCCATGGGCACCGGGCCCTCCGTCGCACCGTCCAGGGCGGCCCACACGTGGTCGGGACCGACGGCGCGTGTCCCCGGTCCGCAGAGCCATGAGTCGTTGACCTCCCCGACGACGGGATTCAGCGATCCGATGCCCCTCGGAGACGTCCGGAGCACCCACGTCACCAGCGCGTCCGCCACCCGGAACGTCGACAGGGTGGACGTCAGCAGGATCGGCGTCTCGATCTCTCCGAGCTCCCGGACCTGGGTGGCCCCCACGAACTTGCCGTACCCGTTGCCGACGAACATCCCGGCGGGGAGGGGTCGGTCGGGACCGAGGGCACCGGGCAGCACCGCGGTCACCCCCGAGTAGGTCCCGTGGGGCTCCAGGATCGTCGTGTGCCCCACCCGCACACCGCTCACGTCGGTGATCGCGTTGACTGCACCCGGCTCCAGGGTGCCGACGAGGAGCCCGAGGTCGCGCGCGCGCAGGGACCTGCTCGTGAGCTCATGCTCTGGGGGAGGAGCTGGCACGGGTCATCCGTTCGCTGGGCGGTTGCTCACGCCTGGTGGAGCCCCGGTCAGGTCGCGTCGCGGTCGAAGGGTATCGGCCTGACCGGGTCCCAAGCCCGTGGATCGCGCGGCGGTCTCGGGTCGGAGGAGTGCTGCTGGACGTGACGGACTGCCCCGGGCACGGAATCCTCGGAGTCCGTGCTCGCGACCATCGACGCCGCCGCGACTCCCACCGCGGCCGTGCCTCCGGCCACCTCCGCACCTGCCGCTTCCGCGCCGTCTCGCGAGGCAGCCGAGCGGACCGAGCCGATCTCGTCGCGGATCGGCGCGACGGCCTCGTCGAGCGGGTCGAGCAGGGCCTCCTTGACGATCCGGCGAGGGTCGTACTGGCGCGGGTCGTACTGCCGCCAGTTGATGTCCTCGTACTCCGGGCCGAGCTGGTCCTTCAGCTGCCCCTTGGCTCCCTCGGCCATGACTCGGAGCTGGCGGATGCCGCGCGCCAGCTTGGCGGCATACTCCGGGAGCCGGTCCGGGCCCAGGACGAACACCGCGATGAGCGCGAGGAGCACGACCTCCCAGCCATTCACACCCAGCATCGCGTGTTCACCGTCCTTCGGGGGCCGATCTGTTCGGGAGGCACCGGCTCAGGAGCCGGAACCCTTGAGCACCATGGTGACATCTCGGTCACCACCGCCGCGACGGACGGTCAGAACCACGGAGTCACCGACCCCGCGAGCGCGGATCGCGACCACCAGCTCACCGTCGTCGGTGACCGGCCGACCCTCGAACGCCACAATGACATCACCCGCCTTCAGCCCCGCTGCCGCCGCAGGTCCGTCAGGGTCCACAGCGGCCTGCCCGTTCGGCCCCTGGGCGGCGATGCGAACACCCTCGCCGTCGTACGTCGAGTCGAGGAACACCCCGATCACCGGGTGCTCGGCCTTCCCCGTCCTGATGAGCTGCTCGACGGTCTTGGCGACCTGGTCACTCGGGATGGCGAAGCCCACGCCGATATTGCCGCTCTGGCCGCTGATCGTGCTCCCGGAGACGCGCGCGATCGCGCTGTTGACCCCGATGACCCTGCCCTGCATGTCGAGCAGGGGCCCACCGGAGTTGCCCGGGTTGATCGCCGCATCGGTCTGGATGGCGTTGATGTAGGACTGGTCGTCAGCCTCTCCTGGTGTCACGGGCCGGTTCAGCGCGCTGACGATCCCCGTCGTCACGGTGGAGTCCAGACCCAAGGGCGCGCCCACGGCGATCACCTGGTCCCCCACCACCACGTCGGCGGAGCGTGCGAGCGGCAGCGGCGTGAGGCTCGCACCCTCGACCTTGACGACCGCGAGATCGTAGGACCCGTCGCGTCCCACGACGGTGCCCTCGAGCTGCTTGCCGTTGGCGAGCACCACGGTGACCTTGCCCTTCACTGCTCCGGCGACGACGTGGTTGTTGGTGACGATGTGACCCTGGTCGTCATAGACCCAACCCGAGCCGGTGGCGCCGCCGTCGCTTCCCACCACGCGTAGGGTCACCACACTCGGGGTGACGTTGGCAGCGGTGTTCGCGATGGACCCCACCGGACGGGTGACCGCGCCCGCACCTGCCTCCGGGGCCGACACCGAGCCCGCTCTCGCAGGGCTCGGACCGTCTGCGAGGGAGCTGCCGATGACCCCTCCGGTGGCACCGGCGAGAAGCGCCGCCGCGCAGCTCACGCCGAGCAGGGCGCCCCAGCCGGGACCACGTCTCCCGTGGCTCGTGGGGTTCGCAGGCGTGCTGGGCTGTGTGGCTGCTGCTACAGCGGCATACGGGCCCTGCCCCGCAGGAGTCGTCGCTGACGGGGCATCGCTCCACCTCGGTGCTGCCACCCAGTCGGGGTGGGCGCGCTCCTGCGAGAGCGCAGCCTGCTCGGGAATCTCCTGGGTCGGCTCTGGCCCCCCTGTCGGCACGGGAGCCGGGTCGGGACGGCTCCACGGGTGCCACGGTTCACGCTCGGAGTCATCATGGTCACTGGTCATGGACGTGATTCTGCCTGCAGGCTCGACGGGCCTGGGGCGCCGGTGCGCGCCCATCGGACCGGGACGACGGAGGTGACCGCCGAGAAGGGAGTGGGGGTCGGGGTCCCGACGAGCGGGACGACCGTCGACGCGGTGACCCCGGGTCGGCTGTCCGGCGCGCTGATGACGGTCAGGCTGAGCGCAGCTGCTGCGGACGCGCCGGCCGCCGCTGCGGCGATCACGATCGCGCGCAACGCACTGCGGTGACAGCGCGGCGCGCCGGGCGAGAGCACCAGCAGCGGCTCGCGGCGGCGCACCGGCGGTGGGTCCTGCACGCCCTCGGCGGTGCCGCTGAGGGCGGCACCACCGGCCAGGGCGAGCAGTGCGGCGCGTAGGTCTCCCGGCATCGACGGCGCGCCCGCGAAGGCCGCCTGGAGCCGCCGCTCGTCCTCCACCGCGCGCGCACACCCGAGGCAGGTCACCAGGTGGAGGTCCCAGCGGCGCCGCCGGACCGGCTCGAGCCGACCTCCGGCGTAGTCGCCCAGGTCCTCGTCCAGACAGCGAACGCCCCGGGGCTGCGTCATACGATGCCTGCGGCCGGGCGACGGATGAGGCGACCGCGACGGGTGGGAGCCGGCTTCTGCGCCGAGGGCTGCGGTGCCCGGTGGGCCAGCGCCTCGCGCAGCTGCGCGCGCCCGCGATGGATCCGCGAGCGAACCGTCCCGAGCTTGATGCCCAAGGTGGCCGCGACCTCCTCGTAGGAGAGCCCCTCTATGTCGCAGAGGACGACGGCAGCCCGGAAATCGGGCGAGAGCGCGTCGAGGGCACGTTGCACGTCGTCGTCGAAGTGCGTGTCGTCGAAGCGCTGCTCCGGGCCCGGGCCGCGGCTGGGCAGTCGCGCGGCGGACTCGTCGGAGAGGGCGTCGAAGCGGATCCGCTGCTTGCGTCGCATCTTGTCGAGGAAGACGTTGGTCGTGATCCGGTGCAGCCAGCCCTCGAAGGTGCCGGGCTGGTAGGTGTGCAGCGAGCGGAACACCCGCACGAAGACGTCCTGGGTGAGGTCCTCGGCGTCGTGCATGTTGCCCGTCAGCCGGTAGGCCAGACGGTAGACGCGGGCTGAGTGCTGCTCCACGACCTCCTCCCAGGTGGGGGGCTCCCAGCCAGCAGTGGGCGTCTCGCCGTCTCGCGTGGCATGCGTCGTCGTCATCGGTTCGTCCCTCACCAAGCTGCTCATGTCGCCTATCGATACGCCTTCTGGCCGTGAATTGTTCCCGGACTTCCTGAACGAATGCTGGGAGCGCGCGGCACTGCGCACGAGGCGCCCCCCGCGTCGTAGGGTTGCGCCATGAGCGCCCTGAAGCCTGCGAGCTGGTCCTACGCCGAGGAGTTCGTGACCGAGCCGGAGGTCATCGAGTCGGCCCGCAGGCGGGGCATGGAGTTCGGCGACGCGACACCCGTCGGGACCGGCGCCGGCGCGACGCTGCGCTTCCTCGCCGCGGCGCTGCAGGCTCGGCACGTGGTCGAGGTCGGCACGGGGGCCGGCACCTCAGGGCTCTGGCTCCTCGCCGGTATGCCCGATGACGGGGTGCTCACGACCATCGATGTCTCCACGGAGCACCAGCGTGCCGCCCGCGAGGCCTACCTGGCGGCCGGTTACGCGCACCAGCGCACTCGGGTCATCAGCGGTGCGGCCGCGGAGGTGCTCCCGAGGATGACCGACGGGGCCTACGACCTCGTCGTGATCGACGCGGACAAGCCGGGCTATCCCACCTATGTCGAGCACGCCGTCCGGTTGCTGAGGCCCGGGGGCGTTCTCGCCATGGACAACATGCTGTGGCACGACAAGGTGGCGGATCCGGCGGCCCGCGACGAGACCACCGTCACCCTGCGTGACCTGGGCAAGACGCTGCGCGACCACGATGAGCTGATGACCTCGATGCTTCCCGTCAGTGACGGGATGCTGGTGGCCGTGCGCCGCTGAGCCGGCCGGGCTGCGACGTCGTGCTCAGGCGACGTCCGGGCCCGCACCGCGACGGAAGCCAGCGGGGCCCTCAGCGATCGCGACGACCTCCCAGTCCTCGATGACGGTCGGCGCAGAGCCGATCATCGCGCTCCCGGGTGCCTGTGCCGCACCGGGCTCGAAGTCCTCGCGGAACGCCGCCCGCTCCTGCTCGGTGTCGAAGACGTAGGTTCCCTCGAACCACTCCCCGGTGCGCATCCGCCACACCTTGAAGGCCAGCCCGTCGAGGAACATGAATCGGGCGATGGACGTCCCGACGACATACTCCCTGAGCTGGTCCGCGGCATCAGCCGGGGCGTCCTGCAGCGACCAGCGCACCGTGAGCCCGTAACCGGCATTCATGCGATCTCCTCCAGCCACCGCAGCAGCAGTCGTGTCCCGAACCCGGTGCCCCCCTTGGCGAGGATCCCGGCATCGACGTCCGAGCGACCGGTGCCGGCGATGTCCAGGTGCGCCCAACGGCGCTCCCCGACGAACTCGCGGAGGAAGAGTGCCGCCGTGATGGCACCACCCCCCACACCCGGCGCGATGTGCGCCACGTCGGCGACGTCGGAGTCGAGAGCTCGACGGTAGGTCTCGGCGAGGGGCATCGGCCACAGCGTCTCACCTGTCGTCCTCCCGGCCTCGACGAGCGCCGCAGCCAGGGGCTCATCGGTGGAGAAGACCGGCGCCATGACCCTGGCGAGCGAGATCCGGGCCGCCCCGGTGAGCGTCGCGATGTCGACGAGCCAGTCCGGGTCGAGGTGGGCGTCGGCGTAGGCGAGGGCATCTGCCATGACGATCCGGCCCTCCGCGTCGGTGTTGCCGATCTCCACCGTCCGACCACCGAACGCGGTGATCACGTCTCCGGGCCGGTAGGCCGCACCACCCACGGCATTCTCGGCCAGGGCCAGCAGGCCGGTCACCCGAACAGGCACCTCGAGCTCTCGAGCGGCCGCCAGCACCGCGAGGACGACGGCTGAGCCGGACATGTCGGTCTTCATCGCCAGCATGCCGTCGGCCGGCTTGACCTGCAGTCCTCCGGTGTCGAACGTGATGCCCTTGCCCACGATCACCACCCGGGGTGTCGAGGGTGAGGCACCGGGAGGTACGTGGTCCAGACGAACGAGGCGCGGAGGCGTGGCCGACCCCTGGCCGACGGCGAGGAGCCCCCCGAAGCCGTCCCGCCGCAAGGCCCGCTCGTCCCAGACGGTGACGTCGAGGCCTGCGCGCCGGCCCACCGTGCGCGCCTGCCGGGCCATCCACGCGGGGTTCTTGGTGTTGGAGGGCGTGAGCGCGAGCCCGCGCGCCACGAGCTGAGCACGCGAGCGGACGACGGCCCGCTGCACCACGCCGGCGGTGCTGCCGTCCCCGCTGCCGGTGACGACGGACGTCACCACGGGCACGGTGCCGGGAACCGCGCCCTGTGAGGTCCACCGCGGCGAGGTCCACCCCCCGAGGACCGCACCCTCGACGTAGGCCGAGAGTGCGGTGTCGTCGGCGAGGGCACCCACCGCGTGGATCGCGACGGTGCGGCCACGCGTGGCTCGACCGATCGTGGCGCCGGCAGCCTGCCAGTCCGAGCTCGTGCCGGCGCCGATCCCGACGAGGAGGAGTCGTCGCACCCGGTGGGCCCCCGGCAGGAGGGGCACCGAGGTCAGGACACCTGCTGCGGCCTTCGGCTCGTGGGTCAACCGGACCTCCACGGGGTCCAGGCCCAAGGCGCTCAGTGCTCGCTCGAGCGCCAGCGCCGCGCCCGCCGCCTGGGACACCATGAGTGCGACGTCGGCGTCGGTCGGGTCCAGACCTGCCGGGAGAACCTCTCCACTGGGGTCGTGGGACCAGTCGGAGGTCAGGGGGCGCAGGATCACGTCGTCTCGGGGCACCCCGCGACCCTACCGAGGTCCAGGCACACGACGGGGCCCCCACCACAGTGGTGGGGGCCCCGTCGACTGTCGTCAGGGAATGCTCAGGCCAGACCTTCGCAGTTGTCGATCGCAGCGCCAAGCGCCCGGACCTCGTCGGGTGTCATCTCGACGACCAACCGTCCGCCACCCTCGAGGGGCATGCGCAACACGATGCCACGACCTTCCTTGGTGACCTCGAGGGGGCCGTCGCCCGTCCTCGGCTTCATTGCCGCCATGCGTGTTCCCTTCCTCGGCGCGGCCCACCCTGCACCACGCTGTGCTCCGACGCCGGACAGTCGGAGATTGACCTCCATTATCCCGCAGCGCTGCGACATGGCGAAATCCACCTCGGCCTCACCCGGTGTCAGGGGGGCAACGATCCCCAGGGTGTATAGGTGAGCAGCGAGCAGGTCCACCACACGAGGCCACCGATGAGGAGCAGCATCACGACCCCGACCCTCCGGCGCCAGTGCGGCACGACCGTGGCACCGCTGGCGGTGCGCATGGTCACCGAGGCGAGCAGCGCCGCCAGCGGGACGTCGAGCAGCAGGACGCGCCACATGCTCGTGATGGGTCGCACCACCGCGAAGAGGTAGATCGGGTAGGCGAGCGCCCACGCCCTGGCCTCGACGCAGATCCAGCGCCCGTGCCGCCCGAGCACCAGGGCGACGTAGGTGCCGGCGAGCGCCACGAGGACCACCACCCCTGCCAACCCGTGGCCCTGCCAGGCCCACTCGAACCAGAGGACGAACGGGCCCTTGTCGGGCCGCTGACCCCAGGCTGCCTGGACATCGAAGAATGCCGTGGGCACGCCGGTGGCGACGGCGGCGATCAAGGGCCACGCCACCGAGGAGAGGGCGAGCGCGCCGAGCATCACCGCGGCCCGCCAACGGGCTCCGGCCAGCGGGGGGGCCCCCGCGGCCCGGTCCTCGCGCCACCGGACCACGAGGTGGACGAGCGCGGCCGCCCCCAGAGCGGGAGCGATGCCGCGGGTGAGCCCGAGGGGAGCCGCGAGCAGCGCCACGAGGAGGTAGCGACGACGCACCAGGAGGAGCAAACCCCCGACGACCAGCACTGCGGCGAGCGCCTCCGTGTAGGGCTTGAGCATCACGGCCGTCGTGGGGTAGAAGCACCAGAGGCATGCCGCGACCAGGGCGAGTCGCTCGCGCTGGGGTTGCCGGTCGGCGTGCGTGCCGCTGCGGAAGAGAGCCCACACCAGGAGCGCGGCGGCCCCTCCCAGGACGACGTTGAGGGCCACCCCCGCCGCCTCGAACGACAGGCCGGTGAGCATGACGGCCTTCACGAGATAGGGGTAGAGCGGGTAGAACGCCCACGCGCTGTAGGTGACCCTCCCGTTGTCCCCGTCGACCGGCAGCGGCACGGGGTAGCCGTCCTGCACGATCCGGCGGTACCAGACCCCGTCCCACAGGCCGAGCATGTCCCCGAGCGAGGGGTCCGGGTGACCGACCCCCGCCGGGTTCTGGAACCAGGTTGCCGCCACCGCGAGCGCCAGCACCGAGACGATCCGGGACACGACGTAGACGGCGAGCACGGTGCGCACCGGGTGCCGCAGCGCGCGACCCGCGAGGACGTGCCGCCCGGCGGAGGTCAGCCAGCTGGTCGCCGTCACCCTGCCCGGTGTCGGCTCGGGGTCCGGTGGCGGTCGCGACGACGGGCATGCCGCAGGAGAGCCCTCCACGGGCACTGCCTCCCCGACCTGCTCAGCCCTTGGCACCGGCCAACCCTCGCACGTCCCAGACGGAGACCCCGCCCTCGCGCACCGGAGCGCCGAGAACACTGGACATGGCATCACGCAGGAGCGCGGCGTCGGGTCGCGCGTCGGGAAGCACGACGGCGTCAACCTGCCCGTCCCTGAGGTCTTGGCGGAACGCTGCGACCTGTGCAGCGTCAAGGGGTGGGGCGACCCCGTCGAGCGCGGTCGAGCCGATCCACTGGGTGAGAGCCGTCGGGGTCGCCCCGTACTGACCCACCCGCTCGGTGCCCGGGCCCGGTCCGACGAAGTATCCCGCCACGACGGGGAAACCCCACCGGGTTGCTGCCTGCCACTCCAGGGCGCGGGCGTCGCCCACGGTCGGCGGCGGCACGGCATACACGGAGCCGCCGTCGACCCAGTCCCGCCAGGACCCCGTGCTGAAGAACGCCGGCACGGGGGGCCGCGGGTCCACGACGAGGGGGGTGGGCACGAGGGGGAGCAGGACCAGGACCCCGGCACCGACCGCGACCGCGACCGCGGTTCGGCCGCGAACGGCATACCGATCGGTGCCGACCCGCACCATCTCGACACCGATCGCAAGCAGCGCGGCGAGCGCCGGAACCGCGACCAGCGTCAGCCTCGTGGGGAGGACGTTCTGCACCACGGGCAGGGCCTCCAGCACCGCCCACGGACCCGGGATGCCGGTGGCGCGTCCGTTCACGCTGACCTCCTCGCCGAGCGAGAGCCAGCACGAGAGCACGACCACGGCTCCGAGGGCGCGCACGAGCGGTCGTCGCCAGCCGAGCGCCACGACCGCCGCAGCACCGACGAGCAGGGGGACCCCGAAGAACGAGTTCTCCTCCGTGCGGTTCATCGACACCGCCGCGGAGGCCCACGGGTCGGCGCCGACGGTGCGGGTGGCGCGCGACCAGAGCTGTGCGAGGTCGTTGCCGGCCGGGGGGTGGAAGATCGTGGAGTAGCTCCGCGGGCCGAAGAACTGCCAGGCGAGCGGCACCACGGCGAGGGCGAGCGCGACAACCGCCGCGAGGCCCAGGCCGGGGAGCATCACGCGCACGGGGACCCGGCCGTGGGCGAGCAGCACCACCCCACCGATCGCCATGCCGATGACGGCCAGGAGCAGCACCTCCTCACCGATCATGACCTGCCACGCGAGGAGCAGCCCGAGGACGGCGCCGTCGCGCCCGGCGGCCCGACCGCCCGCCAGGCGCAGGATCCGGTCGAGGATCACCGGCACGAGCATCTGCGCCACGAAGTTGGGGTGACCGTTCGCGTGGGAGACCAGCCCGGGCGCGAACCCGGCGAGGAGACCGCCGAGGAAGGCTGCGGCCGGGTGCACCGGCAACCACCGCCGGAACACCCAGAACCACGCGGACGCCGTGAGGGCGAGGCCGAGGAGCTCCACGAGGAGGAAGGTCGCCGACGGCCCGGCGAGGAAGGTCAGCGGAGCGAGGGGGATGCCGAGGCCGAGCACCGAGGCGTTTGCCATGAGGTTGACACCGTCGGGGAAGTTCTGGAGGTCGGTGAACAGCGGGTTCGCGCCGGTCACGAGGTTGTGCGCGGTTGCGCCGAAGTACCACTCGAACGCCTGTTGGTCCTGCACCCCTTGGGAGAGGTAGCCGCCGCGCAGGTCGGCGATCAGCCCAGACAGGACGTATGCCGCGACCGCGAGATAGGCAGCCACCGCGAGGAGGTCGGTGGGCCGCAAAGGTGCAGGTGGCCCGACCGTCGGTCCGTGCGCGGCACCGGCTGCCGCGCCGGAGTCGGGGGGCGGCTCCTTCGTCGGCGCTGCGAGCGCCGAGGGTGGCACGGGCTGACCGCTGAGCTCGGCGATCAGCACGTCGCGGCGCGCCACCTCCTCGTGGAGGGCGCCGACCACCGCGTCGACCTGTTCACGGCGGTAGCCCCGGACCCGCGTCCGGAAAGCGGTGCCGGCCGTCCGGCCCTCGAGGGGGCCCCGGTCCGGCTGCTGCTCCCGAGCCCCTCCGAGCAGCCAGGCTCCCCCTGCCAGGACGGCGACACCGAGGGCCAGCCCCGCCCAGATCACGCCGAGGGCCGGGTGGGGGCGACTCCAGCCAACAACGCGTCGACCACGGGGCCGAACAGCAAGGGACCGAGGCGGTCGCCGAGGCTTCGGGTCAGCAGGCGCAGCCCCGGCAGCCAGAGCTCTTCGACCCAGACCACCAGAGCCCCCTCACCCTCGGGCTCGACGGTGATCTCGGCCCAGCCACGCAGCCACAGACCTGTCTTCACCAGCCGCAGCCGCTCACCGGGCTCGATGCCGGTGACGAGCATGCGGTCGGCGAACCCGATCGGACCCACGCCGGTGCGGGCGACGATCTCACCGCCCAGCACGAGGCCACCGTCGGGGACCCGGACCTCGGTCAGCGGGACGTGTCGGCTGTGTGCGGCCAGGTCGGAGACTGCCTCCCAGGCCGCGGTGGCGGTCGCCGTCGTGCGGCGGTTGATCGTGAAGGCCATCGCTCAGTCCACCGATCCTTCACGCAGCGTCGCGATGCGGCGCTCCTGCTCGGCGAGGGTGTCTCGAAGCCGGTCCAGGGCCGCGTCGACGTCGCGCGTGTCGTAGCCCGTGGGGGCGCTGTCGAAGCGCACGGCGTCGACGTCAGCGGCATCCGGAACGGGAGGGAGGCCGTGGTCCGGGGTGGAGTGCGTTGCGTGCGCCAGCGGGTCGACGTGGATGCGACCGCTCGCCACGCCGAGCACGACCACCGCGAGCACGGCGCCGACGAGGGTGAGGATGAGCAGGGTCACGACACCGATCCTACGGTCAGTGTCGGTGGCTATGCGGCGTGGACGGGCAACGCCTCGGCGAGGAGCTCCAGGGTGCGCGCGCGGCCGAGCGCGGTGTGCAGGGGCTCCCCGTCTCGGGCGGCTGCGACCGGCGAGATCATGACCTCCTCGACGCCCCAGCGGGACGCGAAGGCCCTGACCTCGCCGGCGACGTGCTCGCCCGTTCCGACGAACCACGACTCGCGAGCCGCGGCCATGACCTGCTCGGCCGCGGGGTCGCCCTCGGCAGCCAGCGCTGCAGAGGCCTCCTCGACGGTCTCGAGCGGCACCAGGGGCTTGCCGAGCCGGAGCCGCGCCATCATCCTCAGCTGCGGCACCGCGCGCGCCTCGGCCTCCTCGGTCGTCGACGCGGCGACGGCGTTCGCCGTGAGGAAGGTGCGGGGGGCGTCGAGCGACTCGCTCGGACGGAACCCGCTGCGGTAGAGGTCCAGAGCCTGCTCCAGCCCACGACCCGCGAAGTGGTTGGCGAACACGTACGGCATCCCCAGTGCCGCGGCGAGCTGCGCCGAGTAGTCGCTGGAGCCCAGCAACCACACCTGCGGGGCGCTCGTCGCCGCCGGGGTCGCATGCACCGTGTAGGTGGCACCAGAGGCGAGGCGCACGCTCGCGCCTGCGGCGGAGACGAGGGAGACGATGTCGCGCACGTGGTCGGGAAACCGCTCCACGTCGCTCGTCGTGCCCGACATCCGCAGCAGCTGGCTGATGACCGGGTCGCTGCCCGGCGCTCGCCCGATGCCCAGGTCGACCCGGCCCGGCGCGATCGCCTCGAGGGCCGCGAACTGTTCGGCGACGACGAGGGGCGCGTGGTTGGGGAGCATGACCCCACCGGAGCCCACGCGGATTCGCTCGGTGCGCGCGGCGGCGGCCGCCGTGAGCACCGGCGGGGTCGTGGATGCGACGGCCGGCATGTTGTGGTGCTCGGCGAACCAGTAGCGACGAAGACCCAGCCGGTCCGCGGTCTGGACGAGCGCCAAGGACGCGGCGACCGCCTGAGCGCTGCTCTGCCCCGTGCGCACCGGCACGAGGTCGAGGACGGACAGGGCCGGGGTGGAGGTGTCGGTGATCATCGTCACTGGCAACCTCCACCCCGGGTCAGGCATTCCTTCGTCATCCCTTCCGGCGCAGCTCCTCCAGGCTGGTGGTGACGACGTCACTGACGTTGCCCACCGCATCGGTGGCTCGCAACGAGATCGTGGTCGCGGCATCCGTGCGGATCGGTGTGGTGTACCTGGTCCACCCAGCGGTCACCCGTCCGTTCTTGCTGGTCGAGTACTCGAGCAGGGTGACGTCGGACCGCTCATCGGTGGCGGCGACGACGACCCGTTGGCGCTGGTCCAGACGCACCGACACGGTCGGCGCAACGGCATCCTCGATCAGTCCCGCCGCCCGGAAGTGATCGGAGTGCATCGTGAACGAGTCCTTCACGTGCGGCATCCAGCACGCGTCGTTGTGGCGTCCCTCGGGGTAGATGGCCCAGGTGTGCTGGACGCCCTTGCTCGTCAGGATCGTGTCCATGGCGCGCGCGGCGTCGTCGAAGCGGTACTCGTCGAACTCGCAGGCATCGAAGTAGAAGTCGAACTTCTCGAGCTGCTGGGTCGTCATGCCTGCCACCTGGGTCAGCGGCGTCGGGAGGGTGCTTCCGGAGTAGCTGAGCGAGCCGATGTGGGAGGCGATCGAGGAGAACAGCGAAGGGTTGGACAGGCCCATCGAGAACGCTCCGAAGCCACCCATGGAGACTCCGCTCAGCCCACGGAACTCCCGTGAGGGCAACGTTCGGTACTCCGCGTCCACGAGCGGGAGCATCTCGGTGAGGAACATGCTCCGCCACGGCGTGCCGCCGTTCGGCTGGTCTGCGTACCAGAGCGACTCCCCGTCGGGCATGATCACGATGGTTTCTGCCAGACCCTGCTCCCAGAGGCCATCGAGCACCTGGTCCATGTCGCGCGGCTCCCACTCGCGGCTGCCGCCGTTGATCCCGTGCAACAGGTAGACCACGGGGTACTCGCGGTTGGGCTCGGTGAGGTAGGAGGGCGGGAGGTAGGTGAGGAACTCCCGGGGCGCCCCCTCGAGCTGGGAGTCCACGGTCTCGCGGAAGAACCGCGAGCGGTTGCCCGTCTCCAGCAGGCTCGACGCGCCGAAGCGCAGGAACTCCTGGGCCGCAGGCTGGAACGTGTAGGGCTTGCCGTCACGGGAGCCGGTGATCGAGCGGTTCGTGTCGACCACCAGGTTGCCGCCCTCGCCGAGGACGACCTCGACCTCCCCGTCGACGAGCTGCAGGGTGCCGGACTCGGCAGCCCACGCCCTCAGCTCACGCGCTCGGCGCTCCTTGGACCGACCGTCGTGGAAGTACGCCGGGTCGATGGTGGCGAGGTAGGCGTCCACGTCGCCGGCTGCGAGAGCTGCCTTCTGGCGCGCCAGGACCGCCTTGACGGCCGCCGACTGCTGCGCGGACGCGAGCGGCCCGGTGATGCCGTAGACGGTCGCGCGCACCGCGTCCTTGGAGAAGATGCCGACCGGCCCCTCGTACCAGCCACCCCCGCCGTTCATGTCGTACAGGCGGACCGCGAGGGTGTTCTGGCCGCCGAAGTTCGGGGCGGCGGCCGGCACCGGGTAGAGGCGCTTCTCGAACCACTGGCTGCTCGCAGCCGGCGGCATCGTCCCGGACCCACCGATGCGAACTCCGTTGAGGAACGCCTCGTCGACGTCGTCGAGGAAGCCCAACGACGCGACCAGGTTCGTGCCTGCGGCATCCGCCGGCAGCGGGAAGTCGAGCCGATACCACCCGAACCCGTCATAGCTCGCGAAGGGTGCGCCGTCTCCGGGCACCTGGATGTCGGACCACGAGGAGTCGTCGAACGCGGGTTCGGCGAAGGCTGCGTCGTCACCCTTGGTGAACTTCCACGTGCCCTCGAGATCGATCGACACGGTCGTCGGGCTGGAGTCCGCTGCTGAGGCGGAGGGGGCGAGGGCCAGCGGCAGCGCGACCAGCGCCGCCACCACGGCGGTGAGCATCGCGCGCGGTCGGGGAAACGTGATGAGGTCCATGAGCTCCTACTTCGTTGTCGAAAGCCCCTGCGTCGGTCCGAACACCACCCCGGCGCAACTCGTCGCACTGGTCTGTGAACGTGCACACAGGGTGCCAAGCCAGCGCATGGCTGTCAAAAGATGGGAGGTTCTCGCCGCTCAGGCTGAGCCACGCCACACGATCGGGCAGGGCAGGACGCGACCTGGCAGCCGGTCGCCCTCACCCCCGTCAAGCTGCTGCAACACCGATTCGGCCGCCGCGCGACCCAGCTCGGCCGCCGGCTGGTGCACGGTGGACAACGGCGGGTCGCAGCGCAGGGCCCACGAGCTGTCGTCGAAGCCGACCACTCCCACATCGCCTGGCACGCTGCGGCCGGCCGCGTGGAGCGCGTCCATCGCCCCTGCGGCAACCGCGTCGCTCGAGGCGAAGACGCCGTCGATGTCGGGTCGGCGGGCCAGCAGTTCCCGCATGCCCTCGCGACCGTGCGAGTAGGAGTAGAGCGGGACCGGTTGGACGAGATCGGGGTCGAAGGCGCCGCCGAGTGCGTCAGCGAAACCAGCGAGCCGTTCCGTCCCGGAGTCACGGTCCAGCGCAGCCGCGATCATCCCCACCCGGGACCGGCCGCTCGCCACCAGCCGAGCGGTCACCTCAGCCGCGGCGCCACGGTTGTCGATGGTGACGAAGGCCGCCTCACCGATGTCCCCGGGCCGCCCGACGAATGCCGCCGGAAGGCCGAGATCATCGACGGCTCGAGTGATCGGGTCACCCTCACGCGCCGACACGAGGATGACACCGTCGATCAGGCCGCCGCTGAGGTAGCGCGCCAGCCGGTCGACGTCTCGCGAGGTGTCCGCTATCAGGCAGGAAAGCTGGTAGTCCGCTTCGGAGAGAACCGCATTCGCTCCCAGGAGGATCGACCCGATGTTGGGGTCCTCGACGAAGAGCGAGTGCGGCTCATGGACGACCAGCCCGATGGCCCGCGACCTCTGCGTCACCAGGCTGCGGGCGGCCCGATTCGGCACGAACCCCACCCTGGCGATCGCCGCGTCGATGGCGGCTCTGGCCTCCTTCGAGACGTAGGGCTGCGCGTTGAGGACCCTGCTCACCGTGCCGCGTGAGACACCGGCCTCGGTCGCAACATCCTTGACCGTTGCGCGTCGCCGCCGCCCACGGGTCACCACCGGACCATCGTAGGGCTGCCGCCCCCGGCCAGCTCACCGTGCCGGGACGTGGCCGCACACCTACTGCCGGTCCACCTCGTGCTCGGCGGCCTGGCGCGCGGCAGCGCTGTCGGCCTCGACGATGTGGGAGACCGCGACGTCGACGTCATCGGTGAGGCTGAGGCGGTGGAGGTCCTGCTCGCTGATCGTGCCCGCAGAGACGGCCGCCCCGGCGAGCCAGTCCAGAAGACCACCCCAGTAGTCGCTCCCGAGGAGCACGATCGGGAAGCTCGTCACCTTCTGGGTCTGCACGAGGGTGACTGCCTCGAAGAGCTCGTCCAGGGTGCCGAAACCACCCGGCAGGACGATGAAACCCTGCGCGTACTTGACGAACATCGTCTTGCGCGCGAAGAAGTAGCGGAAGTTGACGCCGAGGTCGACGTACTCGTTGAGTCCGGCCTCGAACGGCAGCTCGATGCCCAGTCCGACGGAGGTGCCGCCGGCGTCGAGAGCCCCCTTGTTGGCCGCCTCCATCGTGCCCGGCCCGCCACCCGTGATCACGGCATACCCGGCATCGACCAGGGCTCGACCGACCTGCACCCCCAGCTGGTAGGAGGGGTGGTCGGGCGTCGTTCTCGCCGAGCCGAACACGCTGACAGCGGGCCCGAGCTCCGCGAGCGCACCGAACCCGTTGACGAACTCGGACTGGATGCGCATGACCCGCCACGGATCGGTGTGCAGCCAGTCGGTCGAGCCTCGGCTGTCGAGGAGACGCTGGTCGGTGGTCGATCTCGGCACCCGCGAGCGGCGCATGACCACCGGGCCCTGGTAGTAGTCGTGGTCCCTGTTGGGCCCCGGAGGGTTCGTGGGCCCCGGCTCGTTGATGTCGTCCACCCCGTCACTGTATGCCGGTGCGGCCTCAGCCCCTTCGGCCGTGAACCTGCGGGGAGCTCTCCGCATCGCCAGGCGCCGCGCGCGAGCCCTCATGTCCGAGAAGAGCTCCGGGGAAACGGGGCTCGACCGGGTGGGCTCGGCTGCGTGGTTGTGGACGCCGGCTGAGCCGGGAGCGCGTCGGCGCTGGTGAGCTGGCTCAGGTGAGCCAGCGCAACAGCGCCGACTCGCAGTCGGTGTACTGCACGACCGGACACTGCTCGTCGTCCATGTGCGCGAGGTTGGGGTCGCCGGGGCCGAAGTTGACCGCTGGGACCCCCATCGCGGAGAAGCGCGCGACGTCGGTCCAGCCCTGCTTGGCATCGACCGGCAGCCCCAGCGCCTCGACGAAGGCCTTGGCCGCCGGAAGGTGCAGGCCCGGCCTGGCGCCCCCCGCGTTGTCGACCACGGTGACGTCGAAGCCGTCGAAGACCTCGCGGACGTGCGCCTCGGCATCCTCCTGCGAGAGCGAGGGCGCGTAGCGGTAGTTGACGGTGACGATGCACCGGTCGGGGATGACGTTGGTCGCCACGCCTCCCTGGATGAGCACCGCATTGAGCGCCTCGCGGAACTCCAGCTCGTCGACGATCCGCGTCTGCGGCGCGTAGGCGGTCAGGCGCGCGAGCACCTCGCCCGCGTCATGGATGGCGTTGTGTCCCTTCCACGGACGAGCACTGTGTGAGGCCAAGCCCTTGGTGACCACCTCGGCTCGCAGGGTGCCCTTGCACCCGCCCTCGACCCGAGCATCCGTCGGCTCGAGCAACACGGCGAACACGGCGTCGGTGATCAGGTCGGGCTGCTGCTCCTGCACGTGCAACAACCCGTTGAAGCGGCTGTCGATCTCCTCGGCCTCGTAGAAGACGTAGGTGACGTCACGCACCGGTTCGGGCACCTCGTGAGCCAGTCGGAGCATCACCGCCACACCACCCTTCATGTCGACGGTGCCGCGCCCTCGAAGGACCTCTCCCCCCGCGGCATCGCTCACCCGCACGGTGGGGAGGTTGGCCGGGTCACTGGTGAGGGGCACCGTGTCGATGTGGCCCGCCAGCACGACCCGCTCGGTCCGGCCGAGCGACGTGCGCGCGATCACCGTGTTGCCGATCCGCGTCACGCTCAGGTGCGCCAAGGGCGTCAGGGCGGTCTGCACCGCATCGGCCAGTGCAGCCTCGGCGAGGCTCACCGACTCGATGTCGCACACCGCTGCCGTGAGGGTGGTGACGTCGGAGGTGAGGTCGAGTGCGGGCGTGGTGGACGGCATACCCGCAGCGTATCCAGCCGTTCGGGTGGTTCGGGTCCTGGTGGGGCCCGCCCGTAGTCTGGATGACATGACCCGCACCGCCTGGGCCCACGGCCTGCTCACCGTCACCGACTCCGGCACCGTCCTCGACGCCTGGTTCCCCGAGCCGTCGCTGGGCGAGAGGGTGCAAGGGGACCCACCGGCGCACCTGACCGCGTTGGCCGGGGCCGACGAGGTGCGTGGTGTCCGGCGCGAGACCACGCTGGTGAGCATCGACCTCGACGCTGCGCCGGTGGACGCCGCCGATGCCTACCTGCGTCTGCACCTGCTGTCCCATCGGCTCGTCCAACCCAACACGATCAATCTCGACGGGCTCTTCGGTGCTCTGGCCAACGTGGTCTGGACCAGTCAGGGGCCGTGTGCGGTGGAGGGCTTCGAGCTCACCCGGGCCGCCATGCAGGCTCGCGGGCCGGTGCAGGTGTTCGGGGTCGACAAGTTCCCCCGGATGACGGACTACGTCGTGCCGGCTGGGGTGCGCATCGGCGATGCCGACCGCGTGCGACTCGGCGCCCACCTCGCCAGCGGGACGACGGTGATGCACGAGGGCTTCGTGAACTTCAATGCCGGAACCCTGGGGACCTCCATGGTCGAGGGCCGGATCAGCCAGGGTGTCGTGGTGGGCGACGGCTCCGACATCGGCGGCGGCGCCTCCACCATGGGGACCCTCTCCGGCGGGGGCACGGAACGCGTGTCGATCGGTGAGCGTTGTCTGCTTGGAGCCGAGTCGGGACTCGGGATCGCCCTCGGGGACGACTGCGTGCTCGAGGCCGGCCTCTACCTCACGGCAGGCAGCAAGGTCACCCTCCCCGACGGGTCGGTGGCCAAGGCCAGGGAGCTGTCGGGACAAGGTGGTCTGCTGTTCCTGCGCAACTCGGTGACCGGGGCCGTACAGGCACGGCCTCGCGACGGCCACGGCATCGTGCTCAACTCGGTGCTCCACTCCAACGACTGACCGAGCACCCCCGCATCGCACCGCCGCACCGACGTCTGAAGGACACCGACCCCACATGCCTCGCACCCCCAGGAACGTGATGTTGGCCGAGGAGGAGCCCCGCTCCCCCCGGCAACGACGGATCGCCGCAGGCGTCGCGCTCGCCGTGGTCGCCGCCCTGGGCACGGCGGCATACCTGGGAGTGCAGCACCTGGGCCAGCTCGTCACCGGGGAGGAGTGCCAGGTCACGGCAACCGGCACCACCTTCGACTGGTCGCCCGACCAGGCGAGCAACGCGGCGGCGATCACGGCGATCGGGCTCAAGCGCGAGCTGCCGCCGAGGGCTGCCAGCATCGCGATCGCCACGGCCATGCAGGAGTCGAAGGTGCGCAACGTGCGTTTCGGGGACCGGGACTCCCTCGGGCTCTTCCAGCAGCGCCCGTCACAGGGGTGGGGCACCGCGGAGCAGATCCTGGATCCGGAGTACTCCACGAACAAGTTCTTCGACGCACTGGTGAAGGTCAAGGGTTACGCCACGATGGACATCGCCAAGGCGGCCCAGGCGGTGCAGCGCAGCGCCGCCGGTGACGCCTACGCGCAGCACGAGGCCAAGGCGCGGGTCACGGCCTCGGTGCTCTCGGGTCAGACGCACGCCGGCATCGGGTGCGCCCTGAAGGACCCGCAGGCTCCGGGCAAACCCGAGGCCGTCGCACGGCTGCTCGCGAAGGACTTCGGTCTCAAGGCCACGGTCGACCCCGACACCGTGACCCTGACCGCCGGCGATGCCGACACCGCGTGGGCGGTCGCGTCCTGGGCGGTCGCCCGAGCCACCGACACCGGGGCCGTGCGGGTGACCGTCGACGGTCGCGAGTGGCGCCGAGCCATGACGAAGTCGGCGCTGACCTGGCACGGCACCAGCTCTGCGGCCACCTCCGCGGGCGCCACCCGGGTCGTCATCCAGCTCACCTGAACCGCACCCGCTCCTCCCCCTCCCCGACGTCGTCTGTGGGAGAGGAGAGGGTGGGTGGGACGGTCAGCGCTGGTCGAGGGCCACGTAGTCGCGCTCGGGCTCACCGACGTAGATCTGGCGGGGCCGGCCGATCTTGGTGGCCGGGTCGGTCATCATCTCGCGCCACTGCGCGATCCACCCGGGCAGTCGGCCGAGCGCGAAGAGCACCGTGAACATCCGCGTCGGGAAGCCCATCGACTTGTAGATCAGGCCCGTGTAGAAGTCGACGTTGGGGTAGAGCTTGCGCTCGATGAAGTACTCGTCGGCGAGTGCGATCTCCTCGAGCCGGATCGCGATCTCGAGCAGCTCATCACCCCCGGCGGTCTTGGCCAGGATGTCGTGGGCGGTGTCGCGCACGATCGCCGCGCGGGGGTCGTAGTTCTTGTAGACCCGGTGGCCGAAGCCCATCAGCCGGACCCCGTCCTCCTTGTTCTTCACCCTCTTCATGAACTCGTCCGTGGAGTACTCGGCGCTGTAGATCCGCTCGAGCATCTCCAGGACCGCCTGGTTCGCGCCGCCGTGCAACGGGCCGAAGAGGGCGTTGATACCGGCGGACACGGACGCGAAGAGGTTGGCCTGCGAGGAACCCACGAGTCGCACCGTCGAGGTCGAGCAGTTCTGCTCGTGGTCGGCGTGCAGGACGAGCAGCAGGTCGACGGCCTTGACGATGTCCGGGTCGAGGTCGTAGCCCGTGGCGGGGACCCCGAAGGTCATCCGCAGGAAGTTCTCGACGAGGCTGAGGTTGTTGTCGGGGTAGAGCAACGGCTGCCCGATCGACTTCTTGTAGGCGTAGGCCGCGATGGTCGGCAGCTTCGCGAGGAGCCTGATCGTCGAGATCTCGACCTGCTCGGCGTCGAAGGGGTCCAGGGCGTCCTGGTAGAAGGTCGAGAGCGCCGAGACCGCCGAGGAGAGCACCGGCATGGGGTGCGCGTCGCGCGGGAAGCCTCCGAAGAAGCCCTTGAGGTCCTCGTGCAGCATCGTGTGCTGGCTGATCCGGTGCTCGAACGCGGAGAGCTCGTCGGCTGAGGGGAGGTGCCCGTAGATCAGGAGGTATGAGGTCTCGATGAAGCTCGAGTGCTTGGCGAGCTGCTCGATCGGGTAGCCGCGATAGCGCAGGATGCCGGCGTCGCCGTCGATGTAGGTGATCGCGCTGGTGCAGCTGGCCGTGTTGGTGAAGCCGGAGTCAAGAGTGACGTTGCCGGTCTCCTTGAGCAGGGCGGAGATGTCGTAGCCGTTGTTGCCCTCGGTGGCCTTCACGAGGGAGAAGTCGAGCTGCTTCCCGGCAGCGGAGAGAGTCGCACCATCGGTCATGTCGCGGTTCCTTGTCTTCGGCAGAGGCGAGATCCGGTCTGTTCGGACCCTACCCCCCGGTATCCGCGGCCGGAAACGGAACGTTCACGACGTGAGCCCTGCCGAACGCCCCAGACGCGCGGCGGCAGCGTCGATCCTCTCGTCGGTCGCGGTGAGCGCGACGCGCACGTGCTGGCGCCCCGCGCCGCCGTAGAAGTCCCCGGGAGCCACGAGGATGCCGTGGCCCGCCAGCCGCTCGACGGTCTCCCTGCAGTCCTCGCCGGCGGTGCCCCAGAGGTACAACCCGGCCTCTGAGTCCTGCACGGACAGACCGAAGGCCTCCACGGCCGGCATCAGCCTGGCCCGGCGCGCGGCATACCGGCTGCGTTGTGCCGCGACGTGGGCGTCATCGCCGAGGGCAGCGAGCATGGCGCGCTGGACGGGCCAGGGCACGATCATCCCGGCGTGCTTGCGCACCTCGAGAAGACGGGCGACCAGTGTCGGGTCGCCGGCGACGAAGGCCGCGCGATACCCCGCGAGGTTGGACTGCTTGGAGAGGGAGTAGACGCACAGGAGCCCCTCGTGCGACCCCCCGGTGACGCGCGGATCGAGGATCGAGGGTGTCGTCGGCGGGTCGAGGGAACCCGCGGGACGGGGGCGCCAGTCAAGTTCGGCGTAGCACTCGTCCGAGGCCACGACGACCCCGTGCTCCCTGGCCCAGCGCACGACCTTCGTGAGGTGTTCGACCCCCAGCACCTTCCCGGTGGGGTTGCCGGGAGTGTTGAGCCACAACAACTGTGGCGTCGTGGCCTTGGTGAGCGGACCCAGTGCGGTGAGCGCGTCGACCGCCACCGAGCTCGCTCCCGCCAGTCGCGCACCGACGTCGTAGGTGGGGTAGGCGACTCGGGGGAAGGCCACGACGTCACCCGGCCCCAGGCCCATGATCGAGGGAAGCCAGGCGACGAGCTCCTTGGAGCCCACTGTCGGAAGCACGCCGGCCGGGTCCAGGCCCGGCACTCCGCGCCGGCGCTCGAACCAGGCGGCGACCGCGTCGCGCAGGTCGGCAGTGCCCCAGGTCTGCGGGTAGCCGTGCGCGTCGGACGCGTCTGCCAACGCCGCCCGCACCACGCCCGGCGTCGGGTCGACCGGTGTGCCCACGCTGAGGTCGACCAGGCCCTGGCCCGCAGCACCGGGAAGGGACGGATCGGAAAAGGCACTCGCCCGCTCCTTGGCCGGAGCGAGCGAGTCCCAGGGGAAGTCGGGCAGCGAGCGCACCAGACCTACTCGTCGTGCTCCTGCGGAGGGAGGGCGGCGATGATCGGGTGGTCCTTGGGGATGACCCCCAGCTTGGCGGCCCCGCCCGGGCTGCCGAGGTCGTCGAAGAACTCGACGTTGGCCTTGTAGTAGTCGGCCCACTGCTCGGGCACGTCGTCCTCGTAGTAGATCGCCTCGACCGGGCAGACCGGCTCGCACGCACCGCAGTCGACGCACTCGTCGGGGTGGATGTAGAGACTGCGTTCGCCCTCGTAGATGCAGTCGACGGGGCACTCCT
>JBDSNZ010000008.1:0-7129 GCA_039915055.1 Ornithinibacter sp.
CCACGCTCGCACCGGTCCACGGCCTGCCGATCAACACGTTCTCGGTCGCGGTGGCGCGCAACGGTGTGGCGGCCACCCCGCCGAGCCCGATCTTGATGTCTGCCACGACGGGCGTGCCCGGGTGAGCGGGGTGTCCCGGACGGCGCGGCTGGGTGTGGTCGGTGGGCTCCAGGCGAAGCGCGAAGGCCACGGCGACGCTGGAGATGTCGTCGAAGCGGCGCTTGGCGATCTTGTGGAACCCACTGAGGGGTGCGACCGGCGTCGGGATGCGAATCGTCTTGATCAGCTCACCAGGACGTCGCACCGATGCGCGATACCCCGTGAAGTACTGCGAGAGCGGCACCTCCCGCTCCTCTTCCCGGGAGGCCAGCACAACGCTCGCGTCGAGAGCCAACAGGCAAGGGGGTGCGTCGCCGATGGGCGAACCGGTGCCGAGGTTGCCGCCAAGGGTGGCACCGTTGCGGATGAGGCGCGACGCGAACTGTGGGAAGAGCTGGGCGAGGAGGGGGACGGCACCATCAAGCCCTCGCTCGATCTCGGTGAGGCTCAGCGCCGCTCCGATGTCGATCGAGCGCTCTCCGATCGTCAACTCACGCAGCTCGGCCAGCCGGTCGATCCCGAGGGTGAGATGCGCACGGGCGTGCCTGATGTTCAGTTCGACCCCCCAGTCGGTCGAGCCGGCGACCACGAGGGCGTCGGGGTGCTCGGCAAGCAGTTCCAGGGTCGCGGCCAAGCTCGGCGGGCGGACGAACGAGCCCTGGTCGCTGACGATCGACGTCTGCGCCGGAGGGGGCGCGGGTGAGGACAGCCGCTCCTTGAGGGGGTCGCCCGCGGGGGGATCACCCAGCCCGTATGCCGCGTCGCGGATCGGACGGTATCCGGTGCACCGGCACAGGTTGCCTGAGAGGGAGTGCAGGTCGAAGCCGTTCGGTCCGTGCTCGTGGTCCGGGGCGTGCCCGGGCGTGTTCACCCCGGCAGCGTCGGGGTCGCTTCCGTTGGGCCCGCCGCCATGGCTGAGGACCTCCCGATCGCCGAGCACACCGGGCTCGGCCTCTGGCGCGGGCTCTCGCCGGCCCGTCGCGCTGGCTGCCCGCTCGGGGCGGTAGTACTCCGAGGCCATCGAGCAGATGAAGCCAGGGGTGCAGTAGCCGCACTGGGATCCGCCCAGTTCCACCATCCCCCGTTGAACGGGGTGCAGCGCGTCCGGTCGGCCCAGACCCTCAGCCGTGATGACCTCCTGGTCCTCCAGTGCGGCAGCTGGAACCAGGCAGGAGTTGATGGCCGTCCACCGTGCCGCCCCGTCACCGTCCGGTCGTGCGACCAGGACGGCACACGCGCCGCACTCACCCTCGGCGCAGCCTTCCTTGCTCCCTGTGAAGCCGCTGCCACGCAACCACTCCAGGAGCGTCACGTGCCCGCCCACATCGCCTAGGGGGGACCTGCGACCGTTGACCACCACATGCGGGTCCATCTGTTCATCTCCTGCCAGCACTGCATCGGGGTTTCGACTGTAACCAGCCTGAGGAGCACCTGCCATGGAGGTTCTGCCAAAGTGTGCACTCGATCCGGTGGGCACGTTTGGAACCCTCAAGGCAGGGACCGGAGGGCAAGGAAGACGTCCACCCGGTCTTCGAGGCTCGACAGGTCTCGCCCTGTCAGTTCCTCCACGCGCTGGATGCGGTAGCGAACCGTGTTGACGTGCAGGTGCAACTGTTCAGCGGTCCTGCTCCACGAGCCAGAACATGCCAGGAAGGCGGCCAACGTCCCCAGCAACCCGGCATCATGCTTGTCGTCATAGGCCCGCACGGGCCCGAGCACCCGGTGCGCGAACGTCCTGCGAACGTCATCGGGAACCGTCGCGAGCAACACGACGTGCGAGGTGACCTCGGCGCTGGTGACGACGCTGACCGCATCCGGTCTCAGCTCGGCGAGGCTACGTGCGTGTCTCGCCTCTTCCCACATGCCCGTGAGCGCGGACAACGGAGCGGCGTCACTGATGCCGACCGCCAGCGGGGTCCGGGCGACGCTCGGCGCCAAGCGGTGGAGTGCCGTCCGGAGCCGGTCGGGAAAGCCGGGGTCGGTCGCCTGCACCAGCGCGACGATGCGTCCGCCCGGCCCGGACGCCACGACCGGAACCCCGACGTGACGCGCCACGTCGTCGATCAGCGATCGGGCCGCCTCTCCCCACTGGTCGCCGCCGAAGCTGGCGACGACCACGGCCAGCGGTTCATCCGGGTCCAGGCCCGCTCGACGGAGCTGCACCACGGTCTCGGGACGGTTCGCGGTCCCCTCCACGACGGAGGCGACCAGCTCCTCGGCCATCGACTGACCGGCCCGCGCGGTCTCCTCGCGTCGGGCCTGTTCCAGCTGGACGATGGCGGCGAGCTCGCTGACTGCATCGACCGAGGATGCCGGCCACGTCTCGAAGTTTCCCTTGACGACGATCATCCACGAGGTGGCCCGTTGGCCGAATGCTGGGCCGACACCGAAGATCGAGTACTGACAGTGCGAGCCGCGCTCGATTCCCTGGCCAACCACCGAGGGGGCGGCACCGGACGACTCGGTCGGCACCGACACCCTGGTCGGGAGCCGGTGTGAGGTCAGGAACGCCCGGGTCACCTGGTCCACGTCCGTATCAAGGAGGAAGGACGAGCCCGTGGAGAGGTGTCGGCCCGTGGAGGTGAGCACGCAGCACACCACGTCGTTGTCGACCGAGACCCCACGAATGAGGTCATCCAGCGTCTGGCCCTGTGCGACGGCCGTGAGCATCTTGCGGTAGCGACCCAAGGTCGCTTCAAGACGTTCACCGCGCGCGGCCGAGGACGCGCTCGAGACAGCCTCGTTGATCTGGGTGAAGGAGACTTCGACCGGCACGCCGAACAGCAACAGGTTGTGACGGCTAAAGGCCTCGACGACATCGACCGGCACCTCGCCGAACAAGGCCTCCCCCGCTGCAAGACCAGCCGCTCCTGCCGCCGCGAGGTTCGCCGCGTAGGTTTCGCTGTCTTCCGGGCACGATCTCCACACCAGACCGCTGACCACGAGCTCACCGCCGTCGAGGTAGCGGCTCGGGTCGATGAGGTCCGAGGAGTAGGTCAGTCGAAGTGGGCGATCCAGGCTGTCTTCGTCACCGTGCAACAGCGTCAGCGAGAAGTCAGGCATGGAGAGCAGGTCACGCATCCTCATCGGAGGAACATACAACCGGAGGGGATGCCCCGTCACTGGCTTCGGTGCGATCTCCCGCTGTCGCCGAGTCCGCTGCGAGCAGTTGGATGGCGGGGTGATCATCATCGAACACGCCCACCTGCTCACGATGGACCCCGAGCGCAGCGAGCTCCCCGACGGCCACGTCGCGGTCGAGGGCAACAGGCTGGTGAGTGTGGGGACCGGCCGGGCACCGGATCAGCTGCGCTCGCGAGCGGAACGGATCGTCGACGGCGCCGGATGCCTGCTCACCCCTGGCCTGGTCAACACCCACCACCACCTCTACCAGTGGGTGACGCGCGGGATGGCGGTCGACTCGACGCTGTTCCAGTGGCTCACCACCTTGTATCCGGTGTGGGCGGGGATCGACGAGGACTGCGTGCGCACGGCGGCCCGAGGTGGGCTGGCGTGGCTGGCGCAGACGGGGTGCACCACGAGCACCGACCACCACTACGTCTTCCCCCGCGACGGCGGTGACCTGCTCAGCGCCGAGATCCAGGCGGCCGCCGAGGTGGGGCTGCGCTTCCACCCGACCCGTGGCTCGATGGACCTCGGCGCCAGCGATGGGGGCCTTCCCCCGGATGATGTCGTCGAGGACCGCGACACGATCCTGACCGCCACGGCCGACGCCATCACGCGGTGGCACGACCCCTCCCCGGGCTCGATGCTCAGGATCGCTGTGGCGCCCTGCTCCCCGTTCTCGGTGACGGGAGACCTCATGCGCGAATCCGCGGTGCTGGCAAGGGAGCGCGGCGTCCACCTGCACACCCACCTGGCTGAGACGACCGACGAGGACGCCTTCTGCCGGGAGCGCTTCGGTGCCTCGCCGCTCGACTACGTGGAGGACCTGGGCTGGACCGGTCCCGACGTCTGGTTCGCACACGGCATCCACTTCGACGACGCGGAGGTGGCCCGCCTCGGAGCCACTCGCACCGGCATCGCCCACTGCCCGACCTCCAACGCCCGGCTCGGTGCTGGCATCGCCAGGGCACGAGACCTCAGAGACGCCGGAGCCCGGATCGGTATCGGCGTCGACGGCGCCGCCAGCAACGAGGCGTGCTCGATGATCGACGACGTGCGACACGCACTGCTCCTCGCCCGCGCCCGGGGAGGACCGCTGGCGCTCAGCGTGCGCGAGGCAGTGGAGATGGCGACCCTGGGGGGAGCGGCCGTGCTCGGTCGCAGCGACGACATCGGCTCCCTGGAGGTCGGAAAGCTCGCAGACCTGGCCCTGTGGGACCTTCGCTCGCTGGCCCATGCCGACATCGCCGACCCGGTGGCAGCGCTGGTCCTCGGTGCGACGCCACCCGTCCGGCTGCTCCTCGTGGACGGCCGCCCCGTCATCGAGGACGGCGCCCCGGTCACCGTCGACTCCGAGAGCCTGGCCCGCGAGGCTGTCGCGGCACACACCGCCCTGCTGGACCGCAGCCCCTCCCCCGCCCCATAGCCACCACCACGGGGCGCCATCTCTGGGCCGCCGGTCAGGGCCTCGAGGCGCTGATGACCCGCACCCTGTCTGCCCCGAGCCGACCGGTGTCGGGAAGCAGCGCGGCATACGTGGAGGGCACGTGAACCGTCGCACTGGCGAAGCCGCAGGCGAGCAGAGCTTCCTCGGCAGCTGGCGCGTCGTCGAAGTGGAAGTAGACCCGACCGCGCACTGCCACACCGAGCCCGGCGGCGACGAGGCGGTCGACGGGCCCGGCGACACAGTCGAGGTGCAGGTCCGAGAAGTAGCAGACCTGGGGAAAGTGGTCCGTCGCCGCAACCAGCCGAGCCCACAGGTCGAGCACGGCAGCGGTGGGGAAGTAGTTGACCAGGCCCTCAGTGACGACCGCGAGACCCCGCGTGGGGTCGATCGACGTGAACACCTCGTCGAGCGACCCGTCGAACACGTCCACCGCCTCGACCCGCAACCGCCCGCCATGCCCACTACCGCTGCGCAGCAGCCGCTCCCGCTTGCGCTCGACCATCGCCGGCAGATCGACCTCGACGTAGTCCAACGAGGAAAAGCGGCGCGTCATCCGCAGCCCGCGCGGACTCAGGCCGGCTGCCAGCTCGACCACTGTGGTGACCCGTCCCCCTTCGATCGCCTCGACGAGCAGGTGGTCGATGAGCTGGTGGCGCGCCAGCAGGAACGTCTCGAATCGCAGTGCTCCGACCCGATCGAGCGCACGCCCACGCGCAGCACCCACCCGGCCGGCGAGTCGGGCCACGGGGCTGTCCAGCGCGGGCTCGCCCAGCCCGGCTGACGTCCACACATGGCTCGTGAACCGGGCCGTCGGTGAGATCGCGGCCGACTCGCGCTCGCACCTCGTCGACCCGACCATCCCCTGACCGTACCCGCGCCCCGGAACTGCGGCGAGAGTCCGTGAACGAACACCCGCTACGGTGGCGGCACGCCGCCGACGGGAGACCCGATGGACGACCAGCACGACTATGACGTCATCGTCATCGGGTCCGGCATCGGCGGGCTGGCTGCCGCGAGCATCCTCGCCGAGCTCGAGCACAAGCGGGTGCTCGTCCTGGAGTCGCACTTCAAGCTCGGCGGCTTCACCCACACCTTCATGCGCAAGGGCTGGCACTGGGACGTCGGCATCCACTACCTCGGTGGCCTGCACGAGGGCGGCAGCATGCGGGGGCTGTTCGACCTCGTCACCGGCGGCGGGGTGAAGTGGCAGCAGATGCCGCACGTGCTCGAGGTCTTCCACTACCCCGACCTCACCATCGAGGTGCCGAGCGACCCGGCCGAGTATGCGGGTCTGCTCACAGCCGCGTTCCCCGCGGAGGCGGCGGCGATCTCCCGCTACTTCGCCGACGTCAAGCGCGCGTCGGCATGGTTCGGCCGCGAGGGCTACCGCTGGTCCGCACCGTGGCTGCTGCGCGGCGGCCTCGGGCTCGCCGGGCTGCGCGACCGACGCCTCGGGCTCAGCACCACCAAGGACTACCTCGAGCGCCGCTTCACCGACCCGCGGCTGCGCGCCGTCGTGGCCTCGCAGTGGGGCGACTACGGGCTCCCTCCCGGGCGCAGCGCGTTCGCGATGCACGCACTCGTCGTGCAGCACTACCTGCGCGGCGGCTGGTATCCCGTGGGCACCTCGAAGACGATCGCGGACGGAGCGCTGGAGGTCATCGAGAAGCACGGCGGCGCCTGCCTGGTCAACCACACCGTCGAGCAGGTGATCATCGAGGACGGTCGGGCCGTCGGGGTCGAGGTGAGCTACAAGAAGGGCCGAGGCCCCCACCACGCCACGTTCCGCGCGCCGATCGTCATCTCGGATGCCGGGGCCCACACCACCACGACCCGCCTCCTGCCGAGTGGTGCCGCGCCCCGGCTCTCTGCCGCGGTGGCGAGCGCCGAGCCGTCGATCTCCACCGTCACGCTCTACCTCGGGCTGAACGACTCCGCTGCCACCCTGGGGTTCACCGGCGCGAACCACTGGTACTTCGACTCCTACGACCACGACGCGACCCGCCAGCGGTGGGCTGACGTGCTCACCGGTGACCCACCGGGCGCCTACCTGTCCTTTCCTTCGCTGAAGGATCCCGAGGCGCAGCGGCACACCGCGGAGGTCATCGCGTTCGTGGAGCACTCAGCGTTCGAGGAGTGGGCCGGTGAGCAGTGGAAGCGGCGCAGCCCGGCGTACAACCAGCTCAAGGAACGCATCGGTGACGGACTCCTCGACCTCGTCGAGCGACACCACCCCGGCTTCCGCGACCTCGTCGCCTACCGCGAGCTCTCCACACCGCTCACCATCGAGGCGTTCACCGGTCACCGGGGCGGCGGCATCTACGGTCTCGCCGCCACTCCGCAGCGGATCAGGGACCAGCTGGTGCCGGCTCGCACCGAGATCGACGGCCTCTACATCGCCGGGTCCGACGCGTTCTCGCCGGGAGTCGCCGGCGCGATGATGGGTGGCGTCTTCGC
>JBDSNZ010000025.1:0-15716 GCA_039915055.1 Ornithinibacter sp.
CGTAGGCGCACATCGACCCCGCGCCGGAGCCACGACCGGGACCGACCCGGATGCCGTTGTCCTTGGCCCAGGTGATGAAGTCGGCGACGACGAGGAAGTACCCGGCATACCCCTTGGAGACGATGACATCGGTCTCGAAGTTGGCCTGGCGGCGGGCGTAGTCAGGGATGCCGCCCGGGAAGCGCTCGGTGAGACCGCGCTGCACCTCCTTGACGAACCAGCTCCGCTCGTCCTCCCCCGGCGGACACGGGAAATGGGGCATGTAGCGCCCCTCGTCCTCGGTGAAGGAGATGTCGCACATCTCCGCGATCCGCAGGGTGTTGTCGCAGGCCTGGGGCAGCTCGCGCCAGGTGCGGCGCATCTCGGCGGGGGACTTCAGGTAGAACTCGTCGGCGTCGAACTTGAAGCGGCCGGGATCCATCATCGTGGAGCCGGACTGCACGCAGAGCAGCGCCGAGTGCGCCTTGGCGTCCTCGGGGTTGGTGTAGTGCAGGTCGTTGGTGGCCACGAGCGGCATGCCCAGCTCGTCGGCGAGGCGCAGCAGGTCCTTCATCGAGCGACGCTCGACGTCGAGGCCGTGGTCCATGACCTCGCAGTAGAAGTTCTCCTTGCCGAAGATGTCCTGGAAGTCCGACGCCGCCTGCTTCGCCTCGGCGTACTGCCCGAGTCGGAGCCGGGTCTGGATCTCACCGGACGCGCAGCCCGAGGTGGCGATCAGCCCCTCGCCGTACCGCGAGAGCAGCTCACGGTCGACCCGTGGCCACTTCGCGTAGACCTGGTCGAGCGAGGCCTGGGAGTCCATCCGGAAGAGGTTGTGCAGGCCGGTGTTGTCCCGAGCCAGCAGGGTCATGTGGGTGTAGGCGCCGGACCCCGACACGTCATCGCCGGGGCGGCTGCGTTCGTCGCCCCACTTCACCCGCGTCTTGTCGGTGCGGTGGGTGCCCGGGGTGACATAGGCCTCGACCCCGATGATCGGCTTGACCCCGGTGCCCTGGGCCTTCTTCCAGAACTCGTAGGCACCGAAGACGTAACCGTGGTCCGTCGAGGCCAGCGCCGGCATCCCCATCTCGGCAGCGCGGGTGAACAGGTCACCGATGCGGGCGGCACCATCGAGCATGGAGTACTCGGTGTGCACGTGCAGGTGCACGAAGGAGTCAGAGCCCTGGGCCGGCGGGCTCGTGCTCGGGCTGCTCGCGGGCGTGGCTGTCGGGGTGAGGGGGTGCGGGGAGGACATCGCCGACCATCCTAGGTCGCCCCGAGGACACCGCTCGGCGTGTCGCCGCCGTGTCGCCGGAAGCCGGGGCCTGGAGGTTCAGAGGCGGTCGAGGGCGCCCTGGAGGTCGGCCGGGTAGCGGGACTCGAAGGTGACCCACGTCCCCGAGCCGGGGTGATCGAAACCCAGCCCGACCGCGTGCAGCCACTGGCGGTCCAGCCCGAGTCGGCGGGCCAGCACCGGGTCCGCCCCGTAGGTCGGGTCACCGACGCAGGGGTGGCGCACCGCGGCCATGTGCACCCGGATCTGGTGGGTGCGGCCGGTCTCCAGGCTCACCTCGAGGAGGGACGCGTGCCGGAACGCCTCGAGCAGCGTGTAGTGGGTGACCGCGGGTTTGCCCGCCTCACGGACAGCGAACTTGTAGTCGTGACCGGGATGCCGGCCGATCGGCGCGTCGATGGTGCCCTCGATCGGGTCCGGCAGGCCCTGGACGAGCGCGTGGTAGGTCTTGTCGACCCGGCGCTCCTTGAAGGCCCGTTTGAGCACCGAGTAGGCGCGCTCGCTCTTGCAGACCACCATCAGGCCCGAGGTCCCCACGTCGAGGCGGGAGACGATGCCCTGCCTCTCGCTGGCGCCGCTCGTGGAGATGCGGTACCCGGCGGCCTTCAGGCCCGCGAGCACGTTCGGTCCGGTCCACCCGACACTCGGGTGAGCGGCGACGCCGACCGGCTTGTCGACCACGACGATGTCCTCGTCGTCGTGGACGACGGACATCCCGGGCACCGGCTCGGCGACGACCTCCAGGACCGCACTCGCAGCGGATGCCGGGAGTGCCACCTCGAGCAGGTCGCCGGCGCTGACCCGGTGGCTCTTGCCGACACTGGCGGTGTTGACGCTGACGCCGCCCTCGGCGGCGATGTCCGCGGCGCGGGTGCGCGAGAGGCCGAAGAGCCGGGCGATCGCGGCGTCGACCCGCTCGCCCTCGAGCCCCTCGGGGACCAGGACCGTGCGCTGGTCAGTCATCGGCGTGCTCCGCGTGGTGGACCGGACCGCTGAGCGAGGTGCCGCGGAAAGCGAGGAAGGCGATCATGGCGGCTGCGGCCACGATGGCGATGTCCGCCACGTTGCCGATGAACCACCCGAAGTAGTCGATGAAGTCGACGACGTGGCCTCTGCCCGGCCCGGGCTCGCGCAGGAACCGGTCGACGAGGTTGCCCATCGCCCCCCCGAGGAGGAGGCCAAGAGCAATCGCCCATGGAAGGTTGCCCACCCGACGTGCTCCCATGACGACCCAGACGAGGATCACCACGGAGACCACGGTGAGCAGCCACGTCGAGCTCTCCCCGAGTGAGAAGGCAGCACCCGGGTTGCGGATCAGGCTCAAGCGGATCCACGACCCGAGGAGGTCGACGGGCGCGCCGGGCGTCAGAGCAGCGAGCGCCCAGACCTTCGTCGCCTGATCGAGCACCAAGGTGGCGACAGCCAGGCCCAGCAGCACGGCATGGAGCCGCCGACGACCTCGCGACGGCATGCCGACGGGGGCGGACACGGGCGGGCTGGGGTGGACGGGCGTCAGCGACGCTCCTGCTTCATCTTGCATGGCATGCATAGGGTCGCACGAGGTGCGGCCTGGAGACGAAGTTTGCCGATCGCGTTCCCACAGGATTCGCAGATCCCGTAGGTGCCGTCGTCCAGCCGCTCCAGCGCATGCTCGGACTGCTCGAGCATCTCGCGGGCGTTGTTGGCCAACGAGATCTCCTGCTCACGCTCGTAGGTCTTCGCTCCGGCATCGGCCTGGTCGTCGCCGGCACCGTCACCGGAGTCGCGCATCAGGTCGACGAGATCGTTGTGTGCGTGCTCGAGCTCCTCTCGCAGCTGGGCGATGTCGGTGTTGAGCTCAGCGCGAACTCCCTTGAGCTGGGCGGCGGTCCACGGCGCCTCACCCTCGCGGTAAGGCACCATCGACGGTGTCGAGCGGCGCGGGGCGCTCGGCGCCGAGATCTTCTTGGCAGCAGGCGCCTTCACGGTCGCCTTCTTCGCCGGAGCGGCCTTCGCCGGAGCCGCCTTGGTCGCCGCCGCTGCCTTGGTCGCCGGAGCCTTCTTGGCGGGGGCAGCCCTTTTGGCCGGGGCGGCCTTCACGGCGGCCTTCTTGGCCGGGGCAGTCTTCGTCGGAGCAGCCTTCTTGACCGGGGCCGCCTTGACGGCAGCCTTCTTCGCCGGAGCAGCCTTCGCGGCGGGGGCGGCCTTCACGGCGGACGCCTTCGTGGCCGAAGCCTTCTTGGCGGGAGCCTTCTTGGCGGACGTCTTCGTGGCCGAAGCCTTCTTGGCGGGAGCCTTCTGCCCTGGGGTGGCCGACGCAGGCCGTTCGTCGGCAGAGGTGGCGGCCCCGCCCGAGCCAGTCACCGCCTTGCGCGCACCGGCCGCGATCTTGGACACCTGCTTGGCAGCGCCCCGAGCCAGCTTGGCAACCATGACATGACCTGCTTCCGGAATGCGGCGGGCCCCGTCGACCCGGCCGGTGCGTGGAGGATACGGCCTCAGGGTGCTGCTCTCAACGGCGAAACGCGGTGCGAGACCGATGAGATCCAGGCAACGCGGTAGGGCCCGGGTGGTCCCCGGGCCCTACCAGTGCCAGAAGGTCAGCTCTGGTGCTCGGGCTGCGGCTCGGCGGTCTGCTCGGCCTGCGCCTCGTCGCTCGCACCTGCGTCCGCATCCGAGCCGGTGTTGGACAGCTCGGCGAGCTGGCCCTGGATGTAGGTGTGCAGACGCGAACGGTAGTCGCGCTCGAAGCCGCTGAGCTCCTCGATCTTGCGCTCGAGCAGACCGCGGTCGCGGCCGAGCTCCCCGAGGATGGCTGCCTTCTTCTGCTGCGCCTCGGCCACCATGCCGGTCGAGCGCTCGCGAGCCTCTGTGAGCATCTCGTCGCGCTGGGCCGTCGCGGAGCCGATCATCTCGTCGCGCTGGCTGGTCGCAGTGCCGATGAGCTCCTCGTTCTGCGCCTGGCCGGAGCCGACCAGGTCGTCGTGCTTGGCCTGACCGGTGCTGACCAGCTCGTCGTGCTGCGCCTGACCGGAGCTCAGGAACTCGTCGTACTGCGCCTGGCCGGAGGTCACCAGCTCGTCGTGCTTGGCCTGACCGGTGCTGACCAGCTCGTCGTGCTGCGCCTGACCGGAGCTCAGGAACTCGTCGTACTGCCGCTGGCCGCTACCGACCAGCTCGTCGTGCCTGGACTGACCTTCAGTGAAGAGGTCGTTGCGACGGGACTCCCCTGCCGCGACGTGCTCGTCGTGAAGACGCTGCGCCAGCGCGATCACTCCTGCCGCGCTCGCGCCGCCGCCGGCGCCGGCCAGCGCCGCCGAGGCGCTCGCCCCGGACTCCTGCTCGGACTGACCCTTCTGCGCGGCCGCGGCGGCCCGAGCCTCAGCCTCCTGCTCGGCCTGGGCTGCGCGCTCCTGAGCCGCGGCGATCCGTTCCTGCGACTCGCGCTCGGCCTCCTCCACGCGGGCGGAGAGGGTGGCGAGGTGCTCGTCCGTCTGGGCTCCGGCGACCTGGTGCTCGGACTGGAGGTCCTGGTCCGCCTGCTGTCGCTGACCTTCGAGCTCGCCGACCTTCGCCTCGAGCTCGGAGCTGTGGGTCTGGAGCTCACCGACCTTCGCCTCGAGCTCGGAGTTCTTGGCCTCCAGTTCGGAGTTCTTGGCCTCGAGCTCGGAGTTGCGGGTCTGCAGCGTGGTGATCGAGCCCTGGAGCTCGGCGTTGCGCCCCTCGGCGTCCCCGCTCTTGCCCTCGAACTCACCGAGCCGCGCCGTGAGCTCGCTGCGGCTGCCCTCGAGCTCGGACACCTGCGCGGCGAGCGTGGCGTTCTTGGCCCGCAGCTCCTCGAGCTCCTGGACCGAGGTGTCGACGGCGCCACGCGCGGCGAGCGGCGCGAGCCCCTTGTCCTCGCGGACCGTGTTGAGGTCTCCGCGCAGGTCGTCGGACTCCTTGGTCATCCGACGCATCTCGGCCACGATGTCGTCGAGGAAGTCATCGACCTCCCGCTCGTCATAACCGCGGCGGAACTGGGTCTGGGTGAACGTCTTGTTGAGGACGTCTTCGGGCGTGAGCGCCATTGTCAACTCCTGGGGCTGGCCATCTGGTCACGGTGATCCGGCTCCGGAGCGCGCGCCGGGGGTGGGAGCACGCGAAAGAGGTCGGACCGCCAGACTACGGGATCACGCGAGGGTGATGGAAAGCCGGAGCCGGAGCCGGCCCGGCACCCGCCCCCGCGGCCGTGTCGGGCCCGCGACCTCAGAGCAGGAGCAACAGCAGGTAGACGGCGAAGAACAGCACCATGAAGGACAGGTCCAGGGACACCCCACCCAGACGCAGCGGCGGAATCACCTTGCGCAGGGCGCGAAGTGGCGGCTCGGTCAAGGTGTAGATCGGCTCAGCCGCCAGGAGCACGACGCCGCGCGGACGCCACTCCCTCGCGAACATCCGGATCCAGTCGAAGACGACCCGGCCGATGAGCACGAGGAAGTAGAGGAAGACGACGAAGTGCAGGACCCCGCGCACGGCATTCATGGAAGAAGTGTGACCGACGGTGCCCCGGTGGGGAGCGCCGCCCCGTCAGCTCTGGTTGAAGACGGTGCGTCCGGCGATGGCCGGGCCCTCTTCGGCGTTGACCTCCACCGTCTCCGGGGAGAGCAGGAAGACCTTGGACGTCACTCGCTCGATCGAGCCGCGGAGACCGAAGACCAGGCCTGCAGCGAAGTCGACGAGACGCTTGGCGTCGGAGTCGCTCATGTCGGTGAGGTTCATGATGACCGGGATGCCGTCGCGGAAGTTCTCCCCGATGGTCTTGGCCTCGTTGTAGGTGCGGGGATGGATCGTCGTGATCCGCGAGACACCGCTGGCCTCGGGGCTGCGCACGACCTCGGCCACGGTGTGACGGGTCGGCAGGTGGGTGACGTCGGCGCCGCGGGGCTCCGGGGTCTCGTGCTGCTCGCCGTCGTAGCCGTCATAGAACTCGTCGTCGTAGCGGCCTTGGTCCTCGGCGAGGCCGAGGTAGACCATCGTCTTGCGCAGCGCGCCAGCCATTGAGTGCTCCTTGGTCGCCGGCCCCGCCTCATTCGGCACCGTGCATCGTGAATGAAGTTACCGGTGGGGCGGACGAGATCCGAGGATTGCGGACCCGACACGCAGGTGTGTCGCACCGGCAGCGACCGCGGCTTCGAGGTCCCCGCTCATTCCTGCGGACATCCAGGTCGCCTCGGGGTGCTCGACCCGGAGCCCATCGGCGATGTCTCGCAGCCGGTCGAAGGCGACGCGCGCATCGCTGCCGAGCGGCGCGACGGCCATCACCCCTCGCAGGTGCAGCCCTGACGAGTCGGCGATCGCTGCGGCGAGGGCGGGCACCTCCTCGGGGTCGGCACCGCCGCGGCCGCCGCTGCCGTCGAGGCCCACCTGCACCAGCACGTCCAGCCGCCGGCCTGCCGCTTCGCAGGCCCGGTCGAGGCCGCGCACGAGCTTGATCCGGTCGACCGACTGCACCACGTCGGCATAGCGCACGACCGAGGCCGCCTTGTTGCTCTGGAGCTGTCCGATGAAGTGCACGCTGAGCACGCCGCGGTGCACCAGTTCGGCGCACTTCGCCGCAGCCTCCTGATCCCGGTTCTCCCCCACCGCGGTGACGCCGAGTTCGGCGAGGAGGTCGACGTCGGAGGCGGGGAAGTACTTCGTCACGACGACGAGATCGATGTGCTCGGGATCCTGTCCGGCCGCCACTGCCGCCGCTGCGATCCGCTCCCGCACCACCGAGAGGGCCCCGCTGAGCTCCTCGCGGCGGGTGGTGCTCACCGGCCCACCACCGACACGAGTCCCGCGAAGCGACCCGTGAGACCGTCCCGGCGGTGGGAGAAGAGGTCGGTGCGTTCCCGGGCGCATCCGGGCAGCCACCGCACGGACGCGCCGGCGCGATGCAGCTGCTCGACGACTCCGGCGGCCACGTCGATCGCCGGCGTTCCCGTCCAGGACACGGCCGGTGCGACCGCCGATGCCGCAGCAGCCTCCTCGCGCAGGTTCTCGGGCACCTCGTAGCAGCGGGCGCACACCGAGGGCCCCACCACGGCATCGACATCGCGAGCGCCGAGGTCCGCCATCACCTCCAGCGCACGCAGCACCACCCCGCCTGCCATCCCCGCCCGCCCGGCGTGCACGGCCGCGACCACCCCGGCGCTGGAGTCGGCGAGGAGCACGGGCACGCAGTCCGCGACGAGCACGGCGAGTGCGAGCCCGGGGGTCGCGCTCACCAGTGCGTCGACCCGCGGGGGGGCGCTGGGCACCTCGTCGACGACCTCCACGCCGGTGCCATGACACTGCTCCATGTACGCGACCGGTGCGCCGAGGGCGCCCGAGAGCCGGCGCCTGTTCTCCGCGACCGCCGCGGGGTCGTCACCCACGTGGGAGCCCAGGTTCAGACCGGCATACGGGGCAGTGCTCACTCCGCCCTCGCGGGAGGTCACCGCACGGCGGATGCCGTCACGCTCCTCCTGCCAGGCGAACATGTCCCCACCGTAGACGGCAGCGGGTGGGCCGGAGATCCGGCCCACCCGCTGCGTCCTCCTCGCCGAGGCGGGTGCTACTTCAGGAAGTCCGGCACATCGAGGTCGTCGCTCTCCTCGAAGGTGACCGTGCGCGGCGGGGCAGGCTGGGTGCGGGCGGGCTCGACCGGTGCGGAGTCGTGATCGGTGCTGACCCCCTCGCCCGACCCGGACTGCCTCCCGTCCGACTGGCTCGGGCCGCTCACTGCCGGGGCAGCGGCGGCAGCGGCAGCGGGTGCGCTCGAAGCGGCAGGCGTGGGCTGGGGGTTCCGGCCCTGGATGGTGCCGAGAGCCCGGTCGTCGCCGCGCCGCACGGGGGTGCCGCCGTCGAAGCCCGCAGCGATCACCGTGACCCGCACCTCGTCGCCGAGGGCGTCGTCGATGACCGCCCCGAAGATGATGTTCGCCTCGGGGTGGGCAGCCTCCTGCACCAGGCGGGCCGCCTCGTTGATCTCGAACAGGCCGAGGTCGCTGCCGCCCTGGATGGAGAGGAGGACGCCGTGGGCGCCATCGATGCTGGCCTCGAGCAAGGGGCTGGAGATCGCGAGCTCGGCGGCCTGGACGGCGCGGTCCTCGCCCCGGGCCGAGCCGATCCCCATCAGCGCCGAGCCGGCTCCCTGCATGACCGCCTTGACGTCAGCGAAGTCGAGGTTGATCAGTCCGGGGGTGGTGATCAGGTCGGTGATGCCCTGCACGCCCGAGAGCAGCACCTGGTCGGCGCTGCGGAACGCGTCGAGCATGGAGACGCCGCGGTCGCTGATCGAGAGCAGCCGGTCGTTGGGGATGACGATGAGGGTGTCCACCTCGTCGCGGAGCGAGGCGATGCCGGCCTCCGCCTGGTTGGCGCGCCGCCGGCCCTCGAAGGTGAACGGGCGGGTCACAACGCCGATCGTCAGGGCGCCCAGGCCCCTGGCGATCTTGGCGACCACGGGAGCCCCACCGGTTCCGGTGCCACCGCCCTCGCCCGCGGTCACGAAGACCATGTCAGCCCCCTTGAGGACCTCCTCGATCTCCTCGGCGTGGTCCTCGGCGGCCTTCTTGCCGACCTCGGGGTCGGCACCGGCGCCGAGCCCGCGGGTCAGTTCGCGACCGACGTCGAGCTTGACGTCCGCGTCGCTCATGAGCAGCGCCTGCGCATCGGTGTTGACCGCGATGAACTCGACGCCCTTGAGGCCGACCTCGATCATCCGGTTGATGGCGTTGACACCGCCGCCGCCGATGCCGACGACCTTGATGACGGCGAGGTAGTTCTGGGGTGCTGCCACTTTGCGGCCTTCCACTGGTTCACGATGGTCTGTCAGGTCTGGTTGAGCTCTCCCGAAACCCTGGACGTTTCCTTGACGGTTACGGTTTGGTCACGGTGCTATGGGATGACGCTAGGTCGGGGTGCGGGCTCGGGCAACGAACCCCGTGGGCGTGTCGCGACATCTTCGGGGAAATCCTCGCACGAAGGGCCACAGCCGCCCCAATCGCCCCGCCAGCCCCACCAGTCACACGGGGCGTCGACCGCTCAACGGGTCACGGGGGTGTCCGGAGCGCTCACGTCGATGGTCTTGGCATCTGTCGCGAGCAGCGCGCGGAGGATCTCGACCTTGCGTGCCGCCTCGTCCCCGCCGCCCCACACGATGGTGCGTCCGCCCAGGGTGAAGGTGATCAGGGTCGCGCTGCTCACCCGAACCGCCGAGACGTCGGACGCGAGCTCGGGCGGCAGCTCGTCCAACAGGGCGAGCGCTGCCTTGAGTGCCCCGCGGCTCGTGCCCTGGGCCCCGAGCGCGGTGACCACCGGGACCCCGGCCGGAGCCTTCTTCACGACGCCGAACGACACCCCCGTCGCATCCACGACCTCTAGTTGACCTTGAGGGTTTCGCACGACGATGGCGGGGGTCCGAGCGACCACGTCGACCACCAGCGTGCCCGGCCAGGATCGCCGCACGGACACCTCGGCGACCCGCGGCTCGCCGCGGACGCGCCCGGCGACCGCCCCGGTGTCGACCCGCGCGAGTGGCGTTCCGTCGGGCACCTGGACGAGCGCCGCGACGGCTTTCGCCTGCGCGCCCGCCATGCCCATGACCTCGACCCTGCGCACCCCGAGGAGGGTGCTCCACCCGAAGAGCCAGACCATCGCGGCCACGACCCCGGCGGCGGTCAGCGCCACCAGCACCCGGCGCCACGGTCGCCTCCGACGGGCCAGGGCGCGCTCCCGGAAGCGGGTGGCGGAGGAGGCGACCCCCCTGGTGTCCCTGCTCGACGAGGTGTTCGTCCCGAGGCTCATGACTGCGCTCCCCCACTCTCTCCCAGCGTCTGCAGCACCACGGCTGCCAGGCGCGTGACGTCACCGGCTCCGACGGTCAGGACGAGGTCCCCGGCAGAGCTTCGTCGCGCCACCCGTCGCGCGGCCTCCTCCATGGACCCGCCGACCTCGACGAGGTCCGGGCCGTGCTCGAGGCCGGTCAGCGGGCCCGCCACCAGCGCGGAACTCACGCCTACCATCGGCTCCTCCCGTGCGCCGTAGACATCGAGGACCACGACATCGTCGGCGGGCGCCAGCGCCTGCGCGAACTGATCCGCGAAGTCCCTGGTGCGCGAGTAGAGGTGCGGTTGGAAGAGCACCCGCAGCGCTCCCGCTCCGGAGCGGCGCACGATCTCGGCAGCGGTGCCGACTACCGCAGCGACCTTGGGTGCGTTGTGGGCGTAGTCGTCGATCACGGTCACACCGCGCACCTCTCCGCGCACCTCGAACCTGCGCCTGGCGCCTGCGAAGGTCGCCAGCCCTGCCAGCACGTCGTCGATCTCGAGACCCAGGCCCACGGTCGCTGCCAGCACTGCGGCACAGGCGTTCTCGACGTTGTGCCGGCCAGGGACCAGGAGCTCGAGCGAGTGCTCATCGCCCAGGTGCTGGATCGTCGTGCGCGTGCCGAGGCCCCTGCTCGAGGACGCCCCGATCCGCAGGTCGGCGCCGACCCCGCTCCCGTAGGTCACCACCGCGATGCCGGAGCCGGCCACCCGCTCCGCCAGCTCACGCGAACCGAGGTCGTCGTGGCATGCCACGAGCAGCCCCCCGTCGCGGATCGAACCGGCGAATGCGGCATACGCCTGATGGACCGCCGCGACGCTGCCGTAGAAGTCGAGGTGGTCGGGTTGGACGTTGGTGACGATCGCGACGTCGGGACGGTAGGCGAGGAAGGACCCGTCGGACTCGTCGGCCTCGACGACGAAGACCTCCCCGCGCCCGATCGCCGCGTTGGTGGCGAGCTGGCCGATCTCGGCACCCACGGCGAAGGAGGGGTCGACCCCGGCATGGGCGAGGGCGACGGTGAGCATCGACGTCGTGGTGGTCTTGCCGTTGGCCCCGGCGACCGCGACCCTGCGCGTGCCGGCCATCGTCGCGGCCAGGGCCTGCGAGCGGTGCAGCACCGTGAGGCCGGCGGCTCGGGCGGCGGCCAGTTCGACGTTGTCCTCCGCGATGGCGGAGGACACCACCACGGTGTCGGCACCCTCCACGTGCTCGGCCGCGTGACCGACGAAGACCGTCGCGCCGTCGGCGCGAAGGCCGTCCAGGGCCGGTCCGTCGGCCCGGTCGGAGCCGCTGACCTCCAGCCCACGCGCGAGGAGGAGCCTGGCCACCGCCGACATCCCCGCCCCACCGATGGCGATGAGGTGGACGTGCCCGAGACCGTCCAACAGCGGTACGGGCCCGGTGACGTCGAATCGCGGTGCGAAGCCGTCCACGGGTCAGGCCCGCCCGAGGGCGACGGTGACGAGGTCGGCGAGCAGCTCGTCCCCGTCGCGCTCACCGACCGACGCGGCGGCACGCGCCATCGTGGCGAGCCGCTCGCGGTCCAACACCAGGGCAACGACGACGCTCTCGACCCACTCGCGGGTCACTTCGGCATCCTCGACGAGGCGGCCCCCACCCGCGGCTACCACGTTCGCGGCGTTGAGCCGCTGCTCACCGTTGCCGATGGGGAGGGGGACATAGATCGCCGGGAGCCCCACGGCAGTGAGCTCACAGACCGTGTTGGCGCCGGAACGGGCGACCACCAGGTCGGCGGCCGCGTAAGCCAGGTCCATCCGGTCGCAGTAGGGCAGCACGACGTAGGGCACGGGCCCCGACGCCTCCACCGAGACCTCCTTGCCGGCGCCGGTGACGTGCAGCACCTGCACCCCGGCGGCAGACAGAGCAGCAGCCGCCGCCGAGAAGGCGTCGTTGAGTCGCTGCGCACCGAGCGAGCCACCCGTGACGAGGAGCGTGGGGGCATCGACCAGGCCGAAGTGCTCGCGTGCGGCAGCCCTGGACGCAGCGCGGTCGAGCGTGGTGATCTCGCTGCGCAACGGCATCCCGGTCACGGTGGCGTGGCGCAGCCTGGTGCCGGGGAAGGTCACGCCCACTGCTGCCGCCGACCGGGCGCCGAGCCGGTTGGCCAGCCCGGGGCGCGCGTTCTGCTCGTGGACCACCACGGGCGTGCCGCTGCGCCGTGCGGCGAGGTATGCCGGGGCCGAGACGTAGCCGCCGAACCCCACGACGACCTCGGCACCCGTCGACTCGATGGCCCCGGCCGCAGCCCGCACGGCCGCGCGGAGGTTCCCCGGCAGGCGCAGCAGCTCACCGGAGGGTCTGCGGGGGAACGGCACCTTCGGCACCTCGATCAGCGGGTAGCCACGCTCCGGGACGAGCCTGGCCTCCAGCCCGGCAGCAGTGCCCAGCACGGAGATCCGCACCTGCGGGTCTCGCCGTCGCAAACAGTCGGCCAGCGCCAGCAGCGGGGACACGTGCCCTGCGGTGCCACCCCCCGCGAGGAGAACCGACGAGGGGCCGCGGGCGGTCACCGCCGCGCCCGGCGCCCGAGCGGCCCGGGAAGCACTGCCAGGGTGCGGCGCATCGCCGACGGGCGCGCGGAGAGCGCCTCGGCACAACCGGGTTCGGACCTGGCGAAGGACAGCAGGATGCCCAGGGCAAACATCGTCGTCACGAGCGAGGACCCACCCGAGGACACGAGCGGCAGGGGCACGCCGATGACGGGAAGCAGGTTGATGACCGCGCCGATGTTGATCAGCGCCTGCACCAGGATCCACGTCATGACGCCGGCCGTGCAGACCCGGACGAAGAAGTCCGAGGACCGGGTGACGAGCCGGTAGCAGGCCAGCGCCAGACCCGCGAAGAGGACGAGCACCGCGATGGTGCCCGGGAGACCGAGCTCCTCGCCGATGATCGCGAAGATGAAGTCGTTGTGCGGCTCGGAGAGCAGCCCCCACTTCTCCCGGCTGGCACCGAGCCCCAGACCGAACCAGCCCCCGTCAGCGAGGGCGTAGCGACCGTGGAGCGGCTGGCGGGCGGCACCGAACTCGTTGGTGTCCCGCCCCAACCACACGTCGAAGCGCCCGAGCCGGTTGGGGCTCGTGACCACGAACGCGATCACCACGGCCACGAACGGCGTGCCAGCGAACGCGAACCAGCGCAACGGGATCCCCGCGGCGAACAGCACCCCGGCAACGATCGCCCCGAGGATCATCACGGTGCCCAGGTCGTGGCCGATCGCGACGGCCGCGACCGCGACCGCGACGAGCGGCACGAGCCAGGGGACCACGACGTGGGTGAAGGAGGACAGGTGCTTGCGCTTGGCTCCCAGGATCAACCCCCCCGACAGCACCAGGCCGAGCTTGATCAGCTCGGAGGGCTGCACGGTGACCGGGCCCACCCGGATCCAGTTGCGGTTTCCCTGCACGGCCACTCCCAGCGGCGTGAACACGAGCAGCTGGAGCACCACGGCCACGACGAGGATCGGCAGCGCCAGCTTCTTCCACCCGCTGGCCGGGATGCGTGAGGCGACGACGAGCGCGACCGTGCCGATGACGGCGAAGACGAGCTGGCTGAGGAAGATCGAGTAGGCCGAGGACGTGGTGTCCAGGGACACGATCGAGGAGGCCGAGAGCACCATGATCAGGCCGAAGATCACGAGGGCCGCGGTCACGCACACCAGGAGGTAGTAGGTCGTCACCGGCGAGTCGAGGCGGGCGAGCCAGTCGCGCGGCCGGCTGGTCGCCGTCGCCGCTGCTGCCTTGGTCCGGTTCGGGGCGGTGGTGCTGCTCACGGCTACTCCCCTGCGGCGAGCCGGCGGACCGCTTCGACGAAGGAGTCACCGCGCGCGCCGTAGTCGGCGAACATGTCCATGGACGCGGCCGCGGGGGCGAGCAGGATCACGTCGCCCGCTCGGGCGAGCGAGAGCGCCTCCGCCACGACCCGGTCCATGGCACCAGTGTCGGTGTCCTCGACGTCGAGGACGGGGACATCCGGTGCGTGTCGGGCGAGTGCCTCGGCGATGGCGGCCCGGTCGCGCCCCATGAGCACGACACCACGAAGCCGATCGACGGCCCCGGCGACGAGGGAGTCGACGTCGGCTCCCTTGAGCAGGCCTCCGGCGATCCAGACCACCGAGTCGTAGGCCGCCAGGCTCGCCTGTGCCGCGTGCGGATTGGTGGCCTTGGAGTCGTCGACCCACCTGACCTCGCGGACCGTCCCGACCTCGGCGATCCGGTGCGGCTCGGGCACGAAGGCCCGCAGGCCGGAGCTGACTGCGGCCGCGGGCACGCCGTGGGCCCGTGCCAGTGCCGCCGCCGCCAGCGCGTTGGCCACGAGGTGCGGAGCAGGGCTCGGTCCGTCACCGCGCAGGTCGGCCAGGGTCGCGAGCTCCGCGGCCGAGGTGGCGCGCTGCTCGATGAACGCGCGGTCCGCGAGGACGTCGTCCACCATCCCCACCATCGAGCGTGCGGGCAGCCCGAGGGTGAACCCGACCGCGCGGCATCCCTCCTGAACGTCCGCGGCCTCGACCAGGCGCATGGTGCTCTCGTCCTGCACGTTGTAGATGCAGGCGACCTCGGTGCGCTCGTAGACCTTCCCCTTGGCAGCGGTGTACTCCTCCAGCGAACCGTGCCAGTCGACGTGGTCGGGAGCGATGTTCAGGCAGGCCGAGGCCCTCGGTGCGATCGAGTGCGACCAGTGCAGCTGGAAGCTCGACAGCTCCACGGCGATGACGTCGAAGGGCTGGGGGTCCAGCACGGCCTCGAGGATCGGGGTGCCGACGTTGCCTGCGCTGCAGGCCCGCAACCCCGCGGCCCGCAGGATCGCGGTGAGCATCTGCACGGTGGTCGTCTTGCCGTTGGTGCCGGTCACCGTCAGCCAGGGTGCGGCGCCGTGGCTGGGCCGCATCCGCCAGGCGAGCTCGACCTCGCCCCAGACCGGCACCCCGAGGGCAGCAGCCTGCACCAGGAGCGGCTGGTCCGGCCGCCACCCCGGGGAGGTCACGACCAGGTCGACCTGCCGGCCCGGCATCCGGTCCGTGTGATCGGGCCCGAGTCGCAGCTCTGCTCCGAGGATGCCGAGGATCCTGGCCCGCTCCGACGCCACCGAGCCCTCGGCCGGCACGGCGACGTCGACGACGCTCACCCGGGCGCCGCGCTCGAGCAGTGCGTCGGCTGCGGCGAAACCGCTGATGCCGAGACCTGCGACGACCACGGCGAGCCCGGCCCAGTCGGCATCGCGATGGGTGAGGCCGGCGACGCGGCCGGATGCCGGTGGGTCGCTCGTCACGCTCCCACGACCCACTCGGCATAGAAGAGACCCAGCCCGAGCGCGACGAAGAGGCCTGCAACGATCCAGAACCGGATGACGATCGTCACCTCCTGCCAGCCGAGCAGCTCGAAGTGGTGCTGGAGGGGGGCCATCCGGAAGACCCGTTTCCCGGTGGTCTTGAACGAGATGACCTGGATGATGACCGAGAGGGTGATGGTGACGAAGAGGCCGCCGAGGATGACGACGAGGAGCTCGGTGCGGGTGAGGATGGCCAGCCCGGCCATGGCGCCGCCCAAGGCGAGGGACCCGGTGTCGCCCATGAAGATCTGCGCCGGTGCGGCGTTCCACCACAGGA
>JBDSNZ010000057.1:0-4799 GCA_039915055.1 Ornithinibacter sp.
CCGAAGTCCTTGGTCCACACCGAGGACGCCAGACCGTAGTCGACACCGTTGGCCCAGCGCAGCGCCTCCTCCTCGTCGGTGAACCGCTGCACGGTGATGACCGGGCCGAAGATCTCGTTCTGGATGGCCTCGTCGTCCTGGCGGAGCCCGGAGAGCACCGTCGGTTCGAGGAAGAAGCCGTCGCCGAGGTCTGCGCGGCGGTTGCCACCTGCGGACACCGTGGCGTGGGAAGGGATGCGGTCGATGAAGCCCGCCACCCGCTGGAGCTGCGCGGCGTTGTTGACCGGCCCGAACAGCGCGTCCTCGTCATCCGGCATACCGACCGGGGCGGAGTTCCTGGCGTATTCCGCCAGTGCCGCCACGAAGTCGTCGTGGATGTGCGGCGCAGCGAGCACCCGGGTCGCCGCGGTGCAGTCCTGGCCGGCGTTGAAGTAGCCCGCGATGGCGATGCCCTCGACGGCGGCCTCGAGGTCGGCGTCGTCGAAGACGATGACGGGGGCCTTGCCACCGAGCTCGAGGTGCACCCGCTTGACGTTGGGCGCCGCACCGGCGGCGACCTCTGCGCCGGCGCGCACCGAGCCGGTGATGGCGACCAGTCCCGGGGTGGGGTGCTCGACCAGCGCGCGGCCGGTGTCACGGTCGCCGGTGATGACGTTCAGGGTGCCCGAGGGAAGGAACTCCGAGGCGATCTCGGCCAGCAGCAGCGTGGTCTCGGGGGTCGTGTCGCTCGGCTTGAGCACCACCGTGTTGCCCGCAGCGAGGGCGGGGGCGATCTTCCACACCGCCATGAGCAGCGGGTAGTTCCACGGGGTCACCTGGCCGACGACGCCGATCGGCTCGCGACGGATCCACGAGGTGTGGCCCGCCAGGTACTCACCGGCAGCCTTGCCCTCGAGCACGCGCGCGGCCCCGGCGAAGAACCGGAGCTGGTCGACCATCGGCGGGATCTCCTCGCTCGCGGTCAGCGCACGGATCTTGCCGGTGTTCTCGGACTCCAGCGCGATGATCTCCTCGGCGCGGTCCTCGATCGCGTCGGCGAGCTTGAGCAGCGCCTGCTGGCGCTCACTCGGTGTCGTGCGACCCCACTGCCGGAATGCCGTGTCCGCCGCGGCGTAGGCGGCATCCACGTCTTCGGCACCGCTGACCGGGGCGGAGGCCACGACCGCACCCGTGGCGGGGTTGACGATGTCGGTGCGCGCCTCGGATCGGGCGTCGGTGTACTCACCGTTGATGAAGTTGCGAAGGATGCGGGGACTGCTCATGTGCTCGGCACTCCAAAAGGGTCCACGGGACGGGGCTGTGCCGGAACTCTAACCGCGACATGAGCGAAATCACTAGGGTCATCGAGGTATTTCGAGGGAAAGATGCGGATTCGTGGCCCGAGCGATACGGATTCCGTCACTCGAGGACTTGCGCAGCCATCGAATCGGCGACACGATGGCGCGGTGACACGCACCCACAGGACCGAGAGACCGCCTCCGGAGACCCGGCTCGATGACGTCGCGAAGCAGATCATCGAGCTGCTCCAGGAGGATGGCCGGCAGTCCTACGCCGCCATCGCCAAGACGGTCGGGCTCTCCGAGGCCGCCGTCCGGCAGCGCGTCCAGCGGATGCTGGAGGCCGGCGTCATGCAGATCGTCGCCGTCACCGACCCGCTCCAGGTGGGCTTCCGTCGGCAGGCCATGATCGGCATCCGGGTCGAGGGTGACCTCCTCGACGTCGGTGCCGCCCTCACGGCGATGCCCGAGGTCGACTACGTCGTCACCACGGCTGGGAGCTTCGACATCCTCGCCGAGGTCGTGTGCGAGGACGACGACCACCTGCTGGAGCTCATCACCACGCGCATCCGCACGCTGCGGGGCGTCACGACGACCGAGACGTTCGTCTACCTGAAACTCAACAAGCAGCACTACAACTGGGGTACGAGATGACCATCACACCGTCCGAGAGCACGGAGCAGGGCTCCGACCGCCGCACACCGGGTGGCGCGCTCTACAGCGACGCCGCACGTGACCACCTGTGGATGCACTTCACCCGCCACTCGGTCTTCGAGGACACGGCGACGGGAGGGATGGGGCAGCCCGTGCCGATCATCACCCGCGGCGACGGGTGGCGGATCTGGGACGACCACGGCAAGGAGTACATCGACGGCCTGGCCGGCCTGTTCGTGGCCAACGTCGGTCACGGACGCACCGAGATCGCCGAGGCGATGGCCAAGCAGGCCTCGGAGCTCGCGTTCTTCCCACTGTGGTCCTACGCCCACCCGCGAGCCATCGAGCTCGCCGAGCGTCTCGCCCACAACGCGCCGGGCGACCTCAACCGGGTCTTCTTCACCACCGGTGGCGGCGAAGCCGTCGAGACCGCGTGGAAGCTGGCCAAGCAGTACTTCAAGCTCACCGGCAAGCCCACCAAGCACAAGGTGATCTCCCGCTCCATCGCCTACCACGGCACGCCGCAGGGCGCCCTGTCGATCACCGGCATCCCCGACGCCAAGGTGCCGTTCGAGCCGTTGGTGCCCGGCGGGCACAAGGTGCCCAACACCAACCTCTACCGCGCGCCGGAGCACCTGCGCGATGACGAGAAGGCGTTCGGCCGCTGGGCCGCTGACCGGATCGCCGAAGCCATCGAGTTCGAGGGGCCCGACTCGGTCGCGGCCGTCTTCCTCGAGCCGGTGCAGAACTCCGGTGGCTGCTTCCCGCCGCCCGCCGGCTACTTCGACCGGGTCCGGGAGATCTGCGACGAGTACGACGTGCTGCTCGTCTCCGACGAGACGATCTGCGCATTCGGTCGCATCGGCTCGATGTTCGCGTGCCAGGACTTCGGCTACCAGCCCGACATCATCACCACCGCCAAGGGCATCACCAGCGGCTACGCACCGCTCGGCGTGATGATCGCGAGCGACCGGCTCTTCGAGCCCTACCGCAAGGGCAACACCGCCTTCCCGCACGGGTACACCTGGGGCGGGCACCCCGTCTCCTGCGCGGCCGCGATGGCCAACCTGGACATCTTCGACCGTGAGGGCCTGAACGACCGGGTGAAGGAGAACGCCCCGATCTTCAAGTCCACGCTCGAGAAGCTGCTCGACCTGCCCCTGGTCGGTGACGTGCGCGGCGCCGGCTACTTCTACGGCATCGAGCTCGTCAAGGACAAGGTCACCCGGGAGACCTTCGACGAGGCCGAGTCCGAGCGCCTGCTGCGCGGGTTCCTCTCCAAGGCACTCTTCGAGGCCGGCCTCTACTGCCGCGCCGACGACCGCGGAGACCCGGTGGTCCAGCTCGCGCCGGCCCTGACGATGGGCCCGGCCGAGTTCGACGAGATCGAGCGGCGTCTGCGCTCGGTGCTCACCGAGGCCGAGAACCACCTCTGAGATGACCTCGGGCCGAGCCGAGCCCCACACGGAGCCGTTGTGGTGGACGGACCCCTCGGCGGCTCCGTCCTCGGCCGACCCGCACGCACCCCGCGGCGGTGACGGGGGGCGCGAGATTCCCCACGCGGTGGACGTCGCGATCGTCGGTGGTGGGTTCACCGGGCTGTGGACGGCCTATTACCTCCTCCTCGCCCGCCCTGACCTCGACGTGCTCGTCCTCGAGGCGGAGCACACCGGCTTCGGCGCGAGCGGGCGCAACGGCGGCTGGGTGTCGGCCCTGTGGCCCGTCTCCCCCGACACGATGGCCGCCGAGCACGGTCGCACCGCTGCCCTGGCCCAGCTGGAAGCGCTGCGCGACACCGTCGACGAGGTCGGACGGGTCGACGCGCACGAGGGTTTCGGCAGCGGCTTCACCAAGGGCGGGGCGCTCGTCGTCGCCCGCACCCCCGCACAGGAGGCCCGCGCGCGGGCAGCCGCCGCGTCGGAAGCCTCCTGGGACACCGGCACGGTGTGGCTCGACGCGGCCGAGAGCCGGGAGCGCCTCGACGTGCAGGGCACCCGGGGGGCAACCTTCACGCCGCACTGCGCGAGGGTGCACCCGCGCCGCCTCGTCGACGGACTCGCGGCTGCAGTGCGCCGCCTCGGTGGGCGCATCGTCGAGGGGACCAGGGTGGCGCGAGCCGGCGACGGGGTGGTCGTCCTGCCCGACGGGCGCCGCATCACCGCACACGACGTGGTGCTCGCCACCGAGGGGTGGACTGCGAGGATGCCCGGGCACGAGCGGAGCATCGCGCCGGTCTACTCCCTCATGGTCGCGACCGAGCCCCTCACGCCGGAGCAGTGGTCGGGGGTGGGGCTGGCGCAGCGGGAGGTGTTCTCCGACCACGGCCACGTCGTCATCTACGGGCAACGCACCGTCGATGACCGGATCGCGTTCGGGGGTCGAGGCGCGCCCTATCACTGGGGCTCGAGCATCCGCCCCGAGTTCGACCACGACGAGCGGGTCTTCGCGGCCCTGCGGGAGACCCTGGCCGTGATGCTCCCCCAGCTCGGTGGGGTGAGCTTCACGCATGCGTGGGGCGGCCCGCTGGGGATCGCCAGGGACTGGCACCCCACGGTGACCTACGACCCCGGCACCCGCACCGGGAGGGCCGGCGGATACGTCGGGGACGGGGTCGCGGCGACGAACCTCGCGGGACGCACCCTGGCCGACCTCGTGCTGGGCCGCGAGACCGCTATCACCGAGCTTCCCTGGGTGGGCCACAGCTCCAGGCGCTGGGAGCCGGAACCGCTGCGCTGGCTGGGAGTCAACGCGGGCCTCCAGCTCGCCGGGCTCGCCGAGCGGGAGGAGGCCCGCACGGCTCGACCCGCTCGCCTGGGCACCCTCCTCGATCGCCTCACCGGCGGGGGCCACTGAGCCGCCCCTCCCCCG
>JBDSNZ010000130.1:0-3475 GCA_039915055.1 Ornithinibacter sp.
AAGGCGCTGGCCGCCGTGCTCGACCAGGCGAGCATCACCGACACCGACGGCAAGACCATCGACCTCGACGAGCTCGTGCCCCAGGACGACCAGGACGCCCTCGCCCAGGCGCTCGCGGGTGTCGAAGGCGACACCGCCGAGGAGGACCCCGCCGAGGACAGCCCGGCCGACGAGAGCCCGGCCGACGAGGCCCCCGCCGACGAGAGCCCGGTCGACGAGCCCGAGGCCGCGAAGGCCTGAGCGCTGGTCTCAGCGCGCTGAGGGTGGGGACGACGTGGTCGTCCCCACCCTCAGCCATACCGGGAACGGCTCGTCGCGCGGGGTCTCCCCCTCGAGCAGGAGCCGTACCAGGTGACCCATCCGGGCCCCCTTCTCCGGCCCGGGCTGGACGACCGTGGTCAACACGTGGTCCAGCCACGGCAGCACCACCCCGTCGAAACCGGTGACGGAGAGGTCCTGCGGCACCCGCAGCCCGAGCGACTCCGCGGCCCGGAGCGCGCCCGCCGCCAACAGGTCTGCCTGAGCCACGATGGCACTCGGCCGGCGTTCTGGCGCGACGTCGAGGAGCAGGTGCGCGGCGGCCTCCCCGGCCGCGACCGACAGGTCGGCTGCCGCGACGACGGGAGCGCCCAGGCCGGCCAGGGCCTGGAAGCCCGCCACCCGAAGCGCTGCGTCGGGAAACCGTGCTGCCGAGACCTCGCGCGGACCGACGACGGCGGTGCTCGTCCCGGGGGAGAGCGGCATGCTGAGGTGCCCGAGCCGGGTGTGACCGAGCTCGAGCACGTGCGCCGTGGTGAGCCCCATCGCGGCGTGCTCGTCGGTGAGCACGTGCACGACGTGCGGGTCGACCGGTGCCCCGGACCCGACGAGAGGGATGCCGCGGGCGACGAGGTGGGCCACCACCGGGTTGTCCCGATCGCCACACAGCGGGAAGACGGCCGCATCGACAGCTTGCGTCGCGAGCTGGGCCACGGCTCGCTCGGGATCGTCGGCCGGCTGGGCCACGAGGAGCATCGTGCGTCCAGCGGCATCGAGCTCACGGGCGAGGCCGTCGAGGATGCCGAGGGCGAACGGGTCGCTGAACGCGTACTGCAGTGGGCCCTCCACGATCACGGCGATGGTTCCCACGCGGCCGTGGCGCAGTGAGGAGGCCAACGGGTCGGGACCGGCATACGCCAGCTCCTCCGCGGCAGCGCGCACCCGCTCTGCGGTCGCGTCGGCAACCGGCCCCTTGCCGCTGAAGACGAGGGATGCCGTGGACGTCGAGACCCCGGCGCGCTCGGCGACGTCGCGCAGGGTGGGACGACGCGGCGGCGTTTGACGAGGGGCGCTCACTCGGGTCACAATATCGAATCGATTCGATCGAATCGATTCGACGCCGCGGACCGATCCACCCGACCTGTCCCGATCGCCCTGACACCGAGGAAGAATGACCCCCGTGACCCGTCCCGACGCTGCTGCGACCACCGGATCGGGCCTTTCGCTCGAAGGCCTGCGCAGCGCCCGACTCTCCGTCTTCGTGGCGTTCGCCCTCGCCGGCCTGGTGTTCGCGTCGTGGGCCTCCCGCATCGCCGATGCGAAGGCGTCCCTCGGGTTGTCGGCGGGGGAGCTCGGGATGACCCTGTTCGCCGCGAGCGTCGGGTCGGTCACCGGCCTGCCGCTCGCCGGGCGGATCACGGACCGGATCGGCGCGGCCCGCGCCGTTGCGCTGGGGATGGCGGTGGCGATGACCGGTCTGGTCGTCGTCGGCGCCGTCGTCGATGCCGGAGGCTCCCGGCTCCCCGTCGCCGGGGGGCTGTTCCTCATCGGGCTCGGCGTCGGCGTGTGGGACGTCGCGATGAACCTCGAGGGCGCCTCCGTCGAGCGCGAGCTCGGGGTCTCGGTCATGCCCCACTTCCATGCAGCCTTCAGCGGGGGGACGGTGGTCTCGGCCCTGGTCGGGTCGGTGATGTCCTTCGCCGGGGTGCCCCTGACCGTGCACTTCATCGGCACGATCCTCATCGCGGTGGCCCTGGCGTCGTGGGCGCTGCCGCAGTTCCTCCCGCGCTCGGTCGAGCACCAGGAGGCGGCCGCGTCGGCCCGCCGACGGCACCGCTCTGCCTGGCTGGAGCCGCGGACCCTGCTCATCGGCGTGGTGGTGTTTGCGGCCGCGTTCACCGAGGGATCGGCAAACGACTGGCTCGCCGTCGCGTTCGTCGAGGGCCACGAGCTCCCGGCGTGGGCGGGCGTGTTGGGCTTCGCCACCTTCCTCAGCTTCATGACGATCGCGCGGATCGTCGGGACCTCCCTGCTGGACCGGCACGGGCGGGTGCCGGTGCTGCGCGCCAGCTTCCTCCTCGCAGTCCTCGGTGCCGCGCTCGTGATCTTCGGGGGCGCGTGGCTGGCCTTCCTCGGTGCGGCGGTCTGGGGCGTCGGGGCAGCCCTGGGCTTCCCGGTCGGGATGAGTGCCAGTGCCGACGACCCAGAGCGCGCGGCGGCGCGGATGTCCGTGGTCGCGACCATCGGGTATGCCGCCTTCCTGGCGGGCCCTCCGGTGCTGGGCCTGCTCGGCGACCGGGTCGGCGTGCTGCACTCGTTGCTCGTGGTCGGAGCGCTGGCCATCCTCGCCCTCGGCGTGGTCCAGTCCGTTCGCCCCCCCGAGGGAGTGGTCGAGGAGTCGCGGGACGGGGCCCCCGAGGGTGCACCGCACGCGCAGAGCCCGATCGCCTGACCTGAGCATCGGGACGTCACCGGGGATGCCGGCTGGGCGTTGCGCTCAGGGCGAACACGCGGCATACCGGGAGTATCGGCGTCGGGGCTGCGCGTTAGGGTCACTGACAAGCAGATCCCGCCCATCGACGAGGAGCGACACCAGCGTGACAAGCACCGAGATCGTCGCCGCCGGCCCTGGCCCCCAGGCCGGTCTGGACGACCACATCTACAACCGGCTCCTGAAGGAGCGCATCATCTTCCTCGGGTCCGACGTGCGTGATGACAACGCCAACGCGATCTGTGCCCAGATGCTTCTGCTGGCAGCGGAGGACTCCGAGAAGGACATCTGGCTCTACATCAACTCCCCGGGTGGCTCGGTGACCGCCGGGATGGCCATCTTCGACACGATGCAGTGGGTGCCCAACGACGTCGCCACGGTCGCCATGGGCATGGCCGCCTCGATGGGCCAGTTCCTGCTCTCCGCGGGCACCCCCGGCAAGCGCTACGCCACCCCGCACGCCCGCGTGATGATGCACCAGCCCTCCGGTGGCATCGGCGGCACCGCCTCGGACATCAAGATCCAGGCCGAGCAGCTGCTGCACATCAAGAAGCAGATGGCCGAGCTGATCGCCGAGCACACGGGTCAGAGCATCGAGCAGATCGAAGAGGACTCCGACCGGGACCGCTGGTTCACGGCGGCCGAGGCCAAGGACTACGGCTTCGTCGACAACGTCATCGTCAAGGCCGACATGGCCGGGCGTCACGCTGACAACCCCGTGACCTC
>JBDSNZ010000168.1:0-4038 GCA_039915055.1 Ornithinibacter sp.
GCGTTCGACCCTCGCACCAGCCCAAGCGCGCATCCTGGATCTCGCCGCACAGTCATACCGTGGCGAGGTCCAGGACGACTGGACCGACCTCCACCACGAAGCATCAGCCGCAGCCACAGCCCTGATCGACCGCATCAATGCGTTCCGGCCCTGACGCCCTATCGTCGACGTCAGTCGCCGATCCGCACCTGCCACACACCGCCGCCTGCCGGCGCATCCCGAAGCGCACTGCTTGTTTTGCCGGTGAAGCGTTCACAGCTTGTTGGGGCACGCCGGTCAGACTGTGGCGAGGAACGCCCGCACCCGCTCCATGAGCAGCGCGGCCGCGTCTGGGTCGTACGCGTCGAGCGAGGAGTCGGCGAAGAGGTGCTGGTCGCCGGGATAGAGAAACAGCTCTGCGGCAGCCGCGGACCCGGCGAGCTCGCGTGCAGACGGCAGGTCCTCCTCGAAGAACTCGTCGCCCTCCTTGCCGTGGATCTGCACCGGCACCCCCACCGGCCATGCCTCCCCGAACTCCGCGACCGGGAGGCACGAGTACATGAGCAGTGCCCCGCGGGCACTGGGCCGGGTCTGCGCGAGCCGCTGGGCGATCGTGACACCGAAGGAGAATCCGGCGTAGACGAGCTCGGGGGAAAGCTCGTCGGCCGCGGTGGCACCGCGCTCCCGGATCGCGTCGAACCCCTTGTCACGGGCGTACCCGAAACCCTCTTCGATGCTGCCGAACGTGCGGCCCTCGAACAGGTCGGGCGTGTGCACGTCGTGCCCGGCCCGTCGCAGGTCGTCGGCGAAGGCCCGTACTCCCTCGGTGAGGCCCTGGATGTGGTGGTACAGCAGCACTTGCGCCATGTCAGCAGCCTCCTCGGATTGATCGAATATCTTGGAACATTCCGTGATGCTAGTCTGCTCAGCTGTGGCCGACAACCCCCCGGACTACGAACTAGCCGATCGGATGGCGCTGACCAGGCCTGCCCAGGTGAAGGCCATCGGACACCCGCTGCGCACTACGATCTTGCAGCTCCTCCACGAGCGGGCCGCGACCGTCACCGAGCTCGCCGCCGCGGTCGAGCGCCCCAAGAGCACGGTCGCACACCACGTTGATGTACTCACCCGCAACGGCCTGCTCCAGGTGGTACGCACCCGGAGGGTGCGAGCGATAGAGGAGCGCTTCTACGGACGAGCCGCCCGCATGTTCTACGTGGCTGCGGAGCCTCCAGCCGCGGGCGCAGAGATGCCACGCGACTTCAACGACCTCGTGGTGGCTGCACGCGAGTCCGCGCAGGCGTTCGAGCAGGGAAAGCTCTGGGGCTTCATCCGGCATGCGCGCATCTCGGAGGATCAGGCCTCCCAGTTCTGGGACCGGATGACCGAACTAGTCGATGAGTTCGACCAGATGCCGAGGTCCGGCCACAGCATGTACGGGTTCGCGATCGGCATCTACCCCACCGACCACCCGACCCTGCCCACAACGGAATGACCGAGAGCCGGTCGGTGGCGGCAGAACCGCGGCCTCCGACGGTGCACACTCGAATGCTCTCAATCCGCGCGCCCTTCGAGGTGCGTCTTTCCGCCGCGTAGCGCACGGGTGGTCAGGCGCTCTGAAGAGGGTGGATCTGGTCGAGGGCGGCGCGGAGGTGGTCCTTCTTTAGCTCGAGGTCGTATCGGGTCTGAAGGTTGAGCCAGAACCGGTCGCTGGTGCCGAAGTAGCGGGCCAGCCGGAGCGCGGTGTCGGCGGTGATCCGGCGCTTGCCGTGGACGATCTCGTTGATTCGGCATGGCGGGACGCGGATGGAGATCGCGAGGTGGTGTTGGGTCACCCCGAGCGGGGTCAGGAAGTCCTCGAGGAGGACCTCTCCGGGGTGGATCGGCGCAATTGTCGTCATCGGTGTTCCTCCTTGGTCAGTGGTAGTCGACGATCTCTACGTTCTCGGGCCCGGCCAGGGGTCGACATCGACGAAGGCTGGAACCGGCAGAAGAACTCTCCGAGCGGACATGGGATCACCTCTCATGGCGACCACAACGACGGCCCGATCCGCCCGCCGCAGACACGACCAGGCACCCGGACCACACCGACGCTAGACCACTCGCTGGTCGGCGCCGCGGCGCCATGAGTAGACGGACGATTCAGGAAACAGGCAGGAGGAGCCGCGTCCGGGCGCTGTGAGGCGCCTCGCCAGCGTGGGCTCGTGGCATCTTCGAGACGGGTTCGGTCCGCGGAGCACGATCCTGCGGCCTGACGCCTCTGGGCTCAGTCCTGCCACACTGCTCACATGGCGCGCAACGTTCTCGGTACCCAGCTCGAACCCTGTGGCATGGACCCAGTTACCGGCTTCTACCGGGACGGCGCCTGCACCACCGGCCCGCAGGACGTCGGCAGCCACACCATCTGCGCCGTGGTCACTGGAGAGTTCCTCGCTCACCAGCGTTCGATCGGCAACGACCTGGTGACCCCAGCGCCGCAATACCAGTTTCCCGGGCTGGTTCCCGGCGACCGCTGGTGTGTTACTGCGCGCAACTGGCTGCGGGCCCACGCCGACGGGGTGAGTGCCCCCGTGGTCCTCGCCGCCACTCACGAGCGCGCGATAGAGGCCGTTCCCCTTGCGGTTCTGCGGGCCCAAGCTGTCGACGTGCCGAACGACGTCGCCGGCCTCGAGTGAGGATGGTTCGCGTCGCGATCTGGGCGCCGGTGACACACGTGCGTCTCACTTCTCGCTGACCCTGTCGCAGCGAAAGGACCCAGCACCGCTGTGATCGCGACACAGTCCGTGTCGGCAGTTGGCCGACGCCACCTGTGGGTCCGGGTCCTAGTGTGGATCTATGACAGCTGCTGACATCCGCTTCTACTTCGATCCGGTGTGCCCCTTCTGCTGGTTGACAAGCAAGTGGATACGGATGGTGCAGGCCGAACGCGACCTGTCGGTGGACTGGCGATTCATCTCGCTGCGTCTGATCAACGAGCACGTCGACTACGACGCCCACTTCCCGCCCGAGTACGAGGCCGGGCACACCGCCGGATTGCGCCTGTTGCGCGTGGTCGCCCGGGCGCGTCAGGAGCACGGAGCCGAGGCCGTGGACTCGCTGCAGGCCGCCCTGGGGGCACACATCTTCGACACGCCGCCGGCCGACGCTACGGACGAGGAGGCGAACCGCGAGCGGCGCGGGACGCGGGAGTTCCTGGAGCCCATCCTGCGCGAGGTGCATCTGCCCATTGCCCTCGCTGACGCGCTGGAGGACACCTCTTGGGATGACGCGATCCGCGCGGACGGCGACGAGGCTCTGGCGTTGACCGGCAAGGACGTCGGCACGCCGATCATCCACTTCGAGCCGCCGAACGGGGTGGCATTCTTCGGCCCCGTGATCAGCCGGCTTCCCGAGCCCGACCAGGCCGGGGAGCTGTGGGACCACGTGGTCGCTCTGGCCCGCTTCCCCGGCTTCGCCGAGCTCAAGCGCAGCCTGCGCGAGAAGCCGCAGCTGATCGGGTTCGGCGTGGAGCCCGGCACCGTCGGTTCGCAGGAGGACTGGCATGGTGGCAGCCGTCGCCAAAGGAGTGAGCGCGGATGACGCGGTCAGAGTCGCGGACCCATCAGGAAGCGGTGATCGTCGCGGCAACCCCTGAGGCGGTCTATGACCTCGTCAGTGACATCACCCGGACCGGTGAGTGGAGCCCCGTCTGCACTTCGTGCTGGTGGGACGACGAGGCCGAGGCAGGTCGGGTCGGCGCTTGGTTCACCGGGCACAACGAGCTCCCCGACCGCGCTTGGGAGACGCGGTCTCAGGTGGTCGCGGCCGAACGCGGCCGCGAGTTCGCCTGGGTCGTGGGCAACGGGTTCGTGCGGTGGGGCTTCACCTTCGAGGCGGAGGGAGAGGGCACGCGGCTGACCGAGACCTGGGACTTCCTGCCGGAGGGACTGTCGATGTTCGCGGACAAGTTCGGCGACCGGGCTGTGGACGAGATCGAGGACCGCACCCGGCATGCCCACGCCGGGATCCCCAAGACCCTCGCCGAGATCAAACAGATCGCCGAGACCGCCTGAACCACCA
>JBDSNZ010000186.1:0-11223 GCA_039915055.1 Ornithinibacter sp.
GGTGTTGACCACCTCGGGGTCGTCGTGGAGGCAGAGGTGGTGGCTGATCATGTCGGCGCGATCCTCCTGGCTGGCCAGCGCGCTGAGCCAGGACCGCTCCGCCTGCGCGAGGGAGGCCTCGAGCTCGACTGCGCTGGGCCCGTCTGCAAGGAAGGACTCGAGCTCCTCCACGAAGGCCGCCTCCACGACCTCCGGGTCGGTGCCCGGTGCGACGTCCAGGACGACGAAGCCGAGGGAGGCGCCGTCGACGAACCCCCACGCGGTGGCGTGCGCGCCCAGTGCGCTCTGCTCCCGGCGCACCAGTCGGCGGACGAGACGCGAGGACGCCAGCCCGCCCAGGCAGTCCAGGGCGATGTCGGCGGCGAGGAACTCCTGCGTGTGGTCGACGGGGAGCCGGAAGGCGATGTGCAGACGGTCGTTGGGGATGTCTTCGTGGCGCTCGACGCGCACGGGCGTGTCGAGCGGGGCCAGCTGGTCCACCGGTTTGCGCGGCTCGCGACCCCCGGGGGGGAGGTCGCCGAAGTAGCGCTCCACCAGCGCGAAGCCCGCATCCGCGGTGATGTCGCCGCAGAGTGTGAGCACCGTGTTGTCCGGGCCGTAGTGGCGGCGGAAGAACTCGTGGACGTCGTCCAGGCTCGCCGCGTCGAGGTCCTCCATCGACCCGATCGTCGGGTGGTGGTAGGGGTGGCCCGGGGGGAACACCGCGGCATACACGTCGATCAGGGCATTGCCGTAGGGCTGGTTGTCGTAGCGCTGGCGCTTCTCCTCCTTCACCACGTCGCGCTGGTTGTCGAGGTTCTCCTGGTTGACCGCGGCCAAGAGGTGTCCGTGCCGATCCGCCTCCAGCCAGAGCGCGAGCTCCAGCGCTCCGGTAGGCACCGTCTCGAAGTAGTTGGTGCGGTCGAACCACGTGGTTGCGTTGAGCCTCGCGCCCTCGGCCATGAGCGCCTCGAAGTGCTCCCCGCTGCGCACGCTCTGCGACCCCTGGAACATCAGGTGCTCGAAGAGGTGGGCGAAACCCGTGTGACCGGAGGTCTCGTGCCGCGACCCCACCCCCACCCAGATGTTGACGGTGACGTTGGGCACCGTGTGGTCGGGTGAGACCGCGACGCGCAGCCCGTTGGCCAGGGTCCGGCGGTGGATGGGGTAGTCCAGCGGCATGGCGGTCACCCTACGTGGGGAGGCGATCGCGTGCTTCACCCACCGAGACGGTGGCGCCCCTCCAGCTCTGCGACACCGCTGACGCTGGCATCATCGGGGTGTCCGGGGATCGTGGGGGTCTCCTCGGGGGGAAGGAGGTGGAGCGCGCGCCGGCCGAAGACCTGCTGCTCGGTCGCGACCCGCTCCGCCCGCCCCCTGCCGAGGAAGCTCACCGCCCAGTGCAGCAGGGTGGTCACCCGGTTCTTGAACCCGATGATGTAGACGAGGTGCACGCCCAGCCACAAGAGCCAGGCCAGGAATCCGGAGAAGCGCAGCTTCCCGATCGACGCGACCGCGCTGAACCGGGAGATGGTCGCCATCGACCCCTTGTCGAAGTAGGTGAAGGGCGCCTGTGCCTCCTTGCCGTCCAGCCTTCCGGTGATCTCCTTCGCGGCATACCGAGCGCCCTGGATCGCCACCTGCGCCACGCCCGGAAGGTCATCCAACGACATCATGTCGCCGACGACGAACACCTCCGGGTGGCCCGGCACGGTGAGGTCGGGGAGCACCTCGACGCGACCGGAGCGGTCGACGGTGGCACCGGACTGCGCACCGATCTGCGCACCGAGGGGGCTGGCCTGCACGCCGGCCGCCCAGACCTTGGTGAGCGCCTCGATGCGGCTGCTCGAGCCGTCCTTCTCCTTGACCGTGATTCCGGTGTCGTCGACGTCGGTGACCATCGTGCCCAGTCGCACCTCGACCCCCATCTCCTCGAGGCGCCGACGGGCCGAGCCCCCCAGACGCTCACCGAAGGCGGGAAGCACCTGGTCCGCGCCGTCAAGCAGGATGATTCGGGCGCCGGTGGGGTCGATGCGGCGGAAGTCGTTCTTCAGGGTGCGCCCCGACAGCTCCGCGATCTGCCCCGCCATCTCGACCCCGGTGGGGCCGGCGCCGACCACGACGAAGGTGAGGTCACGCTGGCACTCGGCCTCCGAGCGAGCCTGCTCGGCGAGCTCGAAGGCGCCGAAGATGCGGCCGCGCAGCTCCAGGGCGTCGTCGATCGACTTCATCCCGGGTGCGTGCCGGGCGAACTCGTCGTGACCGAACCACGACTGGCCGGCGCCGGCCGAGACCAGGAGGCTGTCGTAGGGGGTGACACTCTCCCGACCGAGGATGCTCGAGGTGACGGTGCGTGCCTCGAGGTCGACGTCGGTGACGGTGCCGAGGACCACTCGGGCGTTCTTCTGGCGGGAGAGGATCTCCCGAGTGCTCGGTGCGATCTCGCCCTCGGACAGGATGCCGGTCGCGACCTGGTAGAGCAGGGGCTGGAAGAGGTGTTGGGCGGTCTTGGCGATCAGGGTGATCTCGACGTCCTTGCGGCGCTTGAGGGCCTGGGTCCCGAAGAGACCTCCGAAGCCTGAACCGATGACGACGACACGGTGGGGGGTGGTCATGTCGGTGGAACACTCCTCGACCTGCCCGTATGCCGGACGCCGCATGGACGTGGGGAGCCTCACGTCGAGCGGGCGGAGATCGACCAATGGAGCCCGGCGCACCCCCCTCCTCACGACGAGAGAGGGCGGGCCCGATGGGCCCGCCCTCTGCTGCGTGGTAGCGGGGGCAGGATTTGAACCTGCGACCTCCGGGTTATGAGCCCGGCGAGCTACCGAGCTGCTCCACCCCGCGATGAGTGAGTCACGTTTCCGAAGAACCGTGCTCGGTAGGACCGAGCGTACGCGAGGCACCGGGCGTGCGCCAAATCCGCCCGTCAGGGTCAGCCGCTGGGGCTCGGCGAGGGGCTCGGGCTGGCCGTCGAGGAGGGGCTCGGCGTGGGTCCCGCGTCCAGGAGTGGTGCGATGGAGCTGGCCTTCTTGATCGCCGCGTCGAGGCGCTTCTGTGCATCGCCGTACGCCGTGAAGTCACCCTTCTTCAACGCGTCCTGCCCAGCTGTGAAGGCTGCCTGCACCTCGGTGAGTGCCTTGGCGAGCTGCGCGGCCGCTGTGCCGGTCGGTGGCTGGGTCGTTCCACCGGTGGACCCTCCGCCGGTGTTGTCACCGTCGCCGGCCTCCTGGCCGTCCTGACTCGCGCCGAACAATCCGCTGACCGCCTGTTCCAGGGTGTCACCCCAGGCGACCGTGGACCCGTAGACCGCGACGTTGATCTTGTTCTGCGGGAAGGAGCCCGAACCGGCTGACGCCTGGACGTAGATGGGCTGGACGTAGAACATCTTCCCCGCCAACGGGAAGGTGAGCAGGTTCCCGAACGTCAGCTGTTTGCCAGACCCGGAGTTGTTGGTGATGTACTGCGCCAGCGAGAGCTGCTCCGCGGTGTTCTGCGAGCGCACCGGTGAGTTCTGGATCTGGTTGAGCACCTGACCCGGACCGGCTGGGGTCGCCGCGCCGAACTCCAGGAGCCGCAGCGACCCGTAGGTCTCGGCGGGCTTCCCGGGATCGCTCCCAGCGTCGGCGTTCACCGCGAGCAGCCCTCGCAGGATCTCCCGTCCGCCCTCACTGTTGCTGTTGGGCACGAAGGGCGAGGTGATCGAGAACGCCGCCTCCTTCTCCCCGGGCATCGCGATCGACTGGAAGACCACCGGCTGGTCCTGGGCGGGCTGGGACGGGTCCCTCGGCACGCGCCACTTGTCGGTGGCGCTGAAGAAGTTGCCGGGGTCGGTGACGTGGTACTCCGTGAGCAGCTCGCGCTGCACCTTGAGCAGGTCCTGCGGGTAGCGGATGTGGGACATGAGGTTGCCGTCGATCTCCGAGAGCGATCGCACCGACCCCGGGAACGCCTTGCTCCACGCCTTGAGCATCGGGTCCGTGGTGTCCCAGCCGTAGAGCTTGACGCTGCCGTCGTAGGCATCGACGGTCGCCTTGACGGCGTTCCGCACGTAGTTGAGCTGGCCCTGACCGACCGTGACGACGTTGGAGCGCGCGGCCACCGAGTCAGAGGTCGCGTCGGCCAGGTCGAGCAAGCGGCTGTTGGGGTAGTTCGGTGAGGTGGTGAACCCGTCGACGATCCACTGCACGCGTCCGTCGATCACCGCGGGGTAGACGTTGCCGTCCAGGCGGAGCCACGGCGCGACGCGCTCGACCCGCTCGGTGGGCGTGCGGTGGTCCAGGATCTTGGACTTGGAGTTGACCGCCCCGGAGAGGAGGAAGTTCGCCTCCCGGTACTTCACGGCATACGCCAGGCGTCGGATGCCGGAGCCGATGGTGACCCCCCCGTCGCCGGAGTAGGTGTTGTTGACCGCGGCCTCGCCGTCGTTGCCCGCAGGGAAGTCGAACTCCGCGGGCTTGCTCCCGTCGGGAGCGCCGACGATGGAGTAGTTCGGGGAGAGCTCACCGAAGTAGACGCGGGGCTCGTACTTTCCCAGCACGTTGCGGCCCCCGCCCTCGAAGAAGACCGGGTCACCCTCAGGGGTGCGCTGGTTGCCGTAGGCGGCGTAGAAGCCGTAGCCGTGGGTGTAGACCGTGTGGTCGTTGAGCCAGTTCCGCTGGTTGTCCGGCAGGCCGCCGAGGTTGATCTCGCGCATCGCGACCACCGCGTCGCGGGTCTGGTTGCCCACGGTGTAGCGGTCGACGTCGAGGGTGTCGGGGAACGCGTAGTAGTCGCGCTGCCCCTCGAGCTGGCGGAAGGTCGGCGCGACCACGTTGGGGTCGATGATCCGCACGCCCGGGATCGCGTTGGCGGCGGCTCGCAGCGCCGGCTTGTCGTCCTGCGCCGGCGGCGTCGGGTTCGGGATCCGGGTGACCCTGTCGAGCCCGAAGGCGGTGCGCGTCGCGTTGATGTTCCGCTGGATGAACGGTGCCTCCAGAGCCTTCTCCGAGGGCTTGACGCGAAGTGACTGGATGAGCGCGGGGTAGATGCCCCCGACCACGACCGCGGTGACGACGAGCAGAGCGGCTCCGGTGATGGGCAGGCGCCAGGACCGGGACCAGATCGCCGCGAGGAAGAAGCCGGCGCACATCACCGCAGCGACCGCGAGGATCGCCTTGGTGGGCAGCACGGCATTCGCGTCGGTGTAGGTGATGCCGGTGAGCAGCCCGCCCTTCTGGGTGGACAGGGAGTAGCGGTCGAGCCAGTAGGAGGCGGCCCGGGTGAGCGCGATCAGGGCGCCGAGGATGCCGATGTGGACATAGGCGGCGCGGGTCGTGGGCCCTCTCCCTGGGAGCTGGAGCCCGCCATAGAGGTAGTGGGTGAACGCGGCAGCGATGAACGCGAGAACGAGCACGACGGTGACGAAGCTGACGACGAAGTTGAGCCACGGGAGGGTGAAGACGAAGAAGCCGACGTCCATGTTGAACTGCGGGTCCTTCACCCCGAAGTCATTGCGGTTGCGCCACAGGAGGTAGGTGCTCCAGGCACCCATCGAGCCCGAGCCCGCCAGGAGGCCCAGCACGATCGGGACGACGAAGACCCCGATGCGTCGCAACGGCTCGATGGCCTGCCGATACTGCTCGAGCACCTGCTGCGCGGGCGTGACCGGCACGTACAGGGGCCTGGTGCGGAAGGCGATCACCAGGCTCGACGCGACGGCTCCACCAGTGACGAGCGCAGCCACCGCGAAGATCACCGCCTTGGTGGAGAGCTCCTTGACGAAGACGGAGCGGAAACCGACGGAGTCGAACCACCACACGTCCGTGAGGATGTCCGCGGCGATGCCTCCGAGGATCGCCAGGCCCGCCAGGACGAGGAGGGTGGTGCCGAGCGGACCGCGCCGGCGCTTCTGCGCCTGGGGCCCGGGAGGCCGTTGTGGACCCCCGTCGTCACCTCCATCCGGACGCGGTGCACCGTCATCGGGACCCATCGGCCCGCCGAACCACTCCGAACGACTCACTGCTCTCCTGCTCCCGTCCGGGTGGGGACCCCCGCCGACGTTGACCGCCCAACCTACATCGGCCCGTTCAACGGACCATGAGGCACCATGGTTCCGTGCCTTCGCAACCCCAGCCCGTCACCGATCCCCTGACCCTCGCCGCGCTCGACACCGAGCGCCACGTCGCACGCTCCGGATGGGACCAGCCGGTGCGGTTGTTCGCGCTCGTGCCCACCGAGGAGCTGCTCGAGCTCGAGCCGCACCTCGCATCGGGGCTCGCGACGCACGACAGGATCGAGGGAGCCCTCAGTGCGGTCGAGCAGGAGGACCTGCCCGCCGGTGACGGTCTGGAGGACCTGCTCGCGAGGATCGCCTGGCCGGAGCAGGTGGCCGGCTGCGCGCTCGCCGTCGAACGCATCGTCGTGCCCCCTGCCGCGGAGCGTGATCTTCCCGAGGACCCCGACGCCGCGCTCCGGGTCATCTCGCAGCACCCGCAGCGAGCCGACGTGCGGCTCCTCGTCGCGGTGACGCGCGACGGCACCGCACGGTGCCTGCTGCGCCAGCGCGACCACGACGAGGACGACCGCGTGGCGCTCGGCGAGGACATCGCACCGGGACTGGTGCACGCACTGCGCGAGACCTTCGCCGACTGATCCCGCACCGAGTGGGAGTCGACCACGAGGTCAGGTGCTCACCTCGGCGTGGGGCGAGTGACCTGTTGGTCGATTCAGGCACAACGCCCACCTGACCTATTGGTCGATTCAGGCACAACGCCCACGTGACCTATTGGTCGATTCAGGCACAGGCGCGCAGACCCGCGGTCTCGCCCTTCGCGACCTTCTCGACGGCTGCCAGTCCCTCGGCGAAGGTCGCGACCCGCACCACCTGGAGCCCGTCGGGCACGTGGCCGACGACCTCGGAGCAGTTGTCGGCGGGGGCGAGGAACACCGTCGCCCCGGCATCGCGAGCTCCCACGAGCTTCTGCCTGATGCCACCGATCGGACCGACGGCGCCGCTGTCGGTCATCTCGCCGGTGCCTGCGATCTTCTTCCCCCCGGTGAGCTCCCCGGGGGTGAGCACGTCGTAGATGGCGAGGCTGAACATCAGACCTGCCGAGGGTCCCCCGACACTGCCCGTGTTGACGGTGACCTCGACCGGGAGGTCGTAGTCGACCCGGAGGTTGACCCCGATGATGGTGCTCCCGTCGGAGGCCTTGCCCGTGGTGACCTCGAGGGTTCGGCGCTTCCCGTCGCGCGTGACGACCACCGTGATGGTGTCTCCGGGGGCGTGCCGCTTGACGGCGGTGCGCACGGCATCCGGGTCGGCCGCTTGGTCGCCGTCCACTGACACGAGAACGTCACCGGGCTCGATCACCCCTGCTGACGGGCTCCCCTCCGGGACGGAGGCGATGTCCACCACCTGCTCGACCTCACGTCCGAGTGCCCGGAGGGCAGTCGCCGTGGCGACGGTCTGGGAGGCCGCCATCTGGGCTGCCCCCTCTTGCTGCACCTGCTTCTGGCTGGCATCGGGCGGGTAGACCTGCTCCACCGGGACGACCACCTCGGAGTCGCGCAGCCCGGCTCGCGCCAGGTCGTAGACGGTGATGCTGCGACGCCCCGGACCACCCTCGACGAGAACGGTGGTGTAGTCGAGGTTGCCCCCCGTGGGGTAGGTGGGGGCGCCCTTCACCGACAGGATCGGGCTGCCGCCCTCCTCGCCGAGGATGTTCGTCGCGGGCCCCGGGAGCAGCACGACATAGGGCAGCCCGACGAAGCTGAGGGCGGCCGCGATGGCGATGATGACGAAGGTTGCCACCAGCATCGCCGCAGAGAGCCTGCCCGGGCGCCGGGGGGCCACAGGACCCGAGGCGCCGGATGGCGTGGGGTCGTGGGAGAGGGTGGTCACGGGAGGCCGACCCACTCCGCCGACCCGTCGTCGAAGCGCTGGTGCTTCCAGATCGGGGTCGTCGACTTCAAGGTGTCGATGAGGTCGCGGCAGGCGTCGATGGCCTGCCCGCGGTGGGGTGCGGATGCCGCGACGACCACGGCGAGGTCGCCGATGGTCAGCGCCCCCGTCCGGTGAACGGCCGCGACGCGCACGGCGTCGCTGCGCTGGGCCACGGTGGCGCAGGTGGCACGGAGCACCTCGACGGCACTCGGGTGGGCAGAGTAGTCCAGGGCCGACACGTCCTGGCCCTTGTCGTGATCGCGCACCACCCCGACGAAGAGGGCGATGCCGCCGCAGCTCGGATGCCGCACGGCGGCGAGCACCTCATCGACCGACAACGGCTGGTCTCTCAGGTCGGCGAGCGCGACCGGGTCGTGGTCCTGCGGCAAGAAGGCTCCTCGGGGCGGCTCCGCGGAACTTCCGGGCCCGCGTCGTGGTTGGCTGTATCGAGACGACATCCTCTCACCAGCCGCGAGGAGACCCAGTGAGTGACGCCCAGGACGACGAGACCCCAGACCTGCCACCCGAGATCGAGCAGCTGCTGCGCGGCCTCACCGGTGGCCAGCTCGACCCCGAGGTGGCATCGATGATGCAGGGGATGGGCCTGGACAAGGTCGACCCCCAGATGCTCGCGATGGTGATGGGGCAGGTGCAGGCGATGTTCTCCGCCCCCGACACCGGCACAGCCGTGAACGCCGAGATCGCCACCGACACCGCGCGCAAGACCGTCTCGGCCGCAGGTGACCCGAGCACCAGCGACTCCGAGGTCCGAGCCGCGGCCGAGGCCGTCCAGGTCGCCGGACTGTGGCTCGACACCGTCACCGACCTCACCGCACCGAACCTCCACGGCACCGCGTGGAGCCGTTCGGAGTGGGTGGAGGCCACCATGCCGCTGTGGACCGGGCTCGTGGAGCCTGTGGCGGCCGGGGTGAGCGATGCGGTGGGCAGCGCCATGACGAGCCAGCTCGACGGCCTCGGCGAGTCAGGACTCCCGGAGGGGATGCTCGAGCAGGCAGGACCGATGCTCCGGCGGATGCACGGGTCGATGTTCTCCATGCAGCTCGGACAGGGTGTGGGCACCCTCGCCGGTGAGGTGCTCACCGGGTGCGAGGTGTCGTTGCCGCTGGTGCCCGCCCCGAGCGTCGTGCTGATGCCGTCCGCGCTGCGCACGTTCGCGGAGGGGCTGGAGGTCGACGAACCGCAGGCCCGTCTCTACCTCGCGGTGCGTGAGGTCGCCAGGGTGCGTCTCTTCACCGCCGTCCCGTGGCTGGCCCCGGCGCTCCTCGCAGCGGTCCGCGACTACGCCTCGGACATCACCATCGACACCAGCGCCATCGAGGAGGCCGTCAGCTCGATCGACCCGTCCGACCCGGAGGCCATCCAGCAGGCCCTCCAGGGACGGCTCTTCGCGCCCGCACACTCCCCCTCCCAGCAGGCCGCACTGCTCCGGCTGGAGACCCTCCTCGCTCTCGTCGAGGGGTGGGTCGACGTCGTGACCGAGCGTGCCACGACCGCACACCTCCCCCAGGCCGACGCGCTGGGAGAGGCCGTGCGCCGGCGCCGCGCCACCGGCGGCCCGGCCGAGAAGGCGTTCGGCGCGCTCGTCGGGCTCGAGCTGCGGCCGCGGCGCCTGCGTGACGCAGCCAACCTCTTCCGCGCACTGGAGAGCGAGTCCGACGCCGCTGGTCGTGACGGCGCGTGGCGGCATCCCGACATCGCTCCCTCGGCCGCGGACCTGGATGACCCGTTGGGCTACGTCCAGCGGACCACCTCACCCGCAGAGGACCCGATGGACGACGAGCTGGACGCACTGCTGCGCGGTGAGCAGCCCGGGTGAACAGCAGTCGCTCGAGTGAGCCCGAGCGATCACCGCACGTGCCAGATCCGGCGGTCGTGGCCGCCTTCGCCGGGCTCCACGCGAACGTCACCGACGTCCTTCGTCGGTGGATCGCACCCGACGCACAGCAGGAGGCACGGCGCACGGCATACCTGGCCCACCTGGGCGAGCATCCCGATGCGGTTGCCAAGGCCGGTCCGGGGGCGCACCTCACCGCCTCGTGCCTGGTCCTGGACGCCTCGGGTGAGCACGTCCTGCTGACCCACCACAAGCGCGCCGGGCAGTGGTTCCAGTTCGGGGGGCACCTCGAGCCCGGTGACCGCTCCGTGCTGGGCTCCGCGACCCGAGAGGCCCGGGAGGAGTCCGGGCTGGACCACCTCTCATCGACACCGACCCCGGTCCAGCTCGACCGGCACGTCCTCGTGGGTGACTTCGGGGCCTGCCGCGAGCACCTGGACATCCGGTATGCCGCACTGGCACCCGAGAACAGCACGCCCAGCGTCAGCGCGGAGTCCCATGACGTGCGCTGGTGGCCGGTCGCCGCGCTTCCCGGCGGCACTGCCGCCGAGCTGCACCCCTTGGTCTCAGCGTCCCGCCGGGCCCTCGGTCTCTGCGCCGACTGACGACGTGGAGGCCTCCCCCTCCTCGTCCCCCGCCGGTGGCCTGCCCTCGGCGTGGGCGACGCCGTCCAGGAAGCCCCTGGCGCGGTCCAGGTGGGGGTAGGACGCCAGCAGCCGCCAGAAGGCGGGCCCGTGACCCGCGACGAGCAGGTGGGCGAGCTCGTGGAGGAGCACGTAGTCCAGGACGTGGTCGGGGACCTCACGAAGCCGGTCCGACACGCGGATCGTGCCCTCGGCCGGGGTGCAGGACCCCCATCGCTTCGTCATCGTCGACACCCACCGCACACTCCGGGGTCGCGCGTGACCCCCCAGATAGCTGCCCGAGAGCCGGGTCGCCCGTGCCGCGAGCCCGGCGTCGTCGATGTCGCGCCGTCGTTCGGAGGCATCGAGGCGGACCAGCATCTGCGCCACCCAGTCGGCCTCCTCCACCGCGCTGAACGACGCAGGGATGAGCACGACGGTCCGCTGCCCGTCGCGATACGCGCTCACGGTCCGCCGACGCCGCCCGCTGCGGCGGACCTCGATGTCCGGCGTGCTCACCCCGCAAGCCTAGGCGGAGTCGGCGCGCAAGGGGCGGATGGTGGCGGTGTGGCGGGAGGGACGAGGGAGGTATCTGCGCGACGCGCGTCAGGGCCACGCGCACGGTGCCTGCGTGGCAATCTTGGGGGTGTCCAGGCCGCGTTCGCGGCGATCCCGACCGGCGCGGCGCGTCCGCCGCCGACCACAAGGAGAGAAACCTTCATGGCTGACGAGACCTACAAGGGCGAGTTCTACTGCGTGAAGTGCAAGGAGAAGCGCGAGGCCGAGGGCAAGGTCGTCGTCTCCGAGAACGGCCGCCGGATGGCCAAGGGCGTGTGCCC
>JBDSNZ010000188.1:0-10417 GCA_039915055.1 Ornithinibacter sp.
AGCACCGAGGCGCGGGTGATCCGGAAGATCACCGCGAAGGGGATGGTGGCCAGCGCGACCGAAGGGAGCACCAAGTGTTTGAGGGCGTCGCTCGAGCAGTCGAACTCCCGGGTGAGGATGCCGTCGAAGACGAAGAAGCCGGTGACCCGGGTGCACCCGAGCCCCGAGGACTGGCGCCCCGACACCGGGAAGATCTGGTGGACGATCGCGAACTCGTACTTCAGCACGAAGGCGAGGAAGAAGACGGGTATCGCCACGCCGATGAGCGAGAGGATCACGAGCCCGCTGTCGATGGGCCTGTTGTAGCGCTTGGCCGCGACATAGCCCAGCGGGATCGCCAGGACGACCGCGATGGCCAGCGCCGCGATGCTCAGCTCGATGGTGGCAGGAAGTCGGGCGAGGAAGAGGTCGAACGCGTCCTTGCCGGGGAGGACGCCGGTCGAGGCGCCGAAGTCACCGCGCACCGCGCGAGACATGAACTTGCCGTACTGCACCCAGACCGGCTGGTCCAGTCCCAGCGCCTTGGTCAGGGCGGCGCGGGTCTCGGGGGTGGCGCGCTCGCCGAGGATGGCTGACACGGTTCCCCCGGGGAGGGAGCGCAGCCAGAAGAACATGAGCAGGGACAGGACCAGGACGACACCGACCATCTGCAGGGCCCGTCTGATGATGAATCTCGCCACGCGTGGCTCCTTATCCTGTGCTCAGACGACGATGGCCGCCCCGAACCTAGTCGTTCGGGACGGCCACCGCGAGGGGTCGTGCCTGGCTCATTCGGGGGCGGAGCCCCCGACGGTCACTTCTTGACCGTGACGGTGTCGAAGGTCTCCGCCGTCAGCGGGCTCGCGACCAGACCCTCCACCTTGCCGCTGGTGACCAGGGCAGGCGGGGAGTTGCTGATCGGCAGGCCGGGGAGGTATTCCTCCGCGATCTGCTGGTTGATCTTCTTGTAGGCGTCCTCACGCTGCGTCTCGTCGACGATCGCGTCGGCGGCCTTCAGGTCGGTCGAGAGCTTCTTGCCCCACGGCATCACGCTCGTGTGGAAGTCGTTGCTGTCGAGGTTGCTGAAGAAGGTGCCGAGGAAGTTGTCCGCGGCGTTGTAGTCGCCGGTCCAGCCGAGCAGCCATGCGTCGTAGTTGCCGTTGTTCACGTCATCGAGGTAGCCGCCGTTCCACGGTTTGTTGACGACCTTGACCTTGATGCCGACAGCTTCCAGGTCAGCCTTGAAGGCGTCGTGGATCTTCTGCGGGTCTGGCATGTAGGGGCGCGAGACCTCGGTCGGGAACGCGAAGGTCAGCTCCATGCCCTCCTGGCCGGCCTCCTTCAGCAGCGACTTGGCCATCTCCGGGTCGTAGGAGTAGGGCTTGAGGTCGGTGTTGAACCCGGCCACCGTGGAGGGCATGAACTGCGTGGCAACCGTTGCGCCCTCGGGCAGCTGGGTCTTGACCATCTGGTCACGGTTGAGCGCGTGGTAGATGGCCTGGCGGACCTTGAGATCCTTCAGCTTCGGGTTCTTCTCGGGGTTCAGGCCCATGTAGAGGATGTTGAAGGCCGGGCGCACCTCGACCTTGTTGCCCTCGTCCTTCAGGCCCTTCCAGTCCACCGGGTTGGGGAGGTCGTAGCCGTCGATCGACCCGGCCTCGAGCTCCTGGCGACGGGTGCTCTCGTCGGGAATAATCTTGAAGACGAGCTTGGCCGTCTTCGGCTTCTCGCCCCAGTACATGTCGTTGGCGACGAGGGTGACCGTCTTGTTGGCCTCGTCGTACTTGTCCAGCTTGTACGGCCCGATGCCCACGGGGGCCTGGCTGTATGCCGGGTACGTGAACCCCTCGCCCGCTGCGACGACGTTGTTGGCGTCACCCGCCGTCATCGCCTTCGGGGACTGCATCGAGAAGGAGTCGAGGGAGAGGATCGTCGGGAAGCTCGACGTGGAACGCGTGATCGTGATGACCGCGGTGTTTTCGTCGGGTGCCTCACAGGACTTGTAGAGGGAGTCCGCCGGCTTGTCGCTGAACGAGCCGAAGAAGTAGCCCCAGTACTCGCCTGCGGTCTGACCCGCCCCCTTCTGCTCGAACATGCGCTTCATGTTGGCGCACACGGCCTCGCCGTTGAAGGGCTCTCCGTCGGAGAACTTCACGCCCTGGCGGAGCTTGAAGGTCCAGGTGAGGCCGTCGGCCGAGGGCTCCCAGCTCTCTGCCAGGTCGGGCTCGACGTCGGCGGTGCCGGGCGTGACCCCGAGCAGGCCAGACATCATCTGCCGGGTGACCCTGAAGGTCTCCCCGTCCGTGGCGTAGAAGGGGTCGAACAGCTTGGGCGCGCCGGCGGCACCGAACGTCAGGGTGTCCTTCAGGTCGCTGCTGGCGCCGCTGCTGGTGGAGTCACCCGACTCCCGGTCCGACTGCGCGCACGCGGTCAGGGTGAGGGCTGCCACCGCCATGATGGCGAAGGGCACCTTCCGCTGGAGCTTCATCGATAAACCTCGCTTGGGTGTGCGATCACGACGGTCGTCCGGGTTGGACGCCCGAGGGGAGGACGACACGGCCCGGGGGGCCGCTCCGTCCACCGTGAGGGTGACCATAACGGCATCCGGGCCCGATGGAGCGGCCACCGGGCGACGGTTACCCAAGTGAGACCTGAGCAGGGCGGCCGGCGGCGATTGGGTGCATGCCTCGATGCCTGAGACACTGGTGGTTATGCCTCTCTCCTCTCGCGACGACCTTCGTAACGTCGCCATCGTCGCCCACGTCGACCACGGAAAGACCACGCTGGTCGACAAGATGCTCTGGCAGTCGGGTGCTTTCGGGGAACACGACCACATCGCCGAGCGCGCCATGGACAGCGGTGACCTCGAGCGTGAGAAGGGCATCACGATCCTGGCCAAGAACACTGCCGTGCGGTATGCCGGGAAGGCTGCGGCCGACGCCGGGCTCACCGACGGCATGACCATCAACATCATCGACACTCCCGGTCACGCCGACTTCGGCGGCGAGGTCGAACGAGGCCTGTCGATGGTCGACGGCGTGGTCCTCCTCGTGGACGCGAGCGAGGGACCGCTGCCACAGACCCGGTTCGTGCTGCGCAAGGCCCTCGCCGCCAAGATGCCGGTGGTGCTCTGCATCAACAAGGTCGACCGCCCCGACGCCCGCATCGGCGAGGTCGTCGACGAGGTCTACGAGCTGTTCATGGACCTGCTGGTCGACGCCGACCACCACCAGGACCAGCTCGAGTTCCCCATCGTCTACGCGTCGGCGAAGGCCGGCCGGGCCTCGATGACCCGTCCCGCCGACGGTGGCATGCCCGACGGCGCCGACCTCGAACCGTTGTTCCGCACCATCATCGAGACCATCCCGGCCCCCTCCTACGACCCCGAGGCGCCGCTCCAGGCCCACGTCACCAACCTTGACGCCTCGAACTTCCTGGGCCGGCTCGCCCTGCTGCGCGTGCACAACGGCACCATCCGCAAGGGTCAGCACGTCGCGTGGTGCCGCCGGGACGGCACCGTGGAGAAGGTCAAGATCACCGAGCTGTTGATGACCGACGCGCTGGAGCGCCGGCCCGCCGAGCAGGCCGGGCCCGGCGACATCATCGCGGTGGCCGGCATCCCGGAGATCACGATCGGTGAGACCCTCGCCGACGCCGACGACCCGCGCCCGCTGCCCCTCATCACGGTCGACGAGCCGGCGATCTCGATGACGATCGGCATCAACACCAGCCCGATGGCGGGGCGCGTCAAGGGCGCCAAGGTCACCGCACGCCTGGTGAAGGACCGTCTCGACCGTGAGCTCGTCGGCAACGTGTCGATGCGGGTGCTCCCGACCGAGCGACCCGACAGCTGGGAGGTCCAGGGCCGTGGTGAGCTCGCGCTGGCGATCCTCGTCGAGCAGATGCGACGCGAGGGCTACGAGCTCACCGTCGGCAAGCCCGTCGTCGTGACCCGCATGGTCGACGGGAAGGTGCAGGAGCCCATCGAGCGCGTCACCATCGACACCCCCGAGGAGTACCTCGGCGCGATCACCCAGCTCCTCGCCGCGCGCAAGGGTCGGCTGGAACAGATGACGAACCACGGCACCGGCTGGGTCCGGATGGAGTACCTCGTTCCCTCGCGCGGGCTGATCGGCTTCCGCACGCAGTTCCTCACCGACACCCGAGGCACCGGCATCGCCAACCACGTGTTCGAGGGCTACGAGCCGTGGGCGGGCGAGATCTCGACCCGGATCAGCGGCTCCCTCGTCGCCGACCGCTCCGGCGCGGCGACCGCCTACGCGATGGCCAACCTCCAGGAGCGCGGCTCGATGTTCATCGCGCCCACCACTGAGGTCTACGAGGGCATGATCGTCGGCGAGAACTCCAGGGTCGATGACATGGACGTCAACATCACCAAGGAGAAGAAGCTCACCAACGTGCGCTCCGCCGGTGCCGACATCCTGGAGCGACTCGCCCCCCCGCGCAGCCTGTCCCTGGAGCAGAGCCTGGAGTTCTGCCGCGAGGACGAGTGCGTCGAGGTGACCCCGGTCGCGGTCCGGATCCGCAAGGTCGAGCTCGATCACACCCTGCGCGCCCGCTCGGCGGCCAGGGCCCGGAAGAGCTGACGGTTGGTGGTGGACCCGGAAGGGACCCCCTCCGGGGGCACCCGAACGAGCCGTCGCGAGGCGAACCGGAGCCGGAGGCGTCCGGGGCCGCGCACCACGGCTCTCGCGGCCCTGCTCGTCGCAACCCTGGCGGTCGGCGGGGTGCTCGCGCTGACCCGCGGCGAGACACCCGCGTCGGATCCGGCGAGCTCGTCCGCCGCGGTGGGCGAGAGGGTCGAGAGCAGCGGTGGCACCATCCACGCGTTGGCACTCGGCCCGGTCGCCGCCTGGGACCCGCAGCGGATCGCCTCACGAGAGGACATGGCTTTCGCGGGGCGGGTCTTCGTGCGCACCCTCACGGCATACGCACCCAGCACCGACCCCGAGAAGCAGGCCCGGCTCGTCGGCGACCTCGCCACCGACACCGGTACGCCCGGCACGGACCTGAAGACCTGGTCGTTCACCCTGCGCGACGGGCTGACCTGGCAGGACGGGAGCGCACTCACCTGCGCCGACGTCGCCTACGGCATCTCGCGGACCTTCGCGACCGACGTGGTCACCGGCGGCCCGACCGATGCCCTCGCGGTGCTTGCGGTGCCCCGCAACCCCGATGGGACGAGCACCTACCCGGGACCCTTCGCGACCGGTGGCGCGGCCGCCACGGCGCAGGCGAGCTTCGACAAGGCAGTCACCTGCAAGGGCAACGTCATCACCTTCGCCCTCAGCACCGCGCTGAGCGACTTCAACGAGATGCTCACCCAGTCATCCTTCGCGCCCGTGAAGAAGTCAGCCGACCGCGGGAAGGACGGTGCCTACGAGATCTTCTCCGTCGGGCCCTACATGCTCGAGGGAGCGTGGTCGCCCGGACAGGGCGGGGTGTTCGTGCGCAACCCGCACTGGAGCCGCGCGAGCGACCCGGTGCGCAGGGCGTACCCGGACCGGATCGAGTACCGGGAGGGTCTGGAGACCCAGGCCGTCGCCCAGCAGATCATGGCCGATGGAGACACCGGGCGCACGTCGGTGTCACTGAGCTCCGCGCCACCGGCCATCCAGCAGAACATCACCGCGGTGCAGAGCCTGCAGGAGCGTTCGATCAATCCGCGGACCGGGGTCGTGGACTACCTCGTGCCTAACGTGAGGAGCACGGTGTTCGCGAACGAGAACGTCCGGCTCGCGCTCGCCGCCGCGACCAACCGTGATGCCTACGTCATGGCGATCGGGGGACCGATGGCGGCTGAGCCGACGCTCTCCCTCATCCCCGAGTCTCTCCCGGCGGCCCACGGTGACGATCCGGTCAGCACCGGAACCCGCGGGGATGCCGCCGCCGCGAAGGGTCTGCTCGCTGCAGCCAAGGTCACTGCGCCGGTGAAGTTCACGCTGGCGTACCGCTCCAGCGAGGCCACCGACAAGGCGATGGCCGCACTCGTCACGGGCTGGCGGGAGGCGGGGTTCGAGCCGGTGCTCAAGCCCATCGTCGACGACTACTTCACGACCATCAGCGACCCGGCACTCGCGGGCGAGGTCGACGTGTTCTGGTCCAACTGGGCCCCCGCCTGGGCCTCCGCGTCGACGGTGCTCCCGCCGCTCTTCGACAGCACGATCAACATCACCAGGGCCGGGCCAGGTCGGGACTACGGCTACTGGGCGAACAAGGAGCTCGATGCCGCGATGGCCAAGGCATCCACCATCGCCGACCCGGTGGTGCGCGAGAACACGTGGGGCGCCTTGGACACCGCCCTGCTCAAGCAGGGCGCCTACATCGGCCTCGCCGAGCGACGGGCGCTCTACATCGCCGGTTCCGACGTGCGCAACCTCTCGGCGAACACGGTCGCGGGCGGGGTCGTGGAGTTCGCCGACATCGCGGTGGCCCAGTGACCGGTCTCACCGATCACCTCGCGCACCTGGATCGACCGGCCAGACTGCTCTTCGTGCACGCACACCCCGACGACGAGACGCTCGCCACTGGTGTGGCCCTCGCCCATCACGTCGCGTTCGGCGACGACGTGCACGTGCTCACCTGCACGTTGGGCGAGGAAGGAGAGGTCATCCCCGAGCACCTCGCCCACCTCGAGGGCGCCGCTGGGGACCCGTTGGCGCAGCGACGCCGCGAGGAGCTCGCGTCGGCGATGGCGGTCCTCGACGTGACCCACCACCTGCTCGGCGTCGACACCCCCGGTGCGCCCACGGCATACCGGGACTCAGGCATGGCCGGTTCGGCGGCGGCGCGGCACCCCCGGGCGTGGAGCGGGGTGGACCTCGACACCGCCGCGAGCGCCGTGCGGGCGGTCCTCGAGGAGGTCCGGCCCGACGTCGTGGTGACGTATGACGCGACCGGCGGCTACGAGCACCCCGACCACGTGCGGACGCACCGGGCGACCTGTCGAGCGATGTCGCGTTCGCTCAGCACCGCTCGCCTGTATGCCGTGATGACTCCGCGTTCGTGGGTGGTCGAGGACCGCGACTGGCTCGCACGACACGTCCCGGCGGGTGCGGGGTGGGTCGTTCCGGGTGACGGCGACCCCTTCGCCTCCTCGGTGGTGGACGACGCCGTGGTGAGTCATCAGGTGGTGGACCCAGACGCCGTTCCGGTGCAGGAGGAGGCGTTGCGCCGCCACGAGACGCAGGTGGTGGTGGGCGAGGGGTGGTACGCCCTCTCGAACCACGTGGTGTCCAGACTCTCCGGGCGTGAGGGGTATGCCACGATCGACCCGTCGACCGGCCTGCCGAGCACCGAAGGAGCAGCGTGACAGACTCCGACCTCGACCCGGCGCTGTTCCGGCAGGCCATGGGTCGTCACGTCGCCGGGGTGAGCATCCTCACCACCGTCGCGGACGGGCACGACCACGCGATGACCGCCGATACGCTGACCTCCGTGTCGCTCGACCCGCTCCTGGTGCTGATCAGCGTCGAGAACGAGACCCGCTTCCATGCGGCGGTGACCGCGGCCGGATTCTTCGGAGCCAGCGTTCTCGCGGCCGACCAGCGCCCCCTCTCGGACTGGTTCGCCACCCGCGGGCGCCCGCTGCACGGCCAGCTCGACCGCACCGAGTTCCACCGGGGGGTGCACACCGGCGTGGCCCTCCTCGAGGGCGCGATGATGCACCTTGAGTGCCGCACCGTCGACATCCACTCCGCGGGTGACCACTCGATCGTCGTGGCCGAGGTCCTCGACATCGGCCTGCCCGATGCCGCTGGGCCGGCGCTGGTCCACTTTCGCGGGGGCTACGGGAGCATCGCATGAGCCTGGACACCTTTCCGCAGGCCGCGCCCGAGGAGTCGGCGGCCCTGGCCGGACGGCGGTGGCTGATCGCCAGTGGCGTCGTGCTGCTCACCCTCGGGGTCCTCTACGGCGCGACCGCCTGGTGGCTCGGTGATCGCGTCGCGCGTGGCACCACCGTCTCGGGGGTCGCGATCGGCGGACAGAGCGCCGAGCAGGCTCGCCAGACGCTGTCCAGCAGGCTCGTTCCGAAGGCCGGGGAGCCGGTGTCGCTGATCTCGGGTGCCGGGAAGGTCGAACTGGTGCCCGCCGACGTGGGTCTCGCCGTGGACGTCGACGCGACGGTCGACTCCTTGGTCGGCTTCACCCTGGACCCCGCCACGATGTGGCACCGCGTGGCAGGTGGAGGTCCGCAACGTGTGGCCATCACCGTCGACCGACCGGCGTTCGAGGCTGCGGTCGAGCAGGCGAGGGGTGAGCTGGACGCTGCGCCGGTAGAGGGTTCGCTCTCGCTGGAGGGCGGCGTGGTTGCGTTGAAGAACCCGGTCGGCGGCACGAGGACTGACGCGGCAGGCACCCTGGATGCCGTCCGGGCGGTATGGCCCGGGCGCAACACGATCACCGTGGTCGCCGAGCCCCTCGAACCGAAGGTCTCCAGGGCGGAGCTCAACCGGGTGCGCACCGAGTTCGCCGACCTCGCCGTCTCGGCGCCCGTGACGGTGACGGCGGGTGGGAAGAGCGCGCAGATCACGCCGAAGGCGTTCGCGCCGAGCATCGTGCTCGCTCCCGCCCCCGACGGCACGATCACTCCCGCGGTCGATGAGAAGGCGCTGCTGAAGGTCGTCCACGCGGCAGCGAGAAGGGCCGGGCTGGAGACCACCCCGAAGGACGCCGTCGTCACCTTCTCCGGTCGCACCCCGTCGGTGCGGCCCAGCGTCGCGGGCCTCTCCCTGGACGAGGCCTCGGTGACGACCGAGGTGTGGAAGGCGATCGGGTCCACGACGCGAACGGCGGTCCTCGCGACCACGCCGAACGAGCCGGAGTTCACCACGGCGATGGCCAAGGCGACCCTGCCGAAGGGCGTGATCTCCAGCTTCACCACCTACTACCAGCCAGGTCAGCCCCGGGTGGAGAACATCAAGCTTGCGTCGAAGGTCATCAACGGCACCTACATCCCACCGGGGGAGCAGTTCAGCATGAACGGCATCCTCGGTGAGCGAACCCCCGAGAAGGGCTACGTCGAGGCGGGCGTCATCAACAACGGGCGCGCGGCGAACAACACGGGCGGTGGCATCTCGCAGGTCTCGACGACGATCTTCAACGCCGCGTTCTTCTCGGGCATGAAGCTCGACGCGTGGACCCCGCACTACTACTACATCTCGCGCTACCCCGAGGGCCGCGAGGCCACGGTCTCCTGGCCGGACCTGCACAACAAGTTCACCAACGTGACCGACGGTGGGGTGCTCATCGAGATCATCGCCACGGACACCTCGATGACGGTGACCTTCTACGGCACCAAGAAGTACGACGTCGAGGCCACCAAGAGCCTGCGCTACAACATCAGGGCGCCCAAGAAGATCGTCGACAACGCCAAGGGCTGTGTCGACCAGTCCCCGGTGGAAGGCTTCACCGTGGACGTGGGCCGGATCTTCAAGCAGGGCGGGAAGGTCGTGAAGACGGAGAAGTTCACGACCAACTACGGCCCCGAGGACGACGTCACCTGCACGCGGTGAGGGCAGGGAGCACGTACTCCAGGACCGGTTGCCGGGGCGCGGGGCGCGCCACGTCCGGCTGGGCCGTCAGCGGGTGAGGTTCACGTAGGAGTGGTGCCGCTCGAAGCCGCGGCGCTCGTAGAGCGAGAGGGCCGCGACGTTGTCGCTGTCGGTCTGCAGGTGCAAGGAGGTCGCCCCGCGCTCCTGTGCGGCGCGGGCGAGACCGAGCAACATCCGTGTTCCGAGCCCGGTCCCGCGACGCTCGGGGGAGACCCACATGGCGGCAATCCCGCCCCAGCCGTCGGACAGGCCGAGGCGGCTGATTCCCACGACGCGCCCATCGGGTTGGCGAACCGTCGCGAAGACCTGGTGCGGGGACCGGGTGAGGACGGCGCGGACGGCGACGTCCTCGACCTCCCGGTAGGACCGGTATGCCGTGAGCCATGCCTCGGAGAGCACCTCACCCACCTCCACCACCGGCCCGCCCGCACCCTCGACTGATTGCCCTTCAGCCACGCCGTGAGCCCCCTCCGGGGGCCACTGGCGTGGCTGAAGGGCAATCAGTCGGGTGGGAGCGGTCAGCGTGAGGGTGGGGACGCGCGCCGTGAACCCCCGCCGGGCGAGCTCGACGCCCAGTGGGTCCTTCAGCGGGTCGAACCCGACCGGCCCCGCGAGGGTGACGTTCGCCGGGAGTGCGCGCGCGGCATACCACCCCTGCACGACGTCGACCGCCTCGGCGAGCGGCATCCCGGGGTCGCCCGCCGTCATCACCGAGTTGGCGCGCTGGGTGAAGCCGCGAGAGGCGCGCAGCAGCCACTGCCCGAGCCGCTCGGTCTCCATCGCGGGCCAGGCGCCGACCATGACCCGCTGGAGGTCCTCCACCGACAGTGCCCGGTGGGGAGCGCCACGCCGGGAAGGGCGCT
>JBDSNZ010000233.1:0-5171 GCA_039915055.1 Ornithinibacter sp.
CACCATCGAGAAGCAGGGCTTCACGATCGACAACCCCAACGCCGGCAGCAGCTGCGCGTGCGGTGACTCGTTCGGCTGATCCTGTGGACGCCCTTCTGTTTGTCAAGGGGTCCTGATTGATGGGAACACGCGTACCGGTCGACCTCAAGGGTTGCTGCGCGCATCGCTGCCGCGACGGCCTGCGGCCGCCCTTGACCTCGTCCGGTACGCGTGTCGAATGGCGATGAGGCCCCCCTCGGGCGAGACAGCAATGGTTAGGTCGCCGGTGCGATCTGATGGATGGTGCGTTGCTGGTTGCGCAATACGTAGTAGACCTCGCGGGCGATGTATCGCTTGAGGCAGCGAAGGATCTCGGGGTTGGAGTGCTGCTCGGTCTTCTTCCTGGCCACGTAGGCCTGGGTGGCAGGGTCCATCCGCCAGCGGCTGATCGCGATCATGTGCAGCGCGGAGTTCGCGGCGCGGTCCCCGCCGCGGTTGAGCCGGTGACGGGTCGTCATGCCGGAGGACGCAGGCAGAGGGGCTGCACCGCAGAGCATCGCGAAGGAGGCTTCGGAGGCGAGCCGGTCGGGGTTGTCGCCAGCGGTGATGAGCAGCTGGGCGGCGGACTCGTAGCCGATCCCGACGCGGGCCAGCAGCTCCGGGGCTAGCTCGTCGACCAAGGCGTGCATGGGGACCTGCAAGTCGGCGATCTCGTCATGCAGCTCCAGGTAGCGCCGGGCCAAGGACTTCAGCGACATCTTCGTGGCGGTGACCGGGTCGCGGTACCCGCTCAGGTCAGGGCGCCAACCGGCGAGGGTGCGGATCAGCTGCATGCGGGTCATGTTCCGCAGCTGATCGCGCAGTTCCTCGGGCGCGGAAATGATAGTGGCGTGGATGAGCTGGAGCGCGACCCGGCGCGCCTGGATCGCGCTGGAGCGGGCAATCTTCAACGCCCGTAATGACTCCACCATCCCGTCGTGGGCTCGCGGGGTCACGGTGCGGACCCGGGCGTAGGCAGCGTGGGCGGCCTGCTCGGCGTCGATCGTGTCGTCCTTGCCGCGCTTGCGCCGGTCAGCCTTGTCGCCGGCCGTGACCTCCAGCACGTCGATCCCGGCGGCGTCCAGGTGGCGCATCAGACCGGCGCCGTAGGAGCCGGTGCACTCGACCCCGACGCGGGCAATGTCCCCGTAGCTGCGGATCCACCGCACCAGCGCTCGGTAGCCGGCCCGGGTCGTAGAGAACGACTCCGTGCCGATCACCACGTCGTGGGCATCGACGACCGCGACGACGTGCAGCTCCTTATGGGTGTCGACACCGCCGATCACGGTCGGCGAGGTGGGCGTGGTCAGGTCCGTCATGATGTGCTCCTTCGGTCGTGGCAACAGTTAGTCGCCCTCGGCCGAACCAGACACCTGGACAAGACAGTAAAGAGACGCAGACCGTCAGGCCCTTCTCGGGTCACATGGCACCGGCGAGACCGTGGGCCCCGCCGAAGGTGTTCCCGAGCAACCGACGAGTCCGAGGGAATGACACCACCGGAGCAGGTCGATCGGAAGTGGGTCGGATGCTGCGAGAACACCTCAGACACCACGGTAACCCCGAGGGTCAATCGGCGTGAGAGTCAGGAAGCTCGGGAACACCTGGCACCTCACATGCTTACTGTCGGCGTGCACGACGTGCGGGATGCCATGGATCCCGAAGATCTGCTGCATCATCTCCTGGGCCAACAGCCCGGACTCCCTCGCGTGCACGTGCACCCCGAGGGATGTAGCGCGAGTAGATGTCGATCATCACGTACGCGTCGTAGTAGCAGCCCTTGCCCGGGCCGGGTAGTTTCGTGATGTCCTATGCCGACCTCCGGACTATGCCGATCATGCCTGCGCTGGCGCAGGTCATCGGCGTTGGTGATGCCTGAAAGATCGGCATAGTCGCTCGAGGGGTCACGCTTCAGGCACTTGAGTGTCTGGAGGTGAGGTTCGTGACGAAGAGATCGGTAACAGCCCGGCCGCACGCGGATCGGATTCCGCGGGTTCCGGTGGGTCCCCTCGCGCCGATGGTGTTGGGTGAGTGCACGGATTGGCTGGCTGCGCAGGGTTATTCGCCGGGGTCAGCGGCCGGGATCGTGAGGCTGCTTGGGCGCCTGAGCTGGTGGATGCGGGAGGTGGGCGCCGGGGCCGATGACATCAGCGGGGAGTTGCTGGAGCGGTTCGTCGCCGCGGAGCGTTCACGCGAGTACGTGTGCGTCACGGTGAAGAGCTCGATGAGCACGATGTGCAGGTTTCTCACTGATGCCGGCTACCTGGAGGTGACCGATACCGACGCTGGTCCGCTCACGCCAGCACAGGCCGCTGCCGCGGCGTGGTGTTCGTGGATGCGTGACCAGCGCGGGTTGACCGAGAAGACCATCGCTGCCCGCTGTCATTACGCCGCCGGGCTCCTGGACGTGGTGACGGCGACGGACCAGAGCGTGCAGTGGGCTCGCCTCGACGCGGCGGTCGTTAACGGCTACGTCGTTGAGCGTGGTCGCCCCTACGGTGTGGTTTCGCGTGCTCATATCGTCGATGCGGTCCGCTGCTTGCTGCGGTGGGCGTTGAGTACCGGTCGCCTCGACCGGGACCTCAGTGCTGGGATCCTCAAGCCTGCTGGGACGCGGAGAGGGCTGCCGCGCGGTGTGGGCGCCGAGCAGGTCGCGGCCTTGCTGGCCGTGTGTGATCCGGGCACCGCGATCGGGGCGAGGGACCGGGCGGTCGTGATGATCCTGGTGCGCCTCGGCCTTCGTGCCGGCGAGGTCGCCCGCTTGAACCTTGACGACATCGACTGGGCAAACGGAGCTCTCAAGGTCACCGGCAAGGGCCGCGAGCACACCCTGCCGATCCCGGTCGACGTGGGACAGGCCTTGGCGGCCTGGTTGAGGCTTCGACCAGCCGCTTTGGACCGGGCGGTGTTCGTGCGGATGAGGGCGCCACGCCGGATGATGGCGACGTCGGCGATCTCGGGGATCGTCGCCCGGCTCTCGGGCGTGGCGGGGATCGAGCCGATCTACGCCCACCGGCTTCGGCACACCGCCGCGATGGACGTCCTGGCCGCGGGTGGCACCTTGACCGAAGCCAAGGAGCTTCTGGGGCACGTCTACACCGCCACCACGATGGCCTACGCGAAGGTCGATCTGACATCGCTGCGCGCGCTGGTCGTCCCGTTCGGGCAGGTGCCGCGATGACGACGCTACGTGAGCGCCTGGAGGAGTACCTGGTGATGCGCCGGGCGCTCGGGTTCCAACTCTGCGACCTCGAGCGGCAGGTTGCCCTGTTCTGCACGTGGCTTGAAGCTCGCGGCCAAGCCCAGACCTTCAGCATCGAGGACGCGGTGACATGGGCCCGGCTCAACCCCGACGCGCACCCCTCGTGGTGGGCGACGCGTCTGTCGTTGGTGCGCCGCTTCGCGGCCTACCTGCACGCCAACGGTGTTGACGTCCCGATCATCCCGGGCGGTCTGCTGCCGGCCAGCAAGCCCCGGGCTGTTCCCTTCATCTACACCCAAGAAGACGTCGACGCACTGCTCGCCGCCTGCGACACCGAGTTCGCCGACACGCGGGTCGCCGGCACCGTGCGCACCGTCCTGGGACTGCTGGCGGCCACCGGCCTGCGGATCAGCGAAGCGCTGAAACTGGGAGTCGATGACATCGACTCGACAACGACGTGCTGATGATCAAGCCCGCGAAGTCTGCGCAGCGGCTCGTGCCCGTCCACCCCTCCACCACGGCAGCCCTCAAGGACTACCTGGCCCTGCCCGCGAGGACAGCCACACACCCCGACCCCCACGGCCCCCTCTTCGTGACCGCCAACGGCACCGGGTACGGCTACGTCTCGTTCTTCGCCCTGTTCAAACGAGCCCGGGAAGCGGCCGGACTCACCCCACGCGGCAGGGCGCGCCCCCGCCTGCACGACCTGAGGCACACCTTCGCCACCGCACACATGACCGCGGCCTACGCCCACGGCGGCGACCCCGACCGGGTCCTGTCCCTGCTCGCTACCTGGCTGGGGCACTCCGACGCCGCCCACACCTACTGGTACATGAGCGCGACCGGGGAACTGATGACACTGGCCGCCGGAATGCTCGAACCCGACACCGCAGGAGAACCATCATGAACGCCCTGGCCACCAGCCTTCAGACCTACTTCACGACCTTCGCCCACACCCAGCGTGACCTCTCCGCGAACACGATCAGCTCCTACCGCGACACCTGGCGAATGCTGCTCAAACACCTCGCAAGGACACTCAGCCTCCCCCCGGACGCGCTCGACTTCGACGCCGTCACCGCGACGAACGTCACCGGCTTCCTTGACCACCTCGAACAAGAGCGCGGCAACAACGCCAAGACCCGCAACACTCGCCTGACCGCGATCCGCTCCGTACTCAACCGTGCCCTACCCGACCATCCCGAACACGCCGCGACCATCACCCAGGTCCTCGCGATCCCACCCAAACGCACCACCAGGCCCGTCATCGAGTTCCTCACCCCCGCCGAGGTCGACGCCCTGCTCGCCGCACCCGACCCCACGACCTGGACCGGGCGACGCGACCACGCGCTGCTGCTCATGACCGTACAAACCGGTCTTCGCATCAGCGAGATCTGCTCACTGACCCGCCAGGACATCCACCTCGGCGCCGGCCCCCACATCGCCTGCACCGGCAAAGGCCGCCGCCAACGCGTCACCCCGCTGACCAAGGCCACCGTAACCACGATGGCCGCCTACCTCGCCGAACGCAGCACTCGTCCTGGTACCGCCCTATTCTGCGGACCCCACGGACAACCACTCTCCCGCGACGCCCTGGAGCACCGACTGGCAAAACACCTCGCCACCGCGGCGATCACCCGACCCAGCCTCGCCGCCAAGCACGTCACCATGCACACGTTGCGGCACACCGCCGCGATGACCCTCCTCGCCGCCGGAGTCGACGTCTTCGTCATCGCGCTCTGGCTCGGCCACACCGACACCCACAGCACCGACGCCTACCTCCACGCCGACATGGCCATCAAACAGGCCGCCCTCGACCGCACCCGACCACCCAACGTCCCCCCAGGGACCTACCAGCCCGAACCCGACATCCTGACCTGGCTCACATCCCTTTGACTATGCCGACTACCCGCCCCCGAACCCCTTGCCTGCACCCACAGTCGACACGATGATCGGC
>JBDSNZ010000237.1:0-14643 GCA_039915055.1 Ornithinibacter sp.
CGAGCAGCTGGTAGGCCTTGATCATGACGACGGGGTCGTTGTGCTTCACCGAGATCTTGAAGTCGTGGAAGTCGTGCTCCTCGAAGAGGCTCGCCTCCCACACCGCGGACTCGACGAGCGCCTCGGCGGTCGGCTTGCCGTACTTCTCCAGGATCCGCTTGTCGAGGGAGCCGGCGTTGACACCGATCCGGATCGAGACGTCGGCAGCCTTGGCCCGGCGCGCGATCTCCGCGACCTGGTCGTCGAACTGGCGGATGTTGCCCGGGTTGACGCGCACCGCCGCACACCCCGCGTCGATCGCGGCGTAGACGTACTTCGGCTGGAAGTGGATGTCGGCGATGACCGGGATCTGGCTCTTGCGGGCGATCGTCGACAGCGCGTCAGCGTCGTCCTGGGTGGGGCAGGCGACCCGCACGATGTCGCAGCCGGATGCCGTGAGCTCGGCGATCTGTTGCAGCGTCGCGTCGATGTCGGTGGTCTGCGTCGTCGTCATGGACTGCACCGAGACGGGCGCGTCGCCACCGACCTCGACCGTGCCCACCTTGATCTTGCGGCTGCGCCGGCGGGGGGCGACGACGGGAGGGGGCAACGGCGGCATACCGAGGGAGACGGACATGGAACCAAGCGTACGTCCGTGCCCTCGTAGCACCATGATCGACCACGTGCAGACCCGCGACACCCTCGACCGCGCCATCGCCGACGACCTGGAGGCCGCTCGACTGCGTGGGTCCCTCGCTGCGCTGGGTGAGGACGCCTCGGTGGCCCGCGAACACCTGGAGGCCCGCCGCCGCGAACACTCTCTCGGGGAGGCCGACGTGCGAGCCCTCGAGGGACTGGGCCTGACGCGCGTGCTCAGCGCCGTGCGCGGCACCCGCACCGGAGAGCTGGCACGTGAGCGTGCCGAGGAAGTGGCGGCCCGGTACCTGATGCAGGCTGCCCTCACCCGACTCCAGCACCTGGAGGGGCGCGCCGAGCAGGTCGAGGAGGCTCTGAACCGCCTCGGGGACACCGCCGCACGCCGAGCGGCCGCGCTCGACGCGCACGCCGACGCGGTGCGATCCTCGGGTGGGCCAGATGTCGGGGAGCTGGATGCCCTCTGCGACGAGCTGGCCGCCGTGCGGGCCGAGGCGCGCGAGGTCGCGGAGGCTCGGGCGGCAGGTGCCGGGGCAGCCTCGAGCCTGGACGCGGCGAGGCGCGAGCTCGGCTCGGCCGACGGGTGGTCCGCCTACGACACGTGGTTCGGCGGGGGCCTCATCTCCTCTTCGCTCAAGCACGGCCGCATCGACGAGGCAGGGCGACGGATCGACCAGGCGCAGGAGGCCTTGGCCGACTTCGCCCGCGAGCTCGCCGATGTGCAGCAGGTGAGTGCGCTGCGGGCCGACCTCGGGATCACGCCGACGACGCGCACCTTCGACGTGTGGTTCGACAACATCTTCAGCGACCTCTCCGTGCGACGGAGCATCAAGGAGAGCATCGCCCGGGTCGACCGGGTGGGCGTCTCGGTGCGCACCGCGCTGGACGCGACAGCGGTCCGCGCGGCGGAGCTGTCCGCTCGGGAAGCGGCCCTGCTCGCCCGTCGGGACGCGGTGCTCAGCCGCCGAGGTTGATCGGCTTGACGATGTCGGCGTAGATGAGCAGCAGCGACATGCCGAGCAGCACCACCGAGACCGAGTAGGCCACCGGCAACGCCTTCGCGACATCGACGTAGCCCGGGTCCGGGCGCCCGCGAAGCCGGGCCACCTGACGCTTCAGGCCCTCCCACAGCGCGCCCGCGACGTGTCCGCCGTCGAGCGGCAGCAGCGGGATGAGGTTGAAGAGGAACAGCATGATGTTCAGCGTCGCGAGGAGCCCGACGAGGAAGAAGAACTTGTCGACGGGCGACTTTCCGATGAGCGCGTCGTACTTGCCGGTGGTCGCCTCGCCCGCGACGCGACCGACACCCACGACGGACATCGGGCTGTCGACGGAGCGGGCGGCCCCGCCGAACGCGGCATCCCACACCCCCGCCATGCGCTGGGGGACATAGACGAGGGCCTGTGCGGTGCGGCTCACGCCGGACCAGAGGATCGCAGGGACAGCCGTCAGCGACTGCCGCTCGTAGGCCATGGGCACGGTCGTGCGCACCCCGAGGAACCCGGCCTGGGTCGTCTGCACGGAGCCGTCGGGCCCGGTGACCGGGAGACCGTCGGCATCCAGGACCGGCACCACGTTGCTGATCGGGGTGGCACTCAGGGTCAGCCGCTTCCCGTCGCGCTCGACGAGGATGGTGACGGGCTGGTCGACCCGGGGCCGGATGACCGTGCCGACGTCACGGTTGTCGGTCATGCTCACGCCGTCGATGGAGACGATCTCGTCACCGGGGCGCAGGCCCGCCGCCAGTGCCGGGGTGGGTGCCTTCCCCACGCAGTCCGTGGTGGTGTCGGCCACGGTGGCGGGGACGACGCACTGCGAGACGCTCGCGACGAGCGCACCCGGCTGCGGGGTCTGCAGACCGTGGGCGGTGACGACGAACGTCAGCAGGACCACGCCGATGAGCAGGTTGACGAAGGGCCCGCCCATCATGATCGTGACCTTCTTGGGCACCGACAGCCGGTAGAAGACGCGGTCCTCGTCGCCGGGACGCACCTCCTCCATACTGGCCGCCCGCGCCTCGTCCATCAGTTGGCTGAAGCGCCCCGTGCTGGAGGCCCGCACCATGCCGGGGGCGTCACCACGGCGCGGAGGGAACATGCCGATCATCCGGATGTAGCCGCCGAGGGGGATCGCCTTGACGCCGTACTCGGTCTCGCCGCGTCGCCTGGACCACATCGTCGGGCCGAAACCGACCATGTACTGGGTGACGCGCACCCCGAACCGCTTGGCGGGGAGCAGGTGGCCGACCTCGTGCAGCGCGATGGACAGCGCGACACCGGTGGCCATGAACAGCACACCGAGCACGAAGGCGAGGATCCCCATGCTCCAAGGGTACGTCGGGGATCCGAGGATCAGGACCTCGGCCGAATCTCCCCCCGTCCCGCCAACCCCGGCGGCCTCACGGCATCCGTGCAGTGGCCTCTGAGCGGGCCCACGAGTCGGCTGCCAGCACGCCCTCGATGCTGCTGGCGTCGCCGGGTGCGGCGGCGTGCACCTCGACGACGCGGGCCACGGTGTCGACGATGTCGGTGAAGGCGATCCGCCCGTCGTGGAACGCGTCGACGCACACCTCGTTGGCGGCGTTGTAGACCGCCGGGAAGGTGGCCCCCTGCTCGCCCACCTGACGGGCGAGGCGCACGGCCGGGAAGGCGTCGTCGTCGAGCGGGTGGAAGTCCCAGCTCTGCGGAACCGACCAGTCGCACGGCTCGTCGACGTCTGCGAGGCGCTCGGGCCAGGACAGCCCGAGCGCGATCGGCACGAGCATCCGCGGCGGCCCCATCTGGGCGATGGTCGACCCGTCGTGGAACTCCACCATCGAGTGGATCTGCTGCTGCGGGTGCACCACGACGTCGATCCGCGAGAACGGGATGTCGAAGAGCAGGTGCGCCTCGATCACCTCCAGCCCCTTGTTGACCAGCGTCGCGGAGTTGGTGGTGATGACCCGACCCATCGAGAAGTTCGGGTGGGCCAGGGCCTGCTCGGGTGTGACGCCGGCCAGCGACGCGCGGGTGCGACCTCGGAAGGGCCCACCGCTGGCGGTCACGACGAGCCGGCGCACCTCCTGCGCCCGCCCGCCCCGCAGCGCCTGCGCGATCGCGGAGTGCTCGGAGTCGACGGGCACGATCTGCCCCGGCGCAGCGGCGGCGCGCACCAGGTCCCCACCGACGATGAGCGACTCCTTGTTGGCCAGCGCCAGCGTCGACCCCGCGGCCAGCGCCGCGAGCGTGGGCCGCAGACCGATCGACCCGGTGACCCCGTTGAGCACGACGTCGGCGCCGACACCGGCAGCCACGGTGGCCGCGTCCTCCCCGACCACCAGCTCTGGTGCGTATGCCGGTCGGTCGGCCTTCGCGGCATACCGCGCGATCGCTGAGCGCAGCTGCTCCACGCCACCGCGGGCGGCGCCGACCAGGGGCACGTCGAACGTCACCGCCTGCTCGGCGAGGAGGTCGAGGTTGCCACCGGCGGTGAGCGCGACGACGGTGAAGCGCCCCTCGTTGCGGGCGATGACGTCCAGGGCCTGGGTGCCGATCGAGCCGGTGGAGCCGAGCAGGGCGACGGTGCGGGGGGTCACGGCATCCATTGTCAGCGGTCCACCACGGTGACGTGAAACCTCGGGTGGGCGAGCGCGACCTCTCCGAGGACTCCTTGCAGCGCCGCGAGCGCGAACGGGTCCTCGGCCCCGAGTGCCGCCACCCCGTCGACGACGAGCTCCCACTCGGTCTCGGCATGGCGGGCCAGGTGGTGCAGGCAGTCGGCCAGGGCGTCGAGGTTGCCCCCGAACCAGATCGGGAAGTCCAGCGCGACGGCGAACTCGGCGAGGGTGGCGGACTTGGTGTCGTGCGCCCGCACGAGGTGCACCTCACGCCCCTCGGACTCGGCATCGGCGATGATGCCGTCGACGTCCGCGCGGGCACCCACGTAGCGGATCATCGCCCCTCCTCGATCTGCCGGAACGAGGCGTAGTGGTCGGTGGTCCAGTAGAGGTCGCCGTCGGCCCCCGCGATGATGCGCCGGGGGCCTCGGTCCCCCTCCCCCGGTGTCCTCACCGTGTACTCACGGTAGTAGCGGCTCGACTGGCGCGGCAGGAGCCGCTCGCGGTTGCCGAACGTGCCGTCGTCGGCCTCGTAGGGGTAGGGGCCGCCGGCTCGGATGAGCGAGAGCGTCGTGTGGGCCTGCTTCGGTAGGGCGCTCTCGGCCACTCGTGGGAGGCCGGAGTCAGGCGTGGGTCCCCCTGCTGCGGGCTGTTCCTGCGCCGTGCTCGAGCCGGCGGGGTTCGACGTCGGCAACAGGTCGCCCCCGGCGGTCAGGCCCCACAGGAGGAGTGCGACCCCGAGCGCGAGCGCCAGGAGGCCCCAGGCGCCGAGGTGGGTCCGCGATCGCTGCGTCATCGGGCCATTGTGGCCTCGCCTCTCACGCTCGTGCTTCAGGTGGTGAAGACGCGCTCCTCGATGAGTCGCTCGGTGACGATCTGCACCTGCGGGTGGAAGCGCCCGTGCTCGAAGTCCTTCTGCATCTCGAGCTCGACCTGGCCCAGTCCGTGCCGGTTCTTCTCGACGGTCACCACGGCCCACCGGCGGAACGCCTTGGCGCTGCCGAGGTCGTAGACCAGGTGCTCCCGGGAGACGATCTGCTCCTTGCTCGAGAGGATCATCACCATGTCGGCCTCGTAGGCGAGGGCCGAGGAACCGCGCAGGTCGCGGGTGCGCATCCGGTGGCCGGCGCCCAGGCTCTCGCGGTCGGCCGCGGAGATGCACATGATGGGGCACTCCAGCTCGAGCGCGAGGTCCTTGAGGGTCTCGGTGACGATGGTCACCCGCGAGACCTCGTCGCCGGTGTGGTGCTCCAGGGGGATCTTCTGGAGGTAGTCCACGAGCACCAACGGCGCCTCACCCGTCTCGGAGACGATCGTGGAGACGATGGTCGCGATCTCGAGCGGGGTGGTCGTGGCGTTGGACTGGTGGATCTGCAGTCGCGCCGCGTAGGCGTCGACGGCCAGGAGCGCCTCGGTGCCGAACGGCACTCGCCCCAGCGCGTCGACCAGGCCGAGCCGGTCCGGGTCCTCGTTCTCGAACACCGCACGCACCGAGTGCACGTCGGCCCCGGCTGAGACCGGCTGGTCGGCGGCCAGCGCGGCACTCGCGGCCTCCAGTGACAGCAGCCGCTCCAGGAGCGTGTGCGGCTCGTGCTCGAAGGAGAAGATGACGGCCTGGCGACCGGCGAGGACCGCGTTGCGCACCATCTGGACGGCGAGCGTCGTCTTGCCCGCCCCCTCGGAACCGCCGAGCAGCACCAGCTCACCGGAGCGAAGGCCCCCGTCCAGCGTGGAGTCGAGCAGGTCGAAGCCCGTGGGCCACACCGAGGACCCCGGTCGGGCGCCGCGACGCATGGCCTCATCGGTCTCGTCGAGCAGGGTGCGCACCGAGCGGCGGCGATCCGGTCGGTGCGCAGGGGACGGAAGGCTGGCGCTCATGAGGGACATCCCACCACTGACCGGGTCTCGCGCGGGGGGAGTTGGCGACATCCCGTCGCCGGGACGCCGCCCACCTCCCCCCGGGGGCGTGGTGGGGGTCAGAGCGCGATGCCGACGTACTTGGTCTCGAGGTATTCCTCGATGCCCTCGAAGCCACCCTCGCGGCCGAAGCCGGAGTGCTTGACCCCGCCGAAGGGAGCGGAGGGGTTGGACACGATGCCGGTGTTGACGCCGATCATGCCGAACTCCATGGCCTCGGCGACCCGCAGCACCCGGGCGTGGTCGCGGGTGTAGAGGTAACCCACCAGCCCGTACTCGGTGCCGTTCGCCTTCGCGACGGCATCGGCGTCGTCGGTGAAGGTGCAGATCGGGGCCACCGGGCCGAAGATCTCCTCGCTCAGGCACCGGCTCTCGGGTGCGACGTCGGTGAGGACGGTCGGGGCGTAGAACCAGCCACGGCCGGGCAGCGGACCACCACCGGTGAGCACCTTCGCGCCCTTGTCCACGGCATCGCGCACCAGATCGTGGACCCCGTCTCGGGCCTTCGCGGTGATGAGCGGGCCCACGTCGACGCCCTTCTTCGTGCCCTTGCCCACCACCAGTGCGCCCATCCGCTGCGCGAGCTTGGTGGAGAACTCCTGCGCGACGGACTCGTGCACGAAGAACCGGTTGGCGGCGGTGCAGGCCTCCCCGATGTTGCGCATCTTCGCGAGCATCGCACCATCGACGGCGGCGTCGACGTCGGCATCCTCGAAGACGAGGAACGGGGCGTTGCCACCGAGCTCCATCGACAGCCGCAACAACTGCTCCGCCGACTGCTCCACCAGCATCTTCCCGACACCGGTGGACCCGGTGAACGTCAGCTTGCGCAACCGCGAGTCCCGGATGACCGGCTCACACACGGCGCCGGAGTGCGACGTCGTCACCACGTTCAGGACCCCGTCCGGAAGCCCGCACTCCTGCATCACCTGCGCGAGCAGCAGCATCGTCAACGGGGTCTCGTGGGCGGGTTTGACCACCATCGTGCACCCAGCGGCGACAGCCGGGGCGATCTTGCGGGTGCCCATCGCCAGCGGGAAGTTCCACGGCGTGATCATCAACGTCGGGCCGACCGGCTGCTTCATCGTCAGCAACCGCGACCCACCGGCGGGTGCCACCGAGTACCGCCCGTGGATGCGCACCGCCTCCTCCGCGAACCAGCGGAAGAACTCCGCCCCGTAGGTCACCTCACCCCGACCTTCCGCGACGGTCTTGCCCATCTCCAAGGTCATCAGCGTCGCGAACTCCTCAGCCCGCTCCACCACCGTCTCGAACGCCCGGCGCAGGATCTCACTGCGCACCCGCGGCGCGGTGGCCGCCCACCCCGCCTGCGCGTCGTGCGCGGCTGCGAGCGCGGCGAGCCCGTCCTCCGCGGTGGCGTCGGCACAGCTGGCGAGGACCGCCCCGCTCGAAGGGTCATGGACGTCGAACCGCTCGCCGCCGCTGGCCTCCCGCCACCTACCACCGATCAGCAGCCCGGTGGGGACCGAGTCGAGCAGAGCTTTCTGGGTGATCGCCATGGGTGTCCTTCGTGGTCAGTTCTCAGTGGTGTGCGCGTGGCGGGGATGCCGTGCTGCTCGCTGTCGCGCTGGCCCTCAGTGGTCAGTGGTCGCGGTCAGTGGTCGTGGTCGTCGTGGTGGTGGCCGGTCACGGTGCCCTGCGGGATCGGGGCGACCCGCCCGTCGAGCAGCGGGGTGGAGGGGTCCCACCGGGTGCCGTCGCGAGCATCCTGGCGACGACGAGCGATCGCCGAGAGAGCCTCCAGCACGACGCGGTTGGCGAGCGCAGCGGTGATGTCGGCGTGGTCGTAGGGCGGGGACACCTCGACGACGTCGACACCGCACACGGGCAGCTCGAGACAGATCCGGCGGACCGCGTCGAGCAGCTGGCGCGCGGAGAGCCCCCCGGGCTCCGGTGTGCCGGTGCCGGGTGCGTGCCCGGGGTCGCACACGTCGATGTCGACGGAGAGGAAGACGGCATCGCACTCGTCGGTCGCGATGGTGAAGGCCTCGGTGAGGCACTCGTCCAGGCCGCGGTGCACGATCTCGGTCATCTCGAACGAGCGCATCCGTTGCTCGGCCATCCACTTGAGCGTCTCCGGGCCCGGCCAGTAGCCGCGCAGGCCCACCTGGAGGAACCGGTCGCCGCGCAGCGCACCGGACTCGATGAGCCGGCGCATCGGCTGTCCGTGGCCCCACAGCGACCCGAACTCGATGTCACCGGTGTCGGCGTGGGCGTCGAAGTGGATCATCGACACCCGCCCGTGCCCCAGCACGTTGGCGCACCCCTTGGCGTCGGGGAACGCGATCGAGTGGTCGCCCCCGAGGATCACGGGGATCGCCCCGGAGGCGACCACCGTGGTCACCGCCCGCTCGAGCGCCGGCAGCGCCTTCTCGATGTCGCCCGAGTACATCTCGACGTCGCCCCCGTCGAGCACCCGCAGGTCCCGGAGCGCGTCGGTGCGCAGGGCCAGGGAGGGTCTGCTGCCGTCGTGCGGGAGGTAGTCGGTGCCGCGGATCGCCTGCGGGCCGAACCGGGTTCCCGGGCGGTGCGAGGTGCCCCCGTCGAAGGGCGCGCCGAGGATGACGACGTCGGCGCCGGCGTAGGACTCCGGGTCGTCGAGGTCGCACTCCGGGACGCCGAGGAAGGTGATGTCGGGGCCGTACTGGGCGCCGTAACGGGTCATGTCGGCGAGCCTATGCCCGCGCGCGAACGCTGCACGTCACCGCTCTCCATGCCCCAGGGCGACCCGAAGCCCGCTGGCTTCGGCGCCGCGAGCAGGTCGAGGAAGGGCACCGCGTCGAAGGCCTCCGGACCCAGCACCCCGGCGCCGCTCCAGACACCCGTGGCGAGCAGCTCGAGCGCGACGACGGGGTTGACGGCCGTCTGCCACACGACGCACTGGGCGTCGTAGTCACGCATCGTGTCGGCGTTGTCGGAGACGTGGTAGAGGTAGGTGCTGCGCGGTTGCCCGTCCTTGCCGGTGCCCGTGACCATCACTCCGGCGCACGTCTTCCCCTCCATCCGTGGCCCGATCGTGGCCGGGTCCGGGAGCAGCGCGGCGACCACGTCGCGCGGGCTCACCGTGACTCCCTTGACCTCGACGGGGTCGGTGCCGTCCAGCCCGAGGGTGTGCAGGGTGCGCAGCATCCCGATCATCTCCTCGCCGAGGCCGTACTTGAAGGTGACCCGGTCTGCCTGGAGCCAGCGCGGCATGAGGAGCACCTCCTCGTGCTCGACGTGCACGCACTCCACCGGCCCGATCCCCTCGGGGAAGTCGAAGATCTCCGGCTCGCTGAACGCGGGAAGGGTGAAGAAGCCCGCGTCGAGGTCGAGCGTGCCGTCGGCCGCGGTGGCGCGCGAACGTTCCCAGACCACAGGCGGGTTGAGGCACTCCTCGATGATCGTCCACATGGAGAAGCCCGGGGCGAAGACCTCGTTGCCGTCGTCGTCACGGATCACGAGGTTGGCGCCGTCGCGGGTGCCCAGCTCGTCGATGTGGGAGAAGAGGTGGTCAGCGGCATACCGCGCGAACACGTCGGAGAGCCCCGGCTCGACCCCGATGCCCACCAGTGCCAGCCGCCCGGCATCCGCCCAGTCCGAGGCCGCGGCGAACTGCTCGTCCCCGAGTTTGACGCCCACCTTCGCGTAGGGCTCGCTCTCGTGACGGCGTGACAGGCTCATCGCCATGTCGAGGTAGTGGGCCCCCGCAGCGGCGGCGCCCTCGAAGATCGGCATGACGAAACGGGGGTCGACGGCGTTGAACACGTGGGTGGCTCGCTCTTCCCTCGCGAGCGCCGCCACTGCGGCCGAGTCGGAGGCGTCGACCTGCGCGGCCCTGAAGCGGGACTCCCCCGGATGCCGTGCGGAGACGGCCGCCACGGTGTGCTCGGCCCGCTCGATGTCGTAGTCCGCGACGACCCAGGAGTCGAAGAAGGACCGCTCTGTGGCGATACGGGCCGCGGCGTCGCCGACGCCTCCCGCACCGATCATGAGGACGCGCACGGTGAAGCCTTTCGGGGTGGGGGTGGGGTGACCGGAGCCGGGGTCAGGCGCGAGCCTTCTCGCGGCGGCTGGAGAGCAGCTGGCCTGCGACGACGACGACGAGCGCGATGAGGAACATCATCGTGCCGATGACGTTGACCTGCACCGGGGCTCCCCGCTGCGCGGCGCCCCAGACATACATCGGGAACGTGATCGAGCTGGGGCTCGCGTTGAAGTTGGTGATGATGTAGTCGTCGAAGCTGAGCGAGAACGCGAGCAGGGCACCGGCGAGGATGCCGGGTGCAGCCAGCGGGAACGTCACCCGGAGGAACGTCTGCGCCGGGTTGGCACCGAGGTCGGCAGCAGCCTCCTCCAGTCGGGGGTCCAGGGTCGCGACCCTGGCCTTGACGGCCACGACGACGAAGGAGATGCAGAACATGATGTGGGCGATGGTGATCGCCAGGCTCCCGGCCGGGACACCGATCATGAGGAAGAGCGTCAGCAGGCTGGATCCCATGACCACCTCGGGTGTGGCCATCGGCATGAAGATCAGCAGGTTGGTGCTCGACCGTCCGCTGAAGCGGTATCGGCCCAGTGCGAAGGCGATCATCGTGCCGAGCACCGTCGCCGTGAACGACGCGATGAGACCGATCCGCAGTGACAGCCCCAGGGAGTCACAGATTCCCTGGGCCCCGCACGGGTTGCGCCAGGCGTCGAAGGAGAACGCGGTCCACGTGTAGTTGTAGCGACCGAGCGGCTGGTTGAAGGAGAACACCGCCACGACGACGTTGGGCACGAGCATGTAGGTCAGCACCGCGAGCGCGGCGAACAGCAGGAGGTTGCGTCGCAGCCATGTCATCTCACACCAGCTCCTCGGTGCCGGCGCGCCGGACGTAGGTGGTGACCAACCCGAGGATCATCAGCAGCAGGATGAAAGAGAGAGCGGCGGCCAGGGGGTAGTCCAGCACCCGCAGGAACTGGCTCTCGATGACCTGTCCGATCATCACGGTCTGGGTGTTTCCGAGGAGTCGCGAGTTGATGAAGTCACCCGCGGCCGGGATGAAGGTGAGCAGGGTGCCGGCCACCACACCCGGCAACGACAGCGGCCACGTCACCCGCCGGAACGCCTGCCACGGCGAGGCGTAGAGGTCGCTGGCCGCCTCCACGAGGCGCGGGTCCAGCCGGTCCAGTGAGGAGAACAGCGGCAGGATCATGAACGGGAGGAAGTTGTAGGTCAGGCCTGCGATCACCGCGAACTTCGAGGAGAGCAGCGTGTCGTTGTTGGTGAGGTGCAGGAACTGCAGCACGTCGGTGATCCGCAGCGTCTGCGCGACCGCGTTGACCGGGCCGGTGTCGGAGAGGATGGTCCGCCAGGCCAGCGTGCGGATGAGGAAGCTGGTGAAGAACGGGGCGATGACGAGCACCAGCATGATGTTCTTCCACCGGCCGGCCTTCTGCGCCATGAAGTAGGACAGTGGATAGGCCAGGAGCAGCGCGAACGCGGTGGCGGTGGCGGCGTAGCCGAGGGAACGCACGAGCTGCGGCCAGTACTTCGAGACCGCGTCGACGTAGATGGCGACGTTCCCCGTGAAGGTGTAACCCGCCTCGACAGAGCCCTCCTGGAGGGACTGCGAGCCGAGGGTGATCATCGGGGCCACGAAGAACACCACGAGCCAGAGCAGCCCGGGCAGCATCAGCGCGTAGGGGACCCAGTTCCTCCTCACGCGCGTGGCGGGCTCGGTCGGCGCAGCCCCGACGGCGTGCTCAGCCATCGACGCCGACCCCGTCGATCCCGGCATGGTCGTCCTGCGCGGCGTCCAGCACGAACTCGCGTCCCGGAGACCACGAGAGGGTGACGTTCTCGCCCAACCGTGCTCGAGCGCTGCCATCGTTCTGCTGGACCACCATGATGTCCGCACCCCACGGCATCCGCACCAGGTACTGCGTCGCGACGCCCGTGAAGGACGCGTCCGTCACCACGCCGCGCAGCTCGTTGGGACCACCGCCCTCACCGAGGGTGAGCTTCTCGGGGCGCACTCCGACCCACACGTCGGTGAGCCCGTCCGGCACCTTCGCTGCGTCGAGCACGATCTCCACGCCCTGGACGTCGGCCCTCAGCAGGCCCTCGCCGGCAGGCCCGGTGACCCTGGCGCGCAACAGGTTGGACTGACCGAGGAAGTTCGCGACGAACGTCGAGGCCGGGTGCTCGTAGAGGGTGGCCGGGTCGCCGAGCTGCTCCAGGTGCCCGGCATTCATCACCGCGATGGTGTCGGCCATGGTCATCGCCTCCTCCTGGTCGTGCGTGACGTGGATGAACGTCAGCCCGACCTCCTGCTGGATGCGCTTGAGCTCGATCTGCATCTGGCGGCGCAGCTTCAGGTCGAGCGCGCCGAGCGGCTCGTCGAGCAACAGCACCTCGGGACGGTTGACGAGCGCCCGCGCGAGGGCCACGCGCTGTTGCATGCCCCCGGAGAGCTGGTTGGGCTTGCGGGAGCCGGCGTGCCCGAGCTCGACGAGGTCGAGCGCAGCCTGGGCCTTGTTCTTGGCCTCCTTGTCACCCCGGCGTCGCAGACCGAACGCGACGTTGTCCATCACGCTCATGTGGGGGAAGAGCGCGTAGGACTGGAACACGGTGTTGACGTTGCGCTGGAACGCGCGGGTGTGCGTGATGTCGTCCTCACCGATGTGGATCTGACCTCCCGAGGGTGCCTCGAGCCCGGCCACCATGCGCAGGGTCGTCGTCTTGCCACAGCCCGAGGGTCCGAGCAGGGCGAAGAACGACCCCTCAGGAATGGTCAGGTCGAGCGGATGGACCGCCGTGAAGTCACCGAAGGCCTTGGTGAGCTGGGTGAGGCGCAGGTCTCCGGAGGAGTGTCCTGCCATCAGCTGGCCGTGATGTCGGAGAAGGCGGAGACGTACTTGGTCTCCTCCTCAGCCGACAGACCCTTGAAGACCTTGGCCCGGGAGAGGACGTCGGCGCTGGGGAAGATCAGCGGGTTCTCCGCCGTCTCGGCGTCGTCCTTGGCGACCTCGTCCTTGGTGCCGGCCACCGGCGGGATGTAGTTGACCCACGCCACGACCTGCGCCATGACGGCCGGGTCGTAGTAGTAGTTGACGAGCTCCTCGGCGTTCTTCTTGTGCTTGGCCAGGGCCGGGATGACGAAGTTGTCCGACCACAGGGTGAACCCCGCCTCCGGAAGGGTGTACTGCACCTTGGGGTTCTCGAACTGCAGCTGCACGACGTCGCCGGTCCATGCGGCGCACGCGGCGATGTCGCCCTTGGTCAGGCCGTCGGTGTAGTCGTTCCCGGTGAAGCCCTTGAGCTGACCGGCATCCTTGGCCTTCTTGATCATCGCCAGAGCGGCGTCGAAGTCGTCGTCGGTGAAGTTGGCCGGGTCCTTGCCCATCTCGCACAGCACGAGACCGACGGTGTCGCGCATCTCGGTGAGGAGGGTGACCTTGCCCTTCAGGGCCGGGTCGGTGAGGAGCTGGGTCATCGTCTCGACCTTCTTGCCACCGGTGGCGTTCAGGTTGTACGCGATGCCGGCGAAGCCGCTCTGCCAGGGGAGGGAGAAGACGCGGCCCGGGTCGAACTCGACGTTCTTGAGCGACGGTTCGAGGTTGACGGCGTTGGGGATGTTCGCCATGTCCAGCTTCTGCACGTAGCCCTGGCGGATCAGGCGGGCGACCATCCAGTCGGTGCTGCACCAGACGTCGCGACCGGTGTCCTCGCCACCATCGAGGAGGGGTCGGACCTTGGCGTAGAACTCGTCGTTGTCGTTGTAGTCCTCGGTGTAGTTGACCTTGATGCCGGTCTGCTTGGTGAACTCATCGATCGAGGGGCGCGACTTCTCGTCCTCCGAGACGTCGATGTACTGCGGCCAGTTGGACCAGTTGACGATCTTCTCGGTGGCGCTCATGTCCTGGGCCGCCTTGGCGCTGGGGGCCGCGGAACCCGATGCCGTGGATGCGGTGCCCTTGCTACCGCACGCGGATAGGGCCGCGGTGGCGCCGAGCCCCAGGGCTCCTGCCATCACGGTGCGCCTGGAAGCCAGGCCGCGGATCAGGGCTGCTCGCATGATGGGAGAGGTCAGGTCAGGGGTGGGGCGCTCGGCCATGGGGTGTCTCCTGAAATGGGTGGGTGCTGCAGGTCGGGGTGCGGGGTGCAGATCTGGGTGAGCGAAGCTGATGACGACGTGCGGGTCAGGACTCGATGTTGGCCATGACGTGCTTGATGCGGGTGTAGTCCTCGAAGCCGTACATCGACAGGTCCTTGCCGTAGCCCGACTTCTTGTAGCCACCGTGCGGCATCTCGGCCACGAGGGGGATGTGGGTGTTGATCCACACGCAGCCGAAGTCCAGCGCCTTGCTCATCCGCATGGCGCGGCCGAAGTCCTTGGTCCACACCGAGGACGCCAGACCGTAGTCGACACCGTTGGCCCAGCGCAGCGCCTCCTCCTCGTCGGTGAACCGCTGCACGGTGATGACCGGGCCGAAGATCTCGTTCTGGATGG
>JBDSNZ010000273.1:0-7599 GCA_039915055.1 Ornithinibacter sp.
GGCAGCGCGTCGATCGGGCCCGTCGTGACAGGTCGGTGCGTCGGTGGGCGCACGAGCCGGGTGTCGACGCCTGGTTCGGCACCTTCCCGGCAGAGCGGTCGGCGCTGGCCTGGGCGGCAGTCGACGATGTGGCGCAGCGATACCGGAAGGACGGGTCCTGCGAGACCCTGGACCAAGCGCGTGCTGATGCGATGCTCGACCTGGTTCTGGGGCGGGTCACGGCGCGCTTCACCGTCCAGTTGACCGTCCCAGCGGTGATCGGTGACGTGGCCGCGGGCACGGCCGGGGGTGTCGCCGTTCGGGCCAGAACGGCCACAGGCAGGGGAGCCGTCTCCACCGGGGGGACCATCATCGCCCCACTCACGGAAACCGGCGCTGCTGCGCAGAGCAGGACCGCCCTGCTCACGGAAACCGGCACTGCTGAGGAAGGCGACGCGCTTCCACCCACGGGAACCGGCACTGCCGCGCAGAGCAGGACCGCCCCACTCAGAGAAGCGATTTCTGCTGCGGGGGACGTCGACGGCTCCGGGATCGCCGTCGGTATCAGGACGTTCGTGGGGCGAGCCGACCGGGCCATGGCCAGCGCCGTTCATGCCCCGACGCGCGGCGGTTGCGGTGAGGACGAGGGCGCCTCAAGCGTTGTCGATGATGTCGCAGACGGTTGTCCGCTCACAGCTGCCCGGGAGCAGTCGGCTGCCCTTGCGACAGGGGTACTGCAGTGGTTGAAGGACCATGAGGGGTTCGTCGAGGTGAGGGGCCTTGGAGGCACCGGGACGAGCGAGGTTCCGACCGCATGGGTGGCAGAACACCTCTCGGTCGCTTCGACACGCTCGCCACAGTGCAGCGGTGGCCAACCGATTGAGCTCGTGCGCAGCCACCCGGTGACGGGCGCCCTGCTCGACCTGGACGATGTCCTGCGCACGACGTCGTATCGGCCGAGTGCCGCTCTCATCCGCTTCCTCCGTGCCCGCGATGGTCACTGCCGTTTCCCGGGATGCACGGTGGCAGCACGCTTTTGCGACCTTGACCACGTGCGGCCTTGGCCCTTCGGTGCGACCTGCGCAGAAAATCTCGTGCTCCTGTGCCGACGACACCACCGGGTGAAGCAGTCACCCGGGTGGCGGGCGCTGCTGCGAGATGACGGCTCCATGCTCTGGCGCACTCCGGACGGGCGCAGCCTGACGAGCGATCCCATCGATCACCGGCAACAGAGTCCGCTCCGGCTGCGAAAAGTCGTGCCGGACTCCGGGTCGGGATGTGGGAAGGAGCCATCGTCGCGCTCGCCGTCGCCCGTGGACCCCGGGAGCGGTGCGTCGGCCAAATCAGGTGTCGATCATGCCGGGAGAGCACGTGGCGCCGAGCCGCGCTATCGGGGAGAGGTGTCCCTGAGACGGAACCTGGATGCCGGTCCCTTCTCGCGACTTGAGCATGCTCAGGAGCATCTCCTCCTGGCCACAGGCGGTCAGAGTGTGTCTCGCGGTCCGCGGATCGGCGTCGGTGAGCCACTCGACCGGCACCGGTTCGGCCCAGCGATCACCGTGAGCAGTGGATGGTCGGGGTGCCGTAGTGCGCGACCACTGGGCGGCAGGCGCCACGACACCGACCACGACCCACCACCGTTCTGACATGGGCAATGTGGGGCAGACCGCTCGACGCTTGTGGGGACGTCAGACTGCTGAGTCGATCTCGGGATCTCACGGCGGCGAGCTCGATCTGCTCACGCGACCGACCATCGGTCGGTGAAGGCGCGGCGACGCGCTCGAGCTCTGGTGTCGCTGCGGGGAGCGCGTGGACTCGCGCTCGAGCTCGGGTGTCGTTGCAGGGAGCGCCGGGGAGTCCTGCTCGATCTCTGGTGTCGTTGCGGGGAGCGCGTGGAGTCGCGCTCGAGCTCGGGTGGCGTTGCGGGGAGCGCGTGGAGTGGCGCTCCAGCTCAGGCTTCGTGGGCGGCCAGTGCCACCGCGATCGGGGTGCCCCCGGTGTTGAACTCGATGACCCGACCGGCCAGCCCGGGGCGGTCCAAAGTGTCCGCGACGACCTGTGCGGCATCCCCGCGCGAGACCGACCCCGCGCTCGCTCCGGCCCGCGCGGTCTCGATCTCACCGGTCGGGGCGTCGTCGGTGAGCGCGCTCGGCCGCACGATCGTCCACGCCAGGTCCGTGTCGACGAGGTGGGCGTCCGCAGTGCTCTTCGCCTCTGCGTAGGCGAAGAAGGCGTTGTCCTCGGGGACCCCGTGGTCGGGGCCGGCGCCGAAGTAGCTGACCATGACGTAGCGGCGGGCGCCTGCATCCTGGGCAGCGTCCATGGTGGCGATCGCGGCGTCACGGTCCACGGCGTACGTGCGGCTTGGCTCCCCTCCACCAGCGCCGGCCGACCACACGACGGCATCCATTCCCTGCATCACCTCGGTCAGCGCTGAGTGGCTCATGGCCTGCACGTCGGCGACCAGGGCGTGGGCGCCGTCACTCTCGACGTCGGTGACGTGCTCGGGGTTGCGGACGACCGCTGTCACCTCGTGCCCTGCCTGGGTGAGGAGCGGTGTGAGCAGTCGGGCCACCTTGCCGTGGCCACCGATGATGAGGATGCGCATGTGGCCCTCAACCCTCGCTCGGTACGCGGTGTTCCCGCTCTGGCCGCTTGTCGAGGAGGTAGTCATCGAGTCTGCGCTGGGCGTCGTCGCCGAAGAGGATGCGGGCGACCTCCTCCAGCCCGTCGCTGCCGAGGATGTCGTCGTCACAGACCACGAGGTCGATCTTGGACCGGCGACGGAGGAAGTCATCCAGCGTGACGATCATCTCGTGATCTGCCGCGCCCATCAGCTCGGCGCGAATGTAGTCGGCGGACCCCATGACATCGCGTGCCATGTCCGGGTCGGCGCGGATGGCCTCGAGAAGGTCGAAGGCGCGCCGCCCGTATCGGCGCCACAGTCGGTCGGTCAGTGGCTCGGTGTCGGGCTTGCTCCGCATGCTGTCGAGCTTCATCAGTCGTGCTTGGCGATAGAACTCGGCGCGGGTTGCCTTGGCCGGTTCGCCGTACCAGTTGGTCAGGTCCTTCTCCAGCGGGATGCCGAGGGCCTCCACGTCAGCCGCGACTTCCTCTCCGACGTTGAGGCAGTCCGTGAGCTTGCCGCCGAAGACCGTGACGACTCCGCGGGCGTCATCGCGCTCGATCTCGTGCTTGCGGCTCAAGGTCGTCCAGTCGACCTCGCTGTGGTCGCTCCCACTCCTCGGCACGACGAGGGGCCGCACCCCCGAGCGCTCGGCGATGATGTCGTCGACGGTGAGTGGCTCGGCCAGGTCGAGGCGCGCGTTGATCTGCTCCAGCAAGAAGGTGCGGTCCTCGTCGGTGACCTCGGTGAACGGGGAGTCGACCCGGGTGTCGGTGGTCCCGATCACCGATCGCCGCCCCATCGGAATCACGTAGAAGAGCCGCTGGCTGTCGTCGAAGAACGCGAGGACGCGATCGTGCTTGGTCGTGGTCAACCGCGGGACCACCAGGTGGATGCCCTTGGAGTAGACGATGCGGTGGGCAGTGCGCAGGTTCCACGACGTGTTGAGGTCGTCCACGAAGGGGCCGGCTGCGTTGACGATGACTCGTGCGGTGGTCGTGAACGTCTCGCCGGAGTCGGTGTCGCGCAACGTGGCCACCCATCGGTCGCCGGTGCGCTCGGCACCCACGAGCTCCACGTAGTTGGCCACTGCGGCCCCGGCCTCGATCGCCGACCGCACGAAGGAGAAGACGAAGCGGGCGTCGTTGTCGACGAGGTAGGCGTCCTGGTACTGGATGCCGCCGCGCACCGTGGTGGTGTCGATGACGGGTTCCTCGGCCTTGATCTTCTCCTTGTCGAACACCTGCGGCTTCTTCGTGCCGAAGAGCCCGATCCCCCAGTAGGCCGTCGCGCCGAGCGCCGCGAACCACGGTGAGTAGGGCGCGCCCTCATCGAGAGCGGCCAGGAAACCGATCTCTCTGATGTTGTCCGGGTAGGCCTTCATCAGCCGGTTGCGGGAGCGGCACAGGCCGAAGACCAGCGGAAGCTCGTAGTTCTCGAGGTACTTGAAGCCACCCCAGACCAGGTTGGAGGACTCCTGGCTCGTGAAGCCACCGAAGTCCCCACGGTCGATGAGCGCCACCGAGGCGCCGCGCCCTGCCAGCGCGGCAGCAGACACGGCGCCGTTGATCCCGGCACCGACGACGAGCACGTCGAAGAGGCCATCAGTCATCCGGGCAAGGTTGGCTTCGCGCAGCGACATGCTTCAAGCCTCGCACGACCCGACGGCCGTGGTGCGCGCTGTCCAACCCCGGCCGTGCCTCGGTGATCGGGTGGAGGGCCCGTGGCCATCGTGAGAGGTGGACCGCTTGGGCGATCAGGCCGAGATGGCGCGCCGCACCCGCCGACCCAGCACCTCGCTCGCCACGCTGACCGCGAACGACGCGAGCAGGAGTGTCGTGACCACGGGGAACCGGAAGACCGCGAGGTTCTCCGCGAACAGGCGGCCCAGGCCAGCAGCCCCGACCACACCGACCACCGCCGTGTCGCGCACGCAGATCTCGAAGCGGTAGAGCGTGTAGGTCACGAGCTGGTGTGACGACGGTGGCAGCACGGCGGCGATCGCCGCCGACGCCGGGCGCACCCCTGCTGCACGAAGGGCATCCCGCGGGCGGGTGTCGATGCTCTCCCACGCCTCGGCGACCAACCTCCCGAGGATCCCCCCGGTGTACAGCCCCAGGGCGATCGCTCCCGGCAGGATGCCCGGAAAGAGGACGAGCAGGGCGAGCACGGCCCACACGGTGGGGGGGATCGAGCGGAACACGAGGAGCACTGCGCGCGCCCCGGCCCGCGCGACCAGACGGGGCAGAAGCACCCACCCCCGGGCGGCCTCGTCGGAGGCGATCGGGCGCACCCTCGTCGCAAACGGGCCCACGAGCAGGGTGATCGCAACGGCCAGCACCATCGCCAGGACCGCCATCGAGATGGTGTCCAAGGTGGCGCCGAGCAGCTCGGACCACCCGCCCGGTGGGAGCGCAGGAGGGATCATCTCCTCGACCAGGCCGACGGTGAGGTCCTGGGTCCGCTGGGACACCAGTCCGCTCCACGACACCCCCGACGCGAACCAGGCCACCACGAGGGCAGGCACCGCGACGATCACCGACCACCGTGCCCATGGCGAGCTGTTCCCCCGCCGTCCGGCACCGGTGCTTCCCGCCGACCAGTCCGAGCAGGACACGACCGCGAGGTCGCCGCGCACCCGTGAGCTCCAGACGTCGACGATCGCCGAGAGCACGATGACTGCCGCCACGAGGGTCCACACCTCGTCCCAGTTCCGCGAGCGCAGGCTCACGACCAGCTCCTGGCCCAGGCCGCCGACGCCCACGACCCCGAGCACCACGGCCGAACGGATGGCGCACTCGAACCGGTAGAAGGAGTAGGACAGGAGGAGTGGCGCCGCCGGTGGGAGCAGTCCGTAGGCCAGCGCGGGCAGGGAACGTGCGCCGCTCGAGCGAAGGTGACCGAGGGGGCGCCGGTCGACACCGTCGAGGATCTCCGAGAACACCTTCGCCGTCTGGGCTCCGAAGGGGATCGCGATGGCCAGCACGGCGACCAGCGGGTCGAGGCCGAGCACGCTGACCAGCAACAGGGCCCAGATGAGCTCGTGGATGGAGCGGGCCCCCACGAGGGCTGCCCGCAGGATGAACCGGATGCCGCCCACGACCCGCCCCGGAGGGTGACGCCAGGTCGCGTCGCTGAGGACGACGGCGCCCACCACACCGATGACGAGGGCGCCGGCGGTGCCCAACGCGGCATACATGACCGTCACCAGCGATGCGTCGAGCACGAGTCTGAGGAAGTCGGGGGAGGTGGCGGGGTTCCCGATCGCGGCGAGGAGTTTCCCGAGCAGGGAGATCCCGCCCGTGTTGACGATCGCGCTCTCGGGTGCCAGCGCGCGGACTGACGCCCAGGCCACGAGGACCACGACGGACCCCGTGCCCACCAGCCGGCGCAGGCCCACCTGCCGGGCAGTGACCCGTGGGCGCTCGTCGGGAGGGGCCGCCGTGGCGACCCTGTCGGGCTCGTGGAGGTCGAGGCTCACGTCATCGCATAGAGATCGAGGAGGGTCGCGTCGTCGAGGCGCTCGACGGGCAGGTCGAGCACGACCTGCCCGTGCTGCAACCCGATGACCCGCGTGCAGTGCCGGCGGGCCAGCTCGGGCTGGTGCAGGCTGACCACGAGGGTTCCGGTCGGGGTGGCGGCAGAGAGCAGGTCGAGCACCTCGGAGGCCCGGGTCGGGTCCAGGCTCGAGACCGGCTCGTCGGCGAGCACCAGCTCGGGCTCCTGGACGAGAAGTCGCGCGATCGCGACGCGCTGCCGCTCCCCGCCGGAGAGCCGCTCGGTGCGTTCGTGCACCGCCCACGCCAGGCCGACCCGCTCCAGCGCGGTGACTGCCACAGGGTCGGCCCGGGGCGTGACCAGCTCCCACAGCGCCCGCGGCGTGCTCCACCGCCCGATCCGCCCGGCATTCACGTTGTGCAGCACCCGCACCTGGTCCACGAGGTCCAGGCGTTGGCTGATCGTGCCGATCCGCAGCTGGAGGGCCCGAAGGCGCCCGCCCGGTATGCCGGTCAGGTCCGTTCCCAGGACCTCCACCGATCCGCTGCTGGGCGGGAGAGACCCTCCGAGCAGTCCGAGCAGGGTGCTCTTCCCGGCCCCGCTCGGACCCAGGAGCCCCACCCGTTCTCCGGGGAGGATGGTGAGGTCCACCCCGGCCACCGCCGCGCGGTCTGCGAAGCGTCGCTCGACCCCCCTGAGCCGCGCTGCCGGCGCTGCACCGGTCACGCGAGGAGGCCGAGCTCCTTGGCGACCGACTCGATCTGGTCGTAGTTCGAGTTCTGGGTCGGGATGAACTTCTTGGCCCCGAAGAGGTCGAGGACGGCCGCATCGTCGGGCTTGCTCACATCGAGGGCGAGCAGGGCGTCGGTGATCTTCTTCGTCGTGCCAGCCCCGAGAACCTCGTCGAGGTCGGGCCGGGCGAGCCAGTGGTAGTCCGAGTAACCGGGGGTGCGCAAGAGCACGACGACCTTCGAGAGGTCGACCGTGCCGGCTTCCTTGGTCTTGGTCCAGACCTGCTCGTTGACTGCACCCGTCTCGAAGCTGCCCGAGGCGACGGCCTCGATGGTCGCGTCGTGCGACCCGGAGAAGCCGGGCTCGCCCTTGAGGTCGGTCGTCTTCAGCCCTGCTTCCTGCATGAAGTACTGCGGCATGAGGCGACCCGACGTGGACGTCTCGCTCCCGAAGGTGAAGGAGTGACCGGCCAGTGCCGACAGCCCAGCGGTGTCAGTGAACGGCTCGAGGCCGGCCGAGGTGTTGGCGATGAAGAGGCTGTGGAAGTTGGCGTCGATGTCGCGCTGCACGATGGCCTGGGCCTGGGGCACCCTGGCCCGGGCCTGCACCCCGGTGAGCCCGCCCATCCAGGAGAGCCCGATGTCACCGATCTCGAAACCGCGGACCACCGCGGGGTAGTCGGTGACCGGCTGGTACTTCACCTCGAGCCCGGTCGCGCCGGCGAGGAGGGTCGCCAGCGCGGGGTAGAGCCGGTTGAGCTTCTC
>JBDSNZ010000088.1:0-4968 GCA_039915055.1 Ornithinibacter sp.
GGGGGTACTACTCGAGGTGGAGACGGGATTTGAACCCGTGTACGCGGCTTTGCAGGCCGCTGCCTCGCCTCTCGGCCACTCCACCATGGGGGCGGCTACACCCTCCGAGCGGATGACCGGGTTCGAACCGGCGACCTCAACCTTGGCAAGGTTGCGCTCTACCAACTGAGCTACATCCGCATGCTTTCCGCAGCGGGTTTCCCGTGCAGCATGCTCGCAGACAGTATCCGATGCCGACGGCGAATTCCAAACCGACGAGACCCTCGCCCACGACCCCCGTGACCTCTGAGATGGCGAGGGGTTTCTGGTTCCTCAGCGGCCAGCCCGGGGTCGTGAGTAGGCATCCTCGGCCGACGAGGGCCCCTGCACCCCTCCGGCACCGGGGATCGGAGTCAGCGGTCCGCGGGCAGCCTCCTTCAGGCTCCTCAGGCTCAGGTCGTCGGGCGCAGGGCCATAGCCCTCGAACGGGTCGTCCCACGCCGGCGATCTCGATGACCGCGGCGCCCGGAGCGATCCGCGTTGCCAGGCCTCCCGCGTCCAGTCGATGAGCCGCTCGTGCAGCGCCCGCTCATCCGGCACGGGCCAGATCTCACGCACGGCCGCGTTCAGAGCCGCCCCGATGAGCACGGCGATGGCAAGGGCATACAGCCAGATGAGAAGCACGATGGGCGCGGAGAGCGGGCCGTAGATGGAGGTGCCGCCGAGCGACGCTGCGATGGATCCGCGCACGACGAAGGATGCGATCACCCAGACGACCAAGGTGAGGGCAGCACCCGGCACGTCACGCAGCCACGGTGAACGGCGCGGCGTCGAGACGTGGTAGAGGTTCGTCAGCCCTCCCACGGTGAGCAGCGTGACCAGCGGCCAGTAGAAGACGATGAGCCACCCCCAGGAGTCCGGGAGGAACTGGCCCAGGAGGGTCGGCCCGAGGAGGATCAGCGGCACCGTCACGATCCCCACGAAGATGCCCAGCACGTAGAGCGAGAACGACAGCGCTCGGGTGCGCACGATCCCGCGCACACCGGACTGGCCGTACATGATCGAGATCGTGTCCACGAAGACATTGACCGCTCTGGACCCCGACCACAAGGACAGCACGAAGCCCACCGAGACCAGGTCGAACCGTCGACCGGTGAAGACGTCGTCGATCGTCGGCAGGAGGGTCGAGTTGATGACGTCCTCGGTCAGGAAGCGGGTCGCATACTTGGTCACCGCTTCCCGCACGTCCGAGACTGCCTGCGGGCCCAGCATCCCGCCGAAGTAGCCCAGCCCGCCGAAGAGCCCCAGCACGAGTGGCGGGAGTGACAGCAGTGCGAAGAAGCCGGCTTCGGACGCCAGCCCGGTGACCCGGTACTTCAGGCAGGTCCGGATCGTCACCACCACCAACCGGGCGAAGGTGGAGAGCCACGGCACCCGTGCGAGCGCACGGCGCAGGCGCAGCTTCGCGTCGGTCATGGGCTCCACCGTATCCGCCGTACGCTGCTGGAGTGCGCACCCACGAGGTCACGAACCAGCCCCCGCCGCTCACCGGGCTCGACGTGCTGGGCGCCGATGTCACCCTCACCGAGGCCGTCGAGCGGTGGGTGCTCCCCCACGATCCGCAGGGCGCAGCGGCGCTGACCGACCTCGGTCTGCTGGCCGGAACGGAGGAGGCCCACTCGTGGGGGGAGCAGGCGGACCGCTGCACGCCGGTGCTTCGAACCCACTCAGCCCACGGCGAGAGGGTCGACGAGGTCGACTACCACCCGGCATACCACCGCCTCCTCGAGGTCGCCGTCGGCAACGGGCTGACGGCCGAGCCGTGGACTCGCCCGACAGGCTCTGGCGCCCACGCTCGGCGCGCTGCCGGCTTCCTCGTGTGGTCCCAGGTCGAGGCCGGCCACCTGTGCCCGGTCTCCATGACGTATGCCGCGGTGCCGGCGCTGTCCGCCGAGCCGGAGGTCGCGCGGCGCTGGCTCCCCGCCCTGGCGTCACGCCTGTACGACCCGGACCCAGCGCCGATGGCGGCAAAGCGCGGCTTGACCGTCGGCATGGGCATGACCGAGAAGCAGGGCGGATCGGACGTGCGCGCGAACACGACCACAGCGCTCGCCGCACCGGGCGGCCCCCTCCAGGGCGAGACCTACCGGCTCACCGGGCACAAGTGGTTCTGCTCGGCCCCGATGAGCGACGCGTTCCTCGTCCTGGCCCAGACCCCGGCCGGGCTCGGCTGCTTCCTGGTGCCGCGGGTGCTGGAGGACGGCACGCGCAACGACATCAGGATCCAACGGTTGAAGGACAAGCTCGGCAACCGCGCCAACGCCTCCTCTGAGATCGAGCTCCAGGACACCTGGGCGATCCGCGTCGGCGAGGAGGGCCGGGGGGTCCACACGATCATCGGCATGGTCTCCTCGACTCGCCTGGACTGCGTCGTCGGCTCTGCTGCGACCATGCGCGCGGCGCTCACTCGCGCCGTGCACCACGCGCGGCACCGCAGCGCCTTCGGAGCCCTGCTCCTCGACCAACCGCTGATGCGCAACGTGCTGGCCGACCTGGCACTGGAGAGCGAGGCCGCGACCCTGCTCGCGATGCGCCTGGCGCACGCCGTGGATGCCGGGGAGAACGACCTCTCTCGGCTCGGCGTCGCGCTCGGGAAGTTCTGGGTGTGCAAGCGCACCCCACCGATGGTCGCGGAGGCGTTGGAGTGCCTGGGTGGCAACGGCTACGTCGAGGAGAACGGCCTGGCGCGCCTCTACCGCGAGGCGCCACTGAACTCGATCTGGGAGGGCTCCGGCAACGTCAACGCCCTCGATGTGCTGCGAGCGCTCACCCGTGAGCCCTCGACCCTCGCGGCCCTCGGCAAGGAGCTGGGCCTCGCGAGGGGGCACGACGCAGCCCTTGACGACGCGATCGACCAGTGCGAGCAGGTCGGCGCGACGGCGCTGTCGCCGGACGCACCATGGGCGGCGCGAGCCATCGTCGAACGGCTCGCCGTGACGCTACAGGCAGCCCTGCTGGTTCAGCACTCCCCCGGCGCCGTCGCCGACGCCTTCATCGCGAGCCGGGTGCGCGGCGAGCACGGCTCGACCTTCGGGACGCTCGGGGCGTCCGTCGGGCCGGCCGCGACCGGCATCCTGCTCGAGCGGGTCATGCAGGCCTGACCCGGCGCGTCAGGGGGTGGCTGCCAGCCGCGCCTGCTCCGCCTCGACGTCGTAGTCGGCAGCCGGCCACTGAGGGTCCATCGCTTCGAGGTGCTCCAGCAGGAGGTTGGTCACCGCGAGCCGTGAGTACCACTTGTGGTCGGCCGGCACGACGTGCCACGGCGCGATCGCGGTGGAGCACTTCTCCAGCGCGACCTGGTACGCCTGCATGTAGTCCGCCCAGTACGCCCGCTCGTCGACGTCACCGGGGTTGTACTTCCAGTGCTTGTCCGGTCGCGCCAGCCGCTCGGTCAACCGCGCCTTCTGCTCCTCGCTGGAGAGGTGCATCATCACCTTCACGACGGTGGTGCCGGACTCGACGACCGATTCCTCGAAAGCGTTGATCTGCGCGTAGCGCCGGGACCACGTCGCCTTGGGGACGAGGTCGTGCACGCGCACGATCAGCACGTCTTCGTAGTGCGAGCGGTCGAACACCCCGATCATCCCGGCCCTGGGCAAAGCCCGGCGGATCCTCCACAGGAACGGGTGCTCCTGCTCCTCGTCCGAGGGCGCCTTGAAGGACGTGATGTTCACCCCCTGCGGGTCGACCGCACCGACGACGTGGCGCATGATGCCGCCCTTGCCCGAGGTGTCCATCCCCTGGATGACGAGGAGCACCGACCGGGTGCCACCGCCCTTGGACTCGGCGAAGAGCCGCTCCTGGAGGTCCCCCAGCCGAGTCTGCAGCTCGGCCATCACCTTCTCGGCATCCTTCTTGTCGCCGTCGAAGCCCGGCGTGGAGCCCGGGTCGATCGCGGCCAGGTCGAACCCGGCCTCGACCCGCAACAGGTCCGCCCAGCTGCTCGCCTCGACGGCGTCGTCGGCGCGTGCCTTCGCTGCTGCGTCCTTGGCCTTGCGAGCCTTGCGCTCCGCCTTTTCGGCCTTCTTCGACTTCTTGTCCTTGCCCATCCCGGCATCCTTGCAGAGCCCGCTGCCAGACTGTCAGTCATGCGCATACTCATCGACCCGCGACGTCCGGCCCGGCCCGGCTCTCGGGTGTCCGCAGCGGACCTCCGAGCCCTCTATCGCTTCCCGGATGGGCCGTGGGTGCGCTCCAACTTCGTCACCAGCCTCGATGGCTCCATCGTCGGCGGTGACGGGCGCAGCGGGTCGATCAACACTCCCGCCGACAACCGGGTCTTCGCCCTCCAACGAGACCTGTGCGACGCCGTGCTGGTGGGCTCGGGGACAGTGCGTGCCGAGGGCTACGAACGGATCACGCCCACCCGCCGGCGCGCCTCCCCTCCCGCTCTGGTCGTCGTCAGTGGTTCGGCGCGCGTGCCCGAGGGGTTGCGGACTCCCACCGAGGGCCGCGGTGCCGGGCTGCTCCTCACCTGCGAGGCCGCCGGCGCCAAGGCCCTGGACCGGGCCCGCACGGTGCTCGGTGCGGATGCCGTGATCGTCGCCGGCGAGGACCACGTGGACCTTGCCGCTGCCGTGCACACCCTCGCGGCGCGCGGCCTGCGCCACGTGCTCTGCGAGGGCGGGCCCACCCTTCTCGCTACTGCCCTGGATGCCGGGGTGGTCGACGAGATCGCCCAGTCCATCGCCCCCGTCGCGGTGGGCGGCGCCGGACCGCGCACCACGGCCGGTGCGGCGCTCGCCGAGCCGGACGGCATCCCGCTGCGTCCCCGCCTCCTGCTGGAGGAGGCGGGGACGCTGCTCGGACTGTGGCGGGTGCGGCCGCTCACCTCACCCGGATCGTCTGCGGCACGCTGATCGTGCCCTTGACGACCGGGCTGGTGGCCTGGGGGGCCAACACGTAGGTGCCCGAGCGCGAGCTCGACGC
>JBDSNZ010000018.1:0-11144 GCA_039915055.1 Ornithinibacter sp.
CCGGCGACACTCATGGCGCACGCCCGAGGGCGACAGACGCCTCGGGCGTGAAATCTGCCCCGAGTCTACCTGCCAGGGGTGTCAGTGGTTGCCCCGGAGAGGCCCGTGCAGGCACTTTTAGCGCGAACTGGGACCGCTCGTCGACCCCCGCACGCGACCAGCCCCCTCAGACCCGCTGACAGGGCGTGACAGGGGAGGCACCTGGACCCGGCCGGTGGTGCCCCTCCCGGACGCCGCCCGAACCCCGGTGGCGGCCCCGGCTCAGCCCGCCCGGCGAGCGACCTGGACCGAGCCCACCGGCTCGAAACCTGCCCGCAACACGGCTCGCACGCTCGGCACGTTCGCCGGGGCCACGCTCGCCACCACGGGCTCCCCGGCCGGAACGAGCCCGCGGGCCGCCCGCGCCAGGAGGGTGCCCACCCCACGACCGCGCAGGCTGGGCGCCACCTGCAGGCTCATCTCCCTCAGCCTGCCCAGACCCCTCCCGATGGTGAGCACGCTGAGGTCGTCGCCCGGAAACCCGAAGACCTGCACGTCGCCGCGGATCTGTCGTGCGTGCCGCACCCGGGGGTGCTCGTGCAGGTCGGGTCGGGCCACGACTCCCGGCTCTCGTTCGCCGGTCCCCTCAGCCAGCAACACGGCATCCAGCACGTCGACCCACCCGTCGGGCCCGGCGAGGTGGGTCATGACACGGGGGTCGTGCGCGTGCCCCCACCCGTCGACACCGAGCGCCTCGAGCTCGGCATCGGTGACGCCATCGGGCGCGCTGACCAGTGCCCGGCCGGTCACGGCGACCACGCCGTGCACGCCGACCCGCCACGGCTGCACCCGGGCCCACGATCCGTCGACCGGTGGGCGCGGGCCTCGCCAGGCGGCCACGAGCAGGGCCGCGACGGGGTGGGTGGCGGCCTCGTCGGTCATCTCGCCCGGTCGGGACGTGCAGCCACGGCGGACTCGAGCATCGAGCGCACCGCGTCGGGAACGGGAACCGGATGCCGGGTCAGCCGGTCGATGTAGACCTGCGCCCACCTGCCGTGCGCCGCGACCTCGAGGCGGCCGGGCACGAAGAGCCCGAGCTCGAAGACCACGCTCGTGGTGCCGATCCGCTCGACGCGCACCCCGACCTCGAGGTCACCGGGGTAGGCGACCTCGGCATAGAACCGGCAGCTCGACTCGGCGACGACACCGACGACCGGGGCGTTGCTCTCATCGACCCCGGTCTCGCGGATCATCCACGCGTTCAGCGCAGAGTCGAAGAGCTCGTAGTAGACGGCATTGTTGAGGTGGCCGAACATGTCGTTGTCCGACCACCGTGTCGTCACGGCCGTCAGCTCGTCGACGTCGTCGCGCACCAGGTCCCGGGGGTCACTCACCCCCGGATCGTATGCCGGGTGGCCCGGTCAGTCCCTCGGCTTCTGCAAGCCCAGGGTGCGCTCGAAGAGCGAGCGCACGTCCTCGCTGAGGTCGGGCTCCCGGATCTCGACGTCGAGCGGGGGAAGGTCGCACCGCACGCCGTAGCAGAAGGTGTCGGGGCGGGCCGGGGCGGAGTCGTTCTCGACAGCGAGCTCCTGGAGTCGATCCTGCGCCAGCAGCCCTCGCCAGGCACGGGCATCATGCTCCGGCAACTCGGCCAGCGCGACGGTGCGCTCGCGCCGCAAGCCCGCGAAGCCGCCCGTGCGGCGCACGCTCAGCTGCGTCTGCGGCGTCGGCGCTCCGTCGCCGCCGGTCGGGCGCTCCGGGACCGGTTCGCCACTGGCGTCGCCGGCCTCACCGGTCGTCGGTGCGGGAGACTGCCCAGCCGGCGGGCCGACATATGGGACGCCCACGGCATCCCACCCGGCCCGCAGGGCAGCGACCTCGGCGCCATCGGCCCCGAACCGCGCCGACGCCGCGGCCACCGTGAGCCCGGCGAAGGTCGTGAAGTCGCAGTCGGCCTTGATCTCCCCGGTGATCGTGTCGAACCAGATCTGCCCGGCGACCTCCCACGCGGGGCCGCCGAGCGTGGTGGCGAGCACCTGGAACGCCTTGTTGGGGATGCCGGAGTTGATGTGCACCCCGCCGTTGTCGTCGGTGGTCTCGACGTAGTCACGCAGGTGCGCCGGCTGCGGGTCCTTTCCCAGGCGCGGGTCGTCGTAGGCGGTGCCCGGTGCTGCCATCGACCTGAGCGCCACGCCCTGCACCCCGGGTGCGAGGAGCTCGGCCCCGATCAACCAGTCCGCCGACACGGCATCCTGACCCAGGGCCCGCTGCTTGACGAGCACCCCGAAGACGTCGGAGACCGACTCGTTGAGCGCGCCGGACTGCCCCTGGTAGTTCAGGCCTGCCGTGTACTGGGTGACGCCGTGCGCGAGCTCGTGGCCGATGACGTCGAGGCTTCGGGTGAAGGGCAGGAAGACCACACCGTCGCCGTCGCCGAACACCATCTGGCTGCCGTCCCAGAACGCGTTGTCGTAGTTGCGGCTGAAGTGCACGCTCGCGAGCAGCGGCAGCCCCTTGCCGTCGAGGGAGGTGCGTCCGTAGGCGCTCTGCCACAGCTCCCAGGTCGACCCGAGACCGTCATAGGCCTCGGTGACGCCCCGGTCACCGGTGGGCGGCTCACCCTCGGAGCGCACGACCACCCCGGGCAGCGTCGTGCCCTGCTTCGCGTCGTGCACCACCCGCACCGGGCCCGCCGCGGTGCCGGGTGCGACTCGCTCAGCAGCGGGTCGCCGCGTGGGTCGCGGCCTGGCCTCGGCCGTGCGCATCCCCAACCGGAAGCGTGCGTCGAAGGCGAGGGTGGCGTCGGCATGGGCCACCAGCGTCGGATCGCCCGAGGCGCGCATCGCCTCCAACACGTAGGGGGGCACGATCGTGCACCGCACCGCTCCGGTCGGCCGAGGTCGCGCGACCTCGGCCACGGTCGGGCACTCGGGAGTGGTCGCGGGCTGGGGTGTGGACGGCATGCGTCCACCCTGCCGCAGCGAGCCGACAGCGGCACCTCGACACACGTTCGAGCCCCACGGACGGGCGGCGGGTGGCGTCGGGTCGACGGTGTCCGTGGTCCGGGATCACCGGCGCAGGGCAGCCGCCATCCGCTCCTGCGCGGCGTCGGAGTGGAACAGGAACCCCGAGGTGCGCGCCATCTCCTCCCCGTGGGCGTCGAGTGCGGCCAGGAGGTCGACGTTCAGCAGGCGCTTGGCCTCCACCAGGCCCTGCCGGGCACCAGACCTGAGGTCGGCCAGCACGGCAGCCACCTCGGCATCCATCGACTGCTCGTCAGCAACCCGGGTGACCAGGCCGTGCTCGCGCGCCTCGGTTGCCGTGAACGGCCGGCCGGTGAGGAACCAGTCGGATGCCGCACGCGGGGTCAGCCGGTCGCGCAGGCTGATCGAGATGGCGGCTGCGGCCAGGCCCAGGCGCACCTCGGTGAGCGCGAAGGTGACGTCATCACGGCACACCACGACGTCGGACGCGGCCACCAGGCCTAGCCCACCCGCCCGCACGGGGCCGTCGAGCCGGCAGAGCACCGGCACGGGCGACGCCACGATCGAGCGCTGGAGCGCCACGATGGAGCGCGCCGCCTCGACCATGTCGACCGATGCCGCCTCCTTCAGGTCGGCTCCGGAGCAGAACACGCGGTGCGAGGAGCGGAGCAGCACGCCGTGCAACGACTCGTCGGCACCGGCCTCGGCCAGGTGGGCGGCGAGCTCGGCGACCAGCCGCTGGGAGAGGGCGTTGCGGTTGGTCGGGGAGTCCAGGGTGAGCACCGCGATGCGGTCCTCGTCGTGCCGGTGCACCAGTTCGTCAGCCACGCCCCGACCCTAGCCCCGCCTGAGCCGGGGGTGGCTGGCTCCTCCAGGCTCGAAGCACGGGGGATGCCGTCACCGTCGACATCGGGTCACTCAGACAGCCAGCTCAGCCCCTGGGCCGCCGCGAACGTGTGTGAACTCGCCGGGCTTTCCCGGCGAGTTCACACACCTACGGCTGAGGCGGGAACCAGCTCGCCCCTCAGCCGTAGGTGTCGCGCGGGCCGCGGCCGTCCTGCACCCGGCGCGACCCCCGCGACCACGAGGGGGCGCTGGGCCCGACCACCTTGATCTCGGCGACCGTCCCCTCCCCGACGTCGGCGGCGAGGCGGGTGAGCAGCGAGGAGGAGAGCAGCCGCAGCTGGGTGGCCCAGGCGCTGGAGTCCGCGCGCACGACGAGCACCCCGTCGCGGAACTCCACCGGGGCGCAGTGCATCGAGATCTCCGGCCCGACGATCTGCGGCCAACGCCCGATCACCGCTCCCACCGCGATGTCGACACCCCAGCCCCGGTCGGCGACGAACCGGTCGAGCTGGTCACCGAGCAGCTTCGGGTCGCGACCGGCATCCGATCGCTGTGAGGTCGGCACGTCCTTGGTGCGCCGCTTCGGCTTCAGGCCCGGGCGCAGCCCTCGGGCGCGTGCGGCCGCCCGGGCGCGGGCCAGGGCTGCTGCGGAGGCGACATCGGGGTCGCCGATGAGCTGCTCGGGGTCGGGTGGGTCAGTCAAGGGAGGTCACCGAGCCCAGGGTCACCGAGAAGGTGGGGCCGACGAGACCGCTCGGCACGTCGGCGGGCACTGCTGCGGTGATGAGCACCTGCTCGCAGTCGGCGACCATCTCGGCGAGGCGCTCGCGCCGCCCGGTGTCGAGCTCGGCGAAGACGTCGTCGAGCACGAGCACCGGGTCATCGCCGAGGTCGTGGCGCAGCAGCTGGAAGGCCGCGAGCTTCAGCCCCAGCGCGAAGGACCAGCTCTCACCGTGGCTGGCGTAGCCCTTCGCCGGCAGCTCGCCCAGGGTGAGCACGACGTCGTCGCGCTGCGGCCCCACCAGGCTCACCCCGCGCTCCACCTCCTGCCCGCGCACCTCCTCCAGCGAGGCGAGCATCTCGGCGCGCAGCTCATCGATCTCGGGCACCTCCCCGGCGGCCAGGCGCTCGGCGGTCGCGGCACGGAGGGAGGAGCGGTAGGAGAGGCGCGCGTCGGACTGCCCGGCGCTCACCTCGTCATACGCCTTCCCCAGCAGCGGCCCCAGGTCGCGCAGCAGCCGCAGTCGGGCATAGAGCAGGTGGGAGCCGACCTCGGCGAGCTGGGAGTCCCAGACATTCAGCGTGTGCAGCGCCGACTCCCGCTCGGCCACGCCCTCCAGCCCTGCCTCGTGTGCTGGTCGTGCGCCTCGGCGACCGCGCCGGAGCACCGGTGCCGCCGACTTCAGCAACGCCCCCCGCTGCTTGAGGATCTTGTCGTAGTCCGAGCGCACCCCCGCCCACCGCGGCTGCCGGGCGACGAGGAGGTCGTCGATGAAGCGCCGGCGCTCGCTCGGGTCACCCTTGACCAGGGCGAGGTCCTCCGGAGCGAAGAGCACCGTGCGCAGGGTGCCGAGCACGTCGCGCGGCCGGGTCATCGGCGAGCGGTTGAGCCGGGCCCGGTTCGCCCGCCCCGGCGTGACCTCCAGCTCGATGAGCGTCTCGCGCCCGTCACGCACCACGACGCCGCGCACGATGGCCTGCTGGGCCCCGAAGCGCACGAGCGGCGCATCCATGGCGACCCGGTGACTGGACAGGCTCGCGAGGTAGCCGATCGCCTCGACGAGGTTGGTCTTGCCCTGCCCGTTGAGCCCGACGAGCGTGGTGATGCCGGGCCCGAGCGGAAGCTCCGCACTCTCGTAGCTGCGGAAGTCGACGACGGTCAGGTGCCTAACGTGCACCCCCGCCTAGCCCTTCTTCGCGGCGCGCTTCCGGGTCGAGCCGGTGCCCGTCGTGGGACCGGAGGACCCGGCGCTGCCACCGGCATGCCCCGAGCCGGAGGAGGGCCCGGCGGATGCCGTCTTGCGGCCCTTGGCTGCCGCCGCCTTGGCCGAGCGGGGAGCCTTCTCCTTGCTGGAGGCCTTCTTCGTCGCGGCGTCGGCGCTCGCCGGGCCGGCCGTGTCCTGGTCGCGCAGCTTCTCGCCCTCGGCGATCGTCATCACCTGGTGCCCGCCGAAACCGCCCCGCAGCGCAGCAACGGCCTGCATGGTCGGGGAGGACTTCTGGCGGGAGGCGAAGCGGGCGAACAACGAGGCGGAGATGACCGGCATCGGCACGGACAGCTCGATCGCTTCCTCCACGGTCCACCGGCCCTCGCCGGAGTCGGAGGTGTAGTCCGAGACGTCATCGAGGGTGGGGTTGGCCTCGAGCGCGTCGACCATGAGGTCGAGCAGCCAGGACCGCACCACGGTGCCGCGGCTCCAGGCCTTGAAGGCGCCGGGCACGTTCTCGACGATGTCCTTCTTCATGAGCAGCTCGAAGCCCTCGGCATAGGCGGCCATCAGGCCGTACTCGATGCCGTTGTGCACCATCTTCGTGTAGTGCCCGGCCCCGACCTTGCCGGCGTGCACTAAGCCCTCGTCGCGGGGGCCCTCCGGTCGCAGCGCGTCGAAGATCGGCATCGCCTTCTTGACGTTGGCGGCGGTGCCACCGCACATGAGTCCGTAGCCGTTGTCCAGGCCCCAGATGCCGCCGGAGACCCCGCAGTCCACGTAGCCGATGCCCTTGGCCTTGAGCAGCTTCTCGTTCTCGTAGTCCTCGGTGAACTTGGAGTTGCCCCCGTCGATGACCAGGTCACCCTTCTCGAGCAGGTCACCGAGCTTGGCGACGGTCTCGCGGGTCGGGTCGCCGTGCGGCACCATCACCCAGACCACCCGCGGCGCGTCGAGCTTCTTGACCATGTCGGCGAGCGAGCGTGAGTCCGAGACGGCCTTGTTGCGGTCGTAACCGACGACCTCGTGGCCCGCGCGGCGGATGCGCTCGCGCATGTTGCCGCCCATCTTCCCCAGTCCGACCAAGCCAAGCTGCATGTCGAGCTCCTCCGTGGTGTGTGGTGGCGGTGCGCCGTCCGCTCCTCAGGCTACGCCCGCGGCATCGCGGTGAGGTGGGTCAGGATGCGAAGCGAACCGGCATCAGGACGTACCGGTAGGAGGTGTCGGCCTCGCCGTCCTCCTCGTCCTGCCCGGAGAGGACCGCCGGGCGGGAGGGCTGGGTGAAGGAGATGCGGCTGTATGCCGTGCCCACGGCTCCGAGGCCGTCGAGCAGGTAGCCGGGGTTGAAGGCGATCTCGAGCTCGGGCCCGGTGAGCACAGCGGGCACGGCCTCGGACGCCTGCGCGTCATCGCCGGTGCCGGCGTCGATCTGCACCTGTCCCTCGCTGAAGCGCAGCCGCACCGGGGTGTTGCGCTCGGCGACCAGGGCGACGCGCTTGACGGCCTCGACGAGGTCAGCGGTCTTGATGACCGACTCGGTCTCTGAGGTCGTCGGGAAGATGGAGCTGACCTTGGGGTACTCGCCGTCGAGCAGTCTGGTCGTGGTGCGGCGCTGGCCTGCCTCGAACCCGACGAGCCCGTCACCACCTGCAGCGGTGCCCAGGGCGACGTCGATCGAGCCGCTCGCACCCAGGGAGCGGGCGGTGTCGGAGAGCGTGCGCGCGGGGATGAGCACCACGTGGCTCGCGTCGGTGGAGCCGGGGTTCCAGTGCAGCTCGCGCATCGCCAGGCGGTAGCGGTCGGTCGCGAGGAGCGTCATGGTGTCGCCCTCGATCTCGACGCGCACCCCGGTGAGGATCGGCAGGGTGTCACCGCGGTCGGCCGCGATCGAGACCTGGGCGACCGCCTGGGTGAAGAGGTGGCCGTCGATCGACCCACTCGGCTCCGGCGAGGACGGCAGCGTCGGGTAGTCGTCGGCGGGCATCATCAGCAGGCTGAACCGTGAGGAACCGCAGGTCACCTGCACCTTGTTGCCCTCGACCGCCACGTCGATCGGCCGGTCCGGGAGGTTGCGCGAGATGTCGGCGAGCAGGCGACCCAGCACGAGGACCGTGCCGGCCTCTGCGACGTCTGCGGCAACGGTGATCTTGGCGGAGACCTCGTAGTCGAAGGCGGAGAGCGTGAGGGTGCCCTCGGCATCGGCCTCGAGCAGGATGCCGGCGAGCACCGGAACGGGGGGGCGCGCCGGCAGACCGCGAGCCACCCACGTGACCGCCTCGGCCAGGACGTCTCGCTCGACGCGGAACTTCACGGCAACCCACCTTCGTCTGGCGCGGCCGGAGCCCCACCTCATCGTCCTTCGGAGAACCTCGCCGGCGAGGAGGCCGGGCGCGTGCCTGCGGCCCCGTTGCTGGCGGGGTCACGACACTAGTGCACGGCCCGTCGTGCCGATACTCGATCCGCGGCATGGAGAAGGGAGACCACCACGCCGTGGGCGGTGTGGATCCCGTGCCAGGGGCTCGGCCTGGTCGTGATCGGGGCGGATGGCTGAGTGATGGATCTCTTCGTCGTTGTAGGAGGTGTGGATGCTGTGGACGACCGGTGATCGTGGCTGGTCAGCAGGCGCGGCGTGGGTGTGGACGCCTCGTGGACGACGACCACCGGCGGAGCAGGGGGGCTGTGGACGAGTCCCGGGTGTTCACACCGCGTCCACGGCCGCGTGGGTGAATGTCCACGTCCTCAGCGGGGTTGTCCACAGTTGTCCACAAGAGGGTGTGGACAACTGTGGGTCGTGACGGCTGGGACTCGTGGGAATCCTGAGTTGTCCACAGAGTTGCCCACACACGGTGGATGCCGGGGGGTGGCCCACGCACTGATGCAGCACGACCGGTCGTGCGTTCCGGCGTCCACAGGGGCCTCCGGCATCCTGTGGACAACTCACGGCTCGGCCCTCAGGACCAGGTCGCAGGCGATGCTGACGGCGTCGTCGAAGAGGTCGGGGGTGGCGAAGTCGGGGCCGAGCATCTGGAAGACCTCTCGGCTCACCGCACCGATCAGCACCGTCCAGGACTGCACGCCCGCGAGCACGGCGACCGGGTCGAGCGGCAGGACGGCCAACCTCGGATCGGCCAGCATCGCCCCGATCCCGGCCTGGGCCCGTGCCATCGCCGTCGCGTCGGTGGCACGGGCTCTCGGGCTCAGCGCATCGGCACCGGCAGCGTCGTGCAGGAGGGTGGTGAGCACCATGGTGACGCGGGTGCCCGGCTCGGTGGTGCGCTCTCCGGGAGCGTCGTAGTCGGGCACGGGGGAGCCATAGAGGAGTGCCCAGTCGTGGGGGTGAGCGCGGGCCCAGTCCCGAAGCGCGTAGGCGACGGCACCGAAGCGTGCGCGGTGTTCTGTCGGCGGCACCGCGTCATGGGCCTCCTCGACGGCGTCAGCGAGCTCGGTGTATGCACCGATGATCAGCAGGGTGAGCAGCTCGTCCCGGCTCGCGACGTAGCGGTAGAGCGCAGACGACACCATCCCCACGTCGCGAGCGATGGCTCGCAGCGAGAGGGCCGCCGCGCCGTGTGCAGCCAGGTGGGCGCGGGCCACCTGGAGGATCTCGGTCTCGATCGCGGCCCGGTTGCGGGCGCGGATGCCGTCTGCGGTGCTCACCCAGCCAGCATGCCACCAATGAGAGCATCTGACACAAACAAGAGCATTGATCTTGACTCTGGCTCGTCAGTCCGTTTCACTGGTGCCTGAGCGAGAGCACTGCTCTCACATAGTGGAGGAGCACGTCATGGGCACACACGTCATTCTGGGAGCCGGGGCCATCGGGCGAGGTACGGCTCGCGCGCTGGCCGCCGCCGGCCACCAGGTGCGGCTGGTCTCGCGCAGTGGGGGCGGCTCCGGCCTGGCGGGGGTCGCGGTGATCTCCGCCGATGTCACCGACGGCGCACGTCTGGCTGAGGTCGCTGCCGGCGCCGACACCATCGTCAACGCCCTCAACCCCTCGCAGTACTGGAAGTGGGCGGAGCTGTGGCCCCCCATGGCACGGGCGATCCTCGCGGCTGCCGAGGAGTCGGGCGCGGGGCTCGTGACCGTGGGCAACCTCTACCCCTACGGGCGCGTCGAGCGACCCATGAGCGAGGCGACGCCAGTGGCGCCGAACGGGACCAAGGGAGAGGTGCGCGCGGCGATGTGGCGCGACGCGCTCGCCCTCCACGAGGCCGGTCGGATCCGGGCGACCGAGGTGCGCGGGTCGGACTACGTCGGAGCCGGGATGGGAGCCCAGAGCTACCTGAACTCCTACGTCATCAAGCCCGCCATGGCCGGGCGCTCAGGGTGGCTCGTCATGGGCGACCCGGACGCCCCACACACCTGGACCAACGGTCAGGACGTGGCGCGGCTCGTGGCGCGCCTCGCGAGCGAGCCCGCCGACTCGAAGGCATGGGGCCGCACGTGGCACGTGCCGAGCGCCCCTCCCCGCTCGATGGCACAGGTGGCAGCGGAGGTGGCCGCGCTCGTGGGCCAGCCGGTTCGACGTCCAAGACGGGTCCCCACGGCGCTGGTGGGCGCGGTGGGCGTGGTCTACCCCCTGCTGCGGGAGTTCAACGAGACCCGCCACCAGTTCGAGGCGCCGTTCGTGCTGGACAGCACTGCCGCGTCCACGGCATTCGGCCTGGCAGCGACCCCGTGGGAGAGCACCCTGCGCGAGAGCGTGGCGTGGCTCAGCGAGACTGCTGCTTGATCCGGTTGGTCAGCTCGGTGACCTGGTTGTAGATCGCCCGGCGTTCGGCCATGAGCTGGCGGATCTTCTTGTCGGCGTGCATGACGGTGGTGTGGTCGCGGCCGCCGAACTGCTGGCCGATCTTCGGCAGCGAGAGGTCGGTCAGCTCGCGGCACAGGTACATCGCGATCTGCCGAGCCGTGACGAGCACCCGAGAGCGGGACTGACCTTGCAGGTCATCGAGGGTGAGCCCGAAGTAGGCAGCGGTCTGGGCCATGATCGTGGCCGGGGTGACCTGGCTGGACGCCTCGTCGGGGATCAGGTCGCGCAGCACGATCTCGGCCAGGCTCATGTCGACGGGCTGGCGGTTCAGGCTCGCGAACGCGGTGACCCGGATCAGCGCGCCCTCGAGCTCGCGGATGTTCGTGGAGATGCGCGAGGCGATGAACTCCAGCACGTCGTCGGGCACCGAGAGGCGTTCCTGGATGGCCTTCTTGCGCAGGATCGCGATGCGGGTCTCGAGGTCGGGGGGCTGCACGTCGGTGAGCAGGCCCATCTCGAAGCGGGACCGCATCCGGGCCTCGAAGCCGCTGAGCAGCTTGGGCGGCACGTCGCTGGTGATGACGACCTGCTTGTTGGAGTTGTGCAGGGTGTTGAACGTGTGGAAGAACTCCTCCTGCGTCTGCACCTTGC
>JBDSNZ010000151.1:0-5575 GCA_039915055.1 Ornithinibacter sp.
CCATCGAGGTGGCCGCTTCCTGCCAGGTGCGCCCGAGGGCGTTCTCCTGGTGGTAGGGCAGCAGCGTCTTCCAGGTTTCGAAGACCTTCTTGACCTCGGGGCTGTCCCACTTCTTCTCGCCCTTGCAGAGCGCGATGTGGAAGTCGTAGCCGTTGAGTCGCATGTTCAGGATGTCGAAGGTGCCCATCGGCGCCCAGGCGTCCTTCGCGGCGAAGGCGAAAGGCGTGATCTTCTTCGCCTGCATGTCCTTCATCAGCGTGGTCAGCTCATCCAACGACTTCGGCGCGGTCCAGCCGTTCTTCTCGAACACCGACTTGCGGTAGAAGACGGCCCACGGGTAGTAGCTGACCGGGACGAAGTACTGCTTGCCGTCGGGCGCGGTCGAGGACTTCTTGAACGCGTCGGTGAGCCCGTCGATCGGCCACACGTCGCTGATGTCGGAGATGACACCGTTCTCGGCGAACTGGGCCATGCGGAAGCCCGCGAACCAGGTGAAGACGTCGTCGGGCGTGCCCTGCAGGTAGGTGCTGATGCTCTCCTGGAAGGTGTTGTGGTCCACCGCGTTGACGGAGACCTTGGCGCCCGTCTTCTTGGTGTAGGCGTCCGCCATGGCCTGGAGACGCTCGTTCGCCGGACCCGAACCCTTGGCCTCGTTGACCCCGAACTTCACGTCGCCGGCCTTGGCGCTCGCCCCTCCGCCCGAGGACGTCGCGGCGGGCGTGTCGCTGCCGCAGGCCGCGAGCAGGGCGGGTGCCCCCAGCAGTGCGCCAGCGCCGAGGGCGCCGCGCAGCACGTTGCGGCGGTCGACACCGCCGAACGAGGCGGGAACTGAGCTGGTGGGCGGGACCGGGTGTGCCATGGGTGTCTCCTTTGACGTCCAGTTTCTGACACATTCGATCAGAAACAAACACTTGTGGGGCGAGTCTCACGCCCCGACCCTCACCTGTCAAGAGGTGTCCAACCCCCGTTGCAGCGTTGTTACCAAAGCCTGCCCACGGCATCCGCCTCGGTCGTTTCGGGGCGGAGCCGCTCGACCCGCAGGGCTGGGTGGGTGCTGATGACGGACGCAGATGTTCATTTGTGTTGATACCTGTTGACAACTGTCTGGGGACCCAAGACACTGGCGCCCATGCGTCAATGGCCGGACGACAGGATCGCCTTCGGTGGCGACTACAACCCCGAGCAGTGGTCCCGGGAGGTGTGGGCCGATGACATGCGCCTGATGCGCGAGGCCGGCGTGAGCTTCGTGTCGCTCGGCATCTTCTCCTGGTCCTGGCTCGAACCCTCCAAGGGTGAGTACACCTTCGAGTGGCTCGACGAGATCATGGACCTCCTGCACGCCAACGGGATCGCCGTCGACCTGGCCACCGCGACCGCGACTCCCCCGCCATGGCTCTCCTCGGCATACCCGGAGATCCTGCCCGTCGACCGCGAGGGCCACACCCTCTGGCCGGGCAGCCGGCAGGCCTGGTGCCCCTCCTCCCCCCTCTACCGCGAGATGGCCCTGGGGCTCACCGACCGGATCGCCAGCCGCTACCACGATCACCCCGCGCTGGCCATGTGGCACGTCTCCAACGAGTACGCGTGCCACAACCTGCCCTGCTACTGCGACACCTGCGCGGTGATGTTCCGCCGTTGGCTCGAGCGCCGTCACGGCACCCTCGACGCCCTCAACGAGGCCTGGGGCACCGCCTTCTGGAGCCAGCGCTACACCGCCTGGGACGACATCCTCCCGCCGCGGCTCACCACGACGTTCAACAACCCGACGCACGTGCTCGACTACTCCCGGTTCGGCTCGGACACCCTGCTCGACTTCTACCTAGCCGAGCACGAGGTGATCCGTCGCCACTCCGAGGGAGTGCCCGTGACGACCAACTTCATGACGATGAGCACCTTCCGCTTGCTGGACTATCACGCATGGGCCCCCCACCAGGACGTCGTGAGCACCGACCACTACATCGTCGACTCCCTCGAGCACCCCCGGGCCGAGCTGTCCTTCAACGGCGACCTGACCCGCGGGCTCGCCGGCGGCAGGCCCTGGATGCTCATGGAGCACTCGACCAGCGCCGTGAACTGGCAGCCCGTCAACCCGGCCAAGCTCCCGGGACAGACCATCCTGGACTCCCTGACCCACGTCGCCCGCGGCGCCGACGACCTCGGCTTCTTCCAGTGGCGCCAGTCGCGCGCGGGCTCGGAGAAGTTCCACTCGGCGATGGTTCCGCACGCCGGCGAGGACAGCGACCGGTTCCGCGAGGTCTGCGAGCTCGGTGCCATCGCGGGCCGGCTCGGCGAGCTGCGCGGATCCCTCGTGGAGGCCGATGTCGCCATCCTCTGGGACTACGAGTCCGAGTGGGCGGTCGCCGGGCCGGCCATGCCCTCCTCGGCCCTGGACTACCCCACCACCGCGCACACCGTCCACCGGCTGCTCCGCGACCGCGGGATCACCTGCGACGTGGTGCACCCCGACGCCGACCTCTCCGCCTACGCAGTGGTGGTCGTGCCCACCCTCTACCTCGTCTCCGACGCCCAGGCGGACGCCGTCCGCGTCGCCGCCGAGGCAGGGGCACACGTGCTCATCACCTATTTCTCGGGGATCAGCGACCGCGATGACCACGTGCGGCTCGGGGGCTACCCGGGAGCCTTCCGCGAGCTGCTGGGAGTGCGGGTCCAGGAGCTGTTCCCGCTGCGCGTCGGTGAGGAGGTCGCGCTCTCCGGCGGTGGCACCGGCTCGGTCTGGAGCGAGGACGCCCGCGTCGTCGACGCGGAGATCATCCGCTCCTACGCCGACGGCCCCCTCGCGGGCCGCCCCGCCGCGACCAGGCGCCCCGTGGGAGACGGGGTCGCCTGGTATCTCGGGACCCTTCCCGATGACGAGACCTTGGCGGCGCTGCTCGAGCGAGTGACGACCGAGGCTGCCGTGCAGCGCACCGCCGAGGTGCCCGCGGGTGTGGAGGTCGTGCGGCGCAGCACCGGCGACCAGCGGTGGCTCTTCGTGCTCAACCACACCGCTGAGCCGTGCGAGGTGACGGTCTCCGGTGCGGACCTGGTCTCCGGCGCCACCGTCGGGCCCACGCTCTCCCTCGCCGCGCGCACCGCCGCAGTGGTGCGGGAAGACTGAGCGTGCTCGCCAGCCAGCGCCGCGCCGCCATCCTCGCCATCGTCGAGGAGACCGGTGCTGCCCGGGTCTCGGAGCTCGTCGAGCAGCTCGGGGTGTCCGACATGACGGTGCGCCGGGACATCGAGCGCCTCGACGGGGAGGGCCTGCTGGAGCGGGTGCACGGTGGCGCGCTGGCCGTTCTTCCGCGCGCGACGGACGAGCCGGGCTTCACGGCGAAGTCCGGGCTGATGACCGCGGCCAAGCAGGCCATCGCCGCCGCGGCGGCAGCGCGGGTCGAGCCCGGCGCGACGATCGGCATCTCCGGAGGCACGACGACCTACGAGTTCGCCGGCGCGATCCGCAGCATCCCGGGCCTGACGGTCGTCACGAACTCGGTGCCCGTGGCCCAGCTGCTCCACGAGTCCCCCGGTGCTGATCACGTGGTGGTCCTCACCGGCGGGGTGCGCACACCCTCGGATGCGCTGGTCGGCCCGGTCGCCATCGCCGCCCTCCGGGGCCTGCACGTCGACCGGCTGTTCCTCGGTGCACACGGCATCGACCGGGCCGCCGGGCTGACCACCCCCAACCTCGTCGAGGCCGAGACCAACCGGGCCCTGGTGCAGGCCAGCAGGTCGGTCTCCGTCCTTGCGGACCACACCAAGGTGGGGATCGTGGGGCTCTCCACGTTCATGCAGCTCAGCGAGGTGGACACGCTCATCACCGACTCCGGCATCACCGCGCGGGCTCGAGCCGTGCTGGAGGAGTCGGTCGACCACCTCGTGCTCGCTGACTCCTCGGTCGGGACCTCGGGCAATGGTCGTGGCACCGCCCGGACACGGGATGCCGGGTGAGGACGCAGACGTCGGCTCGCCGGACAGCGGCCCGGCTCGCCGACGGGCGCGAGATCATCTACTTCGACGACACCCCCGACGCGCCGGCACGCACGGTGCGGGACACCAGGGACCTCGGCCCCAGGGCCAGGGCGGGCCACATCCGCTTCGACGCACTGGTCGGGGACTGGGTCGCCGTCGCGGGACACCGGATGAACCGCACCTTCCTGCCACCGCGCGACGAGTGCCCGCTCTGCCCCACGGGGCGCGGGGGCCCACCCTCGGAGGTGCCGGACCCGGCATACGACGTCGTGGTCCTCGAGAACCGCTTCCCGTCCTACGCTCCGGTCGCGGACGACGGGGGCGCCGTCGACGGGCCCTTCCGGACGGCTCCGGCGCTCGGTCGCACCGAGGTGGTCTGCTTCACCAGCGACCACGATGCGAGCTTCGGGTCCCTCCCGCCGTGGCGGATCCGCACGGTCATCGACGCCTGGGCCGACCGCACGCAGGCGCTGGCCGCGGACCCCGACGTGGAGCACGTCTTCTGCTTCGAGAACCGTGGTCAGGAGATCGGGGTCACCCTGCACCACCCCCACGGGCAGATCTACGGCTACCCCTACATTCCGGCGCGCACCCGAGAAATCCTCACCCGCGCGCAGGAGCACCTCGCGCGAACCGGTCGGGTGCTGGGCGCCGACATCCTCGCTGCCGAGCGGGCCGACCGCTCGCGCGTGGTGCTGAACACCGAGCACTGGACGGCATACGTGCCGTTTGCAGCGCGGTGGCCGCTGGAGGTGCACGTGGCTCCACACCGTGACGTGCCCGACCTCGTGGCCCTCGACTCTGCCGAGCGCGACGACCTCGCGAGCCTCTATCTCGACCTGCTCGCGCGGTTGGACCGCTACCACGTCGGAGACGACGGCGCCGCGATCACCCTCCCCTACATCGCGGCCTGGCACCAGGCGCCGGCACGGGTCGGCCGAGAGGCCTCACGCCTGCACCTGCAGGTGATGTCGGTGCTGCGCAGCCCCGGCAAGCTGAAGTACCTCGCGGGCTCGGAGAGTGGCGCCGGCGGGTGGGTCAACGACGCGCACCCCGAGGCCGTCGCGCAGCGGTTGAGGTCGCTGGCCTGAGGTCAGCCGGGCTCCGGAAGTGCGGGCACGCCGAGGTCACGCTTGAGGTAGGTGTAGGGAAAGGTCGACCCGACCACCTGCCAGCCCTCCTCGCTCGCGCCCGGCACCCGCCTGCGCAGCATGGAGACCCGCCGGTGCTCCCACTGCGTCGAGGTGCGGACGACCCGATGGTAGAAGGGCCCGAACTCCACGCTGTTCCAGCCGTATCGCCCGGCGACCGCAAGCTCTTTCATCTCGTCGAAGGCTGTCACCGGTCCGAGGATCCGCTCGTCAGGGTCCAGCGAAGGCGTCGGCGCAGCCACGGGGAACCGCTTCTGCGCCGCCTGCTTGCTCATCCCGAGCGTGGAGCCGATCGCCGCCCACGTGGCGCCCGATGACCGGGCGGCCGCCACCGCGTCGTGCAGGAGTCGACGGGACTGGGTCTCCACGTCGGCGGCCACGGTGATGAGCCGCAGGTAGTCCTCGACGTCCTGCGGGTCGCCGCTCGCCACCAGGACGCCGATCGCCTCGGCCAG
>JBDSNZ010000180.1:0-7993 GCA_039915055.1 Ornithinibacter sp.
CCTCCTCGCCGTCGATCTGGCACACCCTCCGGTAGCGGATCCGCCCTCCGTCCTCGCGGTGCACCTGGCGGAACTGCACGTCGTGGTTCTCGGTCGCGGAGTAGAGCCGCACCGGCACGTTGACCAGTCCGAAGGAGACCGCTCCCTTCCAGATCGCCCGCATCGCCCTTCACGTCCTCTCGGTATGCCGTCAGCACACCAGCGTAGGCCCGCTCGGTCGGGCATGGGGGCGGTCGGCAGCCCCGGATCGCGCCGGCCCGGCTCGCCTTGGACCAGATCGCCTGAGACCGGTTTGCCCGGGACCGGTTTGCCCGCGACCGGTTTGCCCGGGGCCGGTTCGCTCAGAACGGTGGGGGTTCGTGCGCCGCCCGGTCCCGCCGAAGGCGGCCTCGCGAATGGGCTTCCGCGAGCCGCAGGTCCGCGGCAGAGGTGCATCGCCGGTGAGCGCCCCGAGCAGCGACGTGGTGCTCGGTGGTGAGCATGAGCGAGGTCTCGAGCGCGCTCCACGGCGGATGGTGTCGCGGTGGCGGGGTCGGGGGCGGTGGGATCGCCGAAGATGGCTGCGACGTGGCCTGATCGGTCTTCACCGGGCTCGAAGCGTCGTGCAGACCCGCGGCGAGCACGAGCACCTCGAGCGAGTCGGTGGGCAGCGTGGTGCGCTGGTGCCCGAGCGGGTCGACCCAGATGGTCGTGCCGTCGGGCGCCAGCCTGACGCTCCAGCCGGGCGACTGCTTGATCCGGTGGTGGCGACGACACAGGCAGATGAGGTTGTGGGCGCTGGTCGGGCCGGCAGGCCAGGGGCGGACGTGGTCGAGGTCGCACTGACGCGCGGGGACCGAGCAGCCCGGAAACCGGCACCGACCGTCGCGCTGCCGAACGAGGCGGGCGAGCTCGCGCCCGGGCCGGTATGCCGTGGTCGCGAGCCGGTCGTCCACGTCGAGCCTGGCCCCGGTGCTCGCCGCGCAGGGCACGAGGAGACCGTCGGTGTCGAGGTGCTTGGCGAGCCAGTCGAGCTCGACCAGCACCGGCTCGCTCGGACGAGGCCCCTGCACCTGCACGAGGTCGCGCGAGCAGGCGCCGACAGAGCGAACCGGAGGTCGATCGACACCGGCCGGGACGGACTCGGCCGGCACGGTGAGCACGACCTGCACCTCGACCCTGGCGTGCCCGGTGACCAGGTCGGTGAGGGCTCGTCCCCTGGCCTGCTCGAGCGTCGAGCACACACCGGCGTCGACGTGCTCGTGGGCCAGTCGGTCGATCGCAGCCCAGGCGGCCGCGGCGTCCTCGCTCGGGAAGGTGCCTGACCAGGCGTCGACGCCTGGCTCGGCGACCCAGCGTCGCAGCCCCGTGTCGGCGCGGGCCCGCTCCGCGCGCTGCCGTAGCAGGTCGGGTGAGATGCGCGCGATGAGACGGCGGCAGCGTCGCCGCAGCGTGGGCGCATCGTCATCGAGGTGGTCGACCAGGGCCGAGACGACGGCTTCCGCGACACCTGCCGGTGCCAGCTCGAGCTCCGCGGCGACCACGCCTGCCCGGTAGCCGTCGAGGAGGCCGTCACGCATCGCCCGGTGCAGCCCGTCGACACCGCTCGCCTCGAGGACGTGGCGCGAGCCGGCCTCGACCGGCGCCCGGCCCGTGGCAAGGCGCACCGACTGCTCGACCCGGCGCTGGGCCTGGGCGTGAGAGCAGCCCAGCGCCGGAGCGAGGAGGTCTGCGGCATCGAGCGCGATGTGCCCGGGCGCATGCTCGAGCTCCCCCAGGGTGCCGTCCTCGCGCCACACGCACTCCCGTCGGGCGACCTCTGCCACCGCGACGTCCTGGGCGGCGGTGACGATGTTGGCGAGGCCCTGGCATCCTGCGGCGGCCGCGACCCACTCTTCGCGGCCCCAGCCGCTGGTCTCACCGGAGAGGATCCGGGTCACCAGCTGGGCTCGGTCGAGCACTGCCCCCGGCGCCTCCCCGGCGCTGCCTGGTTCGCTCATCCTCTACCCCCTCCCCCGTGACACGATCCTACCCGAGAGCCGTGCCTCGAACAAGAGTTCTAGCGTGCTAATTCCGCTGCGAATGAGCGAGATTCACCATCTGGAGGCTCCAGGGCGGGCCTCACCTGGTCCGTGCGGCAGCAGCGTCCACGAGGGAGTCCAGGGGTGCCGGCAGCCGAGCGGGGTCGAGGCGGTGGACGAGGCACCCGGCCAGTCGCAGCTTGCGCCCCGACCCCGAGCCGGCGAACCGGTGCAGCTGGTCGGTGACCGGGCGTCCGCGCCACTGCGGCATCTGCGCGAAGGTGGTGAACCCGCTCAGCTCGGCCATCTCGGCCAGCTCCTCGCGCACCACGTCGGGACCGAGCGCCCGGATCAGAACGTCCTCGAGGTCGCGGTCGCAGACGAAGACCCTGTGCCGTGCGAGCTGCTCGGTCGACGCGGCGAGGATGCCGTGGCGGCGCAGCGCCCCGGTCGCGAAGCGCACCTCTGCGGCGTCGACGAGCGCGAAGACGTCAGGCCCCGGTCCGCCCAGCCCCTCGAGGTGGCGCGCCAGGTTGGTGACCCCGCCCATCGACACCACCTCGGCTGGCACCAGCCGCCGTTCCAGGAGTGTGCGCACCACCACGGCGTCGCTCTCGCCCTCGACCAGGACCACCGCGCCGGTACCCGGCTCCGATGCTCCCTGTCGGCTCATGACGGCGACGCTAGCCCGCGCGACGGGCAGGATGGACGCATGCGCCCGATGCTCGCCACCGTCGCGGAAGCGGTCCCAACCGGCGACGCCTGGGTCCACGAGGTCAAGTGGGACGGGATGCGCGTGCTCGTCGACGTGCGCGACGGCGTCGCGACCCTGTGGTCGCGCACCGAGCGCGACGTCACCGCAGCCTTTCCCGAGCTCGTGGCCCTCGGTGAGCACTACGACGACATGCTCCTCGATGGTGAGGTCGTCGCGATGGACGATGGGCGTCCGAGCTTCCACGCCCTCACCGAGCGGATCCACGTCACCAAACCAGCCCAGGCGAAGCGACTGGCCGCGACCCGCCCCGTCACGTTGATGGTCTTCGACCTGCTTCGCCTCTTCGGGTCCGACCTCACCGGTCAGCCATGGTCAGCGCGCCGTGAGCTGCTCGAGCGGCTCGACCTCACCGGTCGGCACTGCCAGGTGCCGGAGGCCCACGACGACGGAGTCGGGCTGCTCGTGGCGACCGCCGAGCAGGGCCTCGAGGGCATCGTCAGCAAGCGCCGCTCCGCTCCCTATGCCGTCGGGAAGCGGTCCCCGGACTGGCGCAAGACCGCGCACCGCAGCACCCACTCGGTCGTCGTCGGCGGCTGGCGCCGCGAGGTCGGGTCGAGCGACCGGCTGGGCGCAGTGCTCGTGGGCCTTCCTGACGGCGAGGGAGGTTGGCGGTATGCCGGTCGCGTCGGCTCCGGCCTGGCCGGTTCGGCCGGCGCGGGGCTGGCCGGCCGGCTGCGCCCGCTCGAGCGCGCGACCTCACCGTTCTCCGACGACGTGCCGTCGGTCGACGCCGACGGCACGACGTGGCTCGAGCCCGTCGTCGTCATCGAGGTGCGGGCCCTGGAGCTCACCGGGCAGCACCGGTTGCGGCAACCGGCATACCTCGGGGTGCGCACCGACCTCACCGCTGCCGACCTGACCGAGGTCACCGATGCCTGAGTACGTGCCGGAGGTGACCCGGGTCGAGGTCGCCGGGCGGCGGTTGCGGCTCACCAGCCTGGAGAAGGTGATGTATCCGGCGACGGAGACCACCAAGGGCGAGGTGCTCAGCTACTACGCGCAGGTGGCGCCGCTGCTCCTGCCGCACCTCGCTGGGCGGCCCGTCACCCGGGTGCGCTGGCCGCACGGGGTGCAGGACCAGATGTTCTTCGAGAAGAACCTGCCCTCGGGCGCACCCGGCTGGCTCCCGCGCGTGCCCGTCGATGACGTCACCTACCCCCTGGTGGCCGACCTCGCCGACCTGACCTACCTCGTCAACCTCAACTCCCTCGAGCTGCACGTGCCGCAGTGGACCATCGACGACGAGGGCGAGCCCACCCACCCCGACCGCCTCGTCATCGACCTCGACCCCGGCAAGCCGGCGGGGCTGCACGAGTGCGCGAAGGTCGCGTTGCTCGTGCGCGAGCGACTCGCGGCGCTGGGCCTGGACCTGTTCCCGGTCACCTCGGGCAGCAAGGGCATGCAGCTGTATGCCGGCCTGGGTGGCGACCTGACCTCGGACCAGGTGCGCGACCTGGCCCAGCAGCTCGCGCAGGAGATGACCAAGAGGCATCCCGACCTCGTGCTGTGGAAGATGACCAAGTCCCTGCGCCCCGGCAAGATCTTCCTGGACTGGAGCCAGAACGTCGCGGCGAAGACGACGATCAGCCCGTACTCGCTGCGTGGTCGGGAGCTGCCCAACGTCGCGGCGCCGCGCACCTGGGAAGAGGTGGAGCGCGGTGCGGCTCAGCCGGACTCACTGCGTCAGCTGATGTTCGACGAGGTGCTCGAGCGCGTCGAGCGAGACGGGGACCTGCTCGCGGACCTGCCCTGACGGCCTGCCGCGATGGTCTTCCGCGCGCGGACCCGATGCCGTCAGGGTGCGCGCGGGGGTGGCAGCGCCGACGAGGCGTCGGGAGCCGTGCGCAGCCGCGGGCAGCCGGCGCACTCGACGCAGCCCGGCAGGGCGTAGATCAGGCAGCAGGACTCCCGCGCGAGTGCGCCCGGCTGGATGAGGCCGGCCGCACCGAGTGCCTCGCGCTCGGCCGCGCCCCACATGTCGGCGACCATCCCGCTGCGGGTGTGCGGGCCGAGCCGGACGATGGCCGGGTATGCCGCGGCGATCGGCTCCGCGACCTCGCGGTAGTCGGCGTGTGCCCGAGCCATCCGGTGCGTCAGGTCGCCGGCATCGGGCACCAGGGTGGTGAGGCGCACCAGGTCGGGCACCAGTGACGGGCCCAGGGAGTAGGTCAGACCCCCGAGGTCTGCTCGGTGCGGACCCGCAGAGGCTGCGTGCGCGGCGGTGTGGGCGGGCACCTGGAGGATCCACTGGAGGACCATCGCCGCGGCGACGTGCGGCGCGTCGACGGCATACCAGCGCTCCTGCAGCGACCGGAAGCCCTCCTGCCAGGCAGTGGCGTCCGACACCCCGCGGCGGGGGAGCAGCGGCCCGCTCGCCGTGAAGGCGAGCCAGGCGTGGCGCCGGGACATGCGCGAAGCGGCGCCCTCGAGGTCGAGGGGCGCCGCTTCGGGCGGTGGCTGCGCTGAGTCGATCAGTGGGCCTTGTCGTAGGCGGACTGCACCTGCGCCGAGATGCGGCCGCGGTCGCTCACCTGGTGACCGTTGGCGCGGGCCCACTCGCGGACCGCGCCGAGGTCGCTCTTGGGGCCGGCTGACTTCGCGGCGCCGCGAGCCGTGCTCCGGCGGCCGCCGGTGCGCTCCGCGTGACCGACCCAGATCGCGAGGTCCTCGCGCAGCTTGCCGGCATTCTCGGAGGTGAGGTCGATTTCGTAGCTCACGCCGTCGAGCGAGAACGACACGGTTTCATCGGCGGGGGAACTCTTGTCGAGGTCATCGACGAGCAGGACGTGGACTTTCTTTGCCATGAGAGGTCCTTCAGGGTGTTATGAGGATGCCGGGTACGGCACATGAAGTATTTCGCCGCAACGGTAACAGTGACCCGCAAGAAGGTAAAGGGAGAGTAAAGGAAAATGTGTGGAAGGTTCTTCAGCGTGCCCCGGGGTCGTCCGTGTCGAGGTGGTCTTCGGTGCGCTCTGCCGCACGACGGCGCTTCTCCTCGGCGTCGAACTGCGACTGTGCCACGCGCTCGCGCCGATCCCCCTCGATCATCGACTTGATGAGGAAATAGAAGAGAATCGCGACGAGAATGGTCGGGATGATCGCTGCGAGATACGGCCACACGTCGGACACGGGTCAGGCCTCCGGCTTCAGATGGGGAAACAGAATCGTTTCACGGATGTTCGCTCCCGTGAAGAGCATGACGAGGCGGTCGATTCCCAGCCCCAACCCGCCCATCGGGGGAGCTCCGTATTCGAGGGCGCGCAGGAAGTCCTCGTCGAGCTGCATTGCCTCGGGGTCGCCACCGGCGGCCCGCAGCGACTGGTCGCGGAGCACCTGTCGCTGGATCTCGGGGTCGACCAGCTCGGAGAAACCGGTGCCACGTTCGACTCCAGCGATGATCAGGTCCCACGCCTCGATGAGCCCCTCCTTATCGCGGTGCGGGCGGGCCAGCGGCTGGGCGATGGCGGGGTAGTCGCACAGGAAGGTCGGCTGCAGCAGGCGGGGCTCGACGACCTCGCCGAGCAGCTCGAGAAAGACCTTGTCCTTCTCCAGACCGGGGTCGACCTCGACCCCGTGCGCCGCGGCATACCCCAGGAGCGTCTCCTTCGGGGTCTCGATGGTGACGGTCTCACCGAGCACCTCGCTGACCGCCTCGTGGACCGGGAGCCAGCGCCACTCACCGTCGAGGTCGACCGTCCCGGCGGGGGTCTGGACCTGTCGGGAGCCCAGGGCGTCGGCCACGCCGAGGTAGAGGTCGCGGATCAGGGCGCCGATGCTGCGCTGGTCGCCCCAGGCCTGGTAGGCCTCGAGCATCGTGAACTCGGGGGAGTGCGTGGCGTCGACCCCCTCGTTGCGGAAGATCCGGCCCATCTCGTAGACCCGGTCGACCCCACCGACGACGGCCTTCTTGAGGTTGAGCTCCAAGGCGATGCGCAGCACCATCTCGTGGTCGAAGGCATTCATGTGGGTGCGGAACGGGCGCGCGGCCGCCCCGCCGTGGATCAGCTGGAGCACGGGGGTCTCGACCTCGACGTAACCCTGGGCGTCGAGCACGTCGCGCACGGCCTTGAGGGCAGCAGCCTTGGTGCGCACCATGTCTCGCGCCTCCTGGCGCACGACGAGATCGGCATATCGCTGACGCACCCGGCTCTCCTCGGACAGCTCCTTGTGCAGCACGGGAAGCGGGCGCAGGGACTTGCTCGCCATCTCCCACGAGGTGGCCATGACCGAGAGCTCACCGCGCCGCGAGGAGATGACCCGGCCCTGCACGAACACGTGGTCGCCGAGGTCGACGTCGGCCTTCCACGCCGCGAGGGCGTCCTCGCCGACCTCGGCCAGGCTGAGCATCACCTGGAGCCTGGTGCCGATGCCCTCCTGGAGGGTGGCGAAGGCGAGCTTGCCGGTGGTGCGCACGAAGACGACCCGGCCGGCCACCCCGACGACGTCCTGGGTCTCCTCGCCTGTCTCGAGATGACCCCACTGCTCGCGCACCTGCGCGAGGGAGTGGGTGCGGGCGACCGACACCGGGTAGGGCTGGCGACCCTGGGCGAGGAGGCGCTCGCGCTTGGCGCGCCGGATCTTCATCTGCTCGGGCAGGTCGACCTCGGGCAGCGCGGCAGGCGGGGTGTCGGTCACGAGAGTCAAGGGTACGAGGGTGTCGGGCCCGGGCCTTACGGTGCCCGGGTGAGTGGCAGCGGCGTGGACTGGACCGACCCCCTGCCGGTGCGGCGGGTTGAGCGCAGCCGGTATGCCGAGGTGCCGGTCGGTCCTGACGCCGCGCCACCGTGGCCGGCCAACCTACCCGCGGTCGCGGACGTGCTGGCCCGCGGGATCGACCTGGGCCGGTGCACCGTGCTCGTGGGTGAGAACGGGTCCGGGACGTCGACGCTCGTCGAAGCCATCGCGATGGCTTACGGGTTGAACGCCGAGGGTGGGTCGACGGGTGCGCGGCACCGCACGCACGAGAGTGAGTCGCTGCTGCACGACTGGCTCACGCGCGTGCGCGGCGCCGGTGCCCCGAAAGGGGGCTCCTTCCAGGCGAGCTCCACCTCCTCGCCGAGCTCGAGCAGTCGGTGTCGTGCTGCGGTGAGGCTCAGCGCTCGTCGACCATGATGTCGATGGAGTAGTCCTCCGCGCGGTAGCAGTGGTCCCCGAACTCCACGGCGTTGCCCGAGGCGTCGAAAGCCATCCGGGTCATCGTCAGCACGGGCTGCTGCCC
>JBDSNZ010000181.1:0-5401 GCA_039915055.1 Ornithinibacter sp.
TGCGCGCGAGCCCCGGGGCCGAGAAAATCCATAGCGCACTGCACCCGGAGAAGCCCTGGTTTCCCGTCAGTGGACGCGGGTTCGATTCCCGCCACCTCCACCATCGGCTCACCCCCACGCTCGTTCACCGGCCCGGCTCCCGCACCAGCGGAGGCCGGGTCGACGTGTTCAATGGCCCCATGCCGATCCCGTCCGAGCCTTCTGACCCCATGCACCCGGACCCGCACCCGGACCTAGACCCCGACCCGGACGCAGAGCCCCAACACCCCGCGGCGCCCGGTCCCCGGCCGGCGGAGCCCGTGCCCGCGAGTCCTCTCTCCGCACTCTCGACACGCACCGACCCGATCGAGGAGTCGCGCATCGGTGATCGCGACCTCACCGACTGGCCGACCCGAGGCGGGCGCACGGTGCGTGACGGGGTCACCGGGCTCGCGAGCCGGCTGGCGCCGGTCCTGAAGTGGTCGGTGGCCAACCTCGCGTTCGTCCTCACGGTGGTTCTGGGCGCGGCCGTCCTGCTCATCTCGGGCCTGTTGGCGGGGGAGGTCTACGAAGCCGTCACCGAGAGCGACGGGCTCGCTCGACTCGACCAGCCGGTGCTCGACGCGATGGTGGGGGCTCGATCACCGGGGCTGGACCAGGTCGTCACCTGGTTCACCCATCTCGGAGGCACCGTCGGGATGCCGCTGATCGCCACGACGGTGACCGTGGTCATGGCGCTCAGGTGGCGGTCCCGCACGCCGGTCGTGCTGATGGTGATCGGTGCGGCGGGCTCGCTCCTCCTCACCGTGGGGGGCAAGGACCTCGTTGGCCGAGCACGACCCCCGGCGATGCTCGCAGTGCCACCGTTGGAGAGCTCGCCCTCCTTCCCGTCCGGTCACACCCTCAACGCGACGGTGCTCATCGGGCTGATGGCCTACCTGCTCCTGCTCCACCAGCGCAGTCGTGGCGCGAGGGCCGCGACCGTGGTCGTCGCGGTCGTCCTCATCGTGGCGATGGGACTCTCCCGGGTCTACCTCGGCCATCACTGGCTCACCGACGTCGTCGCGGCGTGGCTCCTGGGTCTCGGTTGGCTGGCAGCGGTCATCACCGGGCACCGCCTCCAGCTCACGCTGAGGTCGAGGGGCGCGCCGGACCCGGCGCGCCGGTGACGCCGGGCCCGGCGCTGACGTGATGCCGCCGCGGCCCGGCTGCGGACCTCAGCCCAGCGCGATCGCCGCGCGCCCCGCCTCGAGCCGAGCCACGGGGACCCGGAAGGGCGAGCACGAGACGTAGTCCAGACCGGACTCGTGGAAGAAGTGGATCGAGGCAGGGTCGCCCCCGTGCTCACCGCACACGCCGAGCTTGAGGCCGGGGTGGCGCTCGCGCCCCTCCCAGGCTGCCATCTGCACGAGGCGACCCACGCCGACCCGGTCGATCGTCTCGAACGGGGACGTGCCGAAGATGCCCTTCTCCAGGTAGCGCGAGAAGAACGAGGACTCGACGTCGTCGCGGGAGAAGCCCCACACCGTCTGGGTGAGGTCGTTGGTGCCGAAGGAGAAGAAGTCGGCAGACTCGGCGATGTCGCCCGCCGTCAGGGCGGCGCGGGGCAGCTCGATCATCGTGCCGACCGAGTGGTCGAGGTGCACCGAGTGGCCCACCCGGGCGTCGTGCGCCGCACCGTCGATCTCCTCGCGGATGGCCGTCAGCTCCTGCACGGACCCCACGAGCGGCACCATGATCTCGGGGCGGGCGTCGCCGCCCGCTTCGATCACCGTTGCGGCGGCCTCGAGCACCGCGCGAGACTGCATCGCGAAGAGCCCGGGGATGGCCAGACCGAGCCGGACCCCACGCAGGCCGAGCATCGGGTTCTCCTCGTGCAGTCGGAGCACCGCGTGCAGGAGGGCCGAGTTGCGGTCGGAGTGCTGCCCGCGGGCGTCTGCGAGGGCGACCTCCACCGAGAGGTCGGTGAGGTCGGGGAGGAACTCGTGCAGCGGCGGGTCGAGCAGCCGGACGGTGACCGGGAGGCCGTCCATCGCCTCGAAGATCTCGATGAAGTCGGCCCGCTGGAGGGGGAGCAGCTGGTCGAAGACCTTCTCCCGCTCGGCATCGGTCTCGGCCAGGATGAGCGTCTCGACCATCGCCCGTCGCTCACCGAGGAACATGTGCTCGGTGCGGGTCAGGCCGATGCCCTCCGCACCGAAGCGCCGGGCGCGGGCGGCATCCGGCGCGTTGTCGGCGTTGGCGCGCACCTGGAGGCGGCGCACCCGGTCCGCGACGCCGAGGAGCCGGTGCACGGATCGCACGACCGGGGTGTCGTCCGCGCCCTCGGGGTCCAAGGTGCCCTCGAAGTACTGCACGACGGGGGAGGGGGTCACGGCGACCTCACCAAGGAACACCTCACCGGTGGAGCCGTCGATCGAGATGGTGTCGCCCTCCGTGACCACGGTGCCGTCGGAGGCGGTGAAGCGCCGGGCGTGCGTGTCGACGTCCAGCGACTCGGCCCCGCACACGCAGGTGCGCCCCATGCCGCGGGCCACCACGGCGGCGTGTGACGTCTTGCCGCCACGGCTGGTGAGGATGCCGTGGGCGGCCACCATTCCGTGAAGGTCGTCGGGGTTAGTCTCGCGGCCGACGAGGATGACGGCTGTGCCGGCCTCGGCCATGGTGACCGCGGTGTCGGAGTCGAACACGGCCCGACCCACCGCCGCACCCGGGGAGGCGCTCATGCCGACCGCGATCGGGACGGCACCGCTGTCGTGGTCGAAGTGGGGGAACATCAGCTGCGCCAGCTGGTTTCCGGTGACACGGGTGAGGGCCTCCTCCTCCGAGATCATCCCCTCGTCGAGGAGGTCCGTCGCGATCCGGAAGGCGGCCTCAGCAGTGCGTTTGCCGACCCGTGTCTGCAGCATCCACAGGCGACCCTCCTCGATGGTGAACTCGATGTCGCACATGTCTCGGTAGTGGCTCTCGAGTCGGCCCATGATCGCGAGCAGCTCGTCGTGGGAGCCCTTGTCGAGGCGTTCGAGGTCCGCGAGGGCGAGGGTGTTGCGGATGCCGGCGACGACGTCCTCACCCTGGGCGTCGGGCAGGTAGTCCCCGTAGACGCCGGTGGCGCCCGTCGCGGGGTCGCGGGTGAAGGCGACCCCGGACCCGGACGTCGGGCCCCGGTTGCCGAAGACCATCGCCTGCACGTTGACGGCGGTGCCGAGGTCGGTGGGGATGTGCTCGCGGCGGCGGTAGAGCGTGGCCCGGTCGGAGTTCCAGGAGTCGAACACCGCGAGCACGGCACCGCGGAGCTGCTCACGGGGGTCCTGCGGGAAGGGTGCACCGCGCTGGTCCCGGATGAGCGCCTGGAAACGGACGACGAGGGACTCGAGGTCACCGGCATCGAGCTCCCCGTCGGCGGTGACGCCCTTGGCGGTCTTCAGGTCCTCGATGGTATCCTCGAAGTGTTCCCCGGGAAGGCCGAGCACCGTCGTGGCGTACATCTGCACGAGGCGGCGGTAGGAGTCCCACGCGAAGCGAGGGTTGCCGGTGCGGGCGGCGAGCCCCCCGACCGCCGCGTCCCCGAGCCCGATGTTGAGGACGGTGTCCATCATCCCGGGCATGGAGAACTTCGCGCCGGAGCGCACCGAGATCAGCAGCGGGTCGCTCGGGTCGCCGAGGCGGCGGCCCGCCTTCTCCTCGAGGGCCAGGAGGTGGCTCTCGATCTCGTCGAACAGGCCCTCCGGCGCAGACCCGGTCTCGAGGTAGACGCGGCAGGCGTCGGTCGTGATCGTGAAGCCGGGGGGCACGGGGATGCCCAGGTTGGTCATCTCGGCGAGGTTCGCGCCCTTGCCGCCGAGCAGGTCCTTGAGGTCCTTGTTGCCGAACTCGAAGTCGTGGACGAACGGTTGCATGGGGCTCTCCTCGTGAGGCGACCATCGTGGATACTACAAAACGTAGTACCAACGATAGTCCTGACGGAGGGCGCACGGCTCCGCGGGTCGAGGCGGGTCAGCCCACCTCGAGCACGAAGCGCTCGCCCTCCGGGCTGAAGCCCAACCTCTGGTAATAGGGAGCGACCATGCCCGGGGCGGTGACCACCCGATGGAAACCCTTGTTGCGGAACAGCCCAGAGCGACGGAAGACGAACTCCCCAGGGGAGAAGTCGCGGAACTGCGGGGTGACGTAGTCGAGGTCGACCTCCGCTGTGCCGCCACCGGCGTCGCGCACGACGATCGCGCCCGCCGTCTCGTCGCCGCGCTGGACCAGGTATGCCGTGCGCCCGGGCGTCCCCTGCTCACCGAACGCCGGGAAGAACCGAGCGATGTCGCGGCGATGCACCCCCAGGAAGTGCTGCAGGTAGGCATCGTCCTCGTTGACCTCCAGCACCGCGTACGCGTCCGTGTCGCCTCGCTCGCGCAGCATCCGGGCGATGAACCACACGTTGATGGCGGTGAGCGCGACGTTCATCGCGACCATGGGCCAGACGCCGACCAGGGCGTTGAACCCGATGAGCATGAGGCACGCCACGGTGTTGAGCGCGCGCAACCGCAGCATCCTCGCCTGGAGCAGCGAGAAGACGAGCAGGGCCGAACCGACCCACCCGAGCGCGTCGACCCAACCCATCGCTCAGCCCAACCCGAAGCGCACGAGGACGCTCGTGGTGACGACGGACTCGCCGGGCTCGACCGGCATGCTCGCGCCGGACTCCATCTTCGCCGCGAGCAGCCGAGGAGCGGGTCCGTGGGAGAGAGGTGCCTCGCTGACTCGCAGGACGGGACCGAGGTCGCGACCCGCCAGGGCGGCATACTGCTCGGCCCGGGTGCGGGCGTCGGCAAAGGCTGCGGAACGGGCCTCGCGCAGGAGAGGAGCCGGGTCGAGCACGTCGAGGGTCACGGCGTCGATGCCGAGCGCGTCACCGGCCGCACCCGCCAGCGCCTGGAGGACGGCCCCGGCACGGTCCCGGTCGCGCACCGTCAGGCGCAGGGTCTGGTGCGCGGTGTATCCCACGATTCCACCTCCCTGGTGGTCCCACCTCGTGCCGATCCCCATGCCGGTGGTGCGCCGGTCGACGTCAGCGACCCCGTGGTCCGCAGCGGCGGTCAGCGCGGCGCCGGTGCGGGCGGCGGCGGAGCTCAGTGCGGCTGCGACACCACTCTCCTCGCACTGGATCCGGGCGTCGATGACGACGACGTCGGGAGTTCCCGAGGCACTCCCGGTGCCGATGACTTCCACGTGCTCTGACATGCGCGCCACTGTAGGCCCGGAAGAGTTCGTCGATTCCAGTGCTCGGCCTACCTGCCGGTAGGAGGTTGAATCATCGGTATGCCCTCTGCGCCCTCGATCGCCAACTCCGTCACCGTCCGCCTGATCCTCCCGGCCCGAGCCACCGCCGTCAGTGAGATGACCGGGGTGATCGAGGCGGCCGGCGGCATCG
>JBDSNZ010000197.1:0-15182 GCA_039915055.1 Ornithinibacter sp.
CCTCGACCGGCTGCCCACGCTCGTCGCGGAAGGCAGCGGCCTGGATGTAGCCCTGGCTGAAGTAGGTGCGGAACGGCTCGTCGCTGCTGAGGTGGCCCAGGTCGTGGAGCACCTTGTGCCAGAAGCGCGCGTAGAGCAGGTGCAGCACGGCGTGCTCCACACCGCCGACGTAGAGGTCGACGCCACCGGGGTCACGGGTGCCGGCGGGCGCGCCGACCACCGGCTCGGGACGCGGGCCCATCCAGTAGGCCTCGTTCTCGGGGTCGACCAGGGATGCCGCGTTGCCGGGGTCGAGGTAGCGCAGGTAGTACCAGCACGACCCGGCCCAGTTGGGCATCGTGTTGGTCTCGCGGCGGTAGCGGCGAGTGCCGCGACCGTCCCCGAGGTCGAGGTCGACGTGCACCCACTCCGCGACGCGCGAGAGCGGCGGCTCCGGCTCGCTCCCGGCATCCTCGGGGTCGTAGGTCTTCGGGCTGTAGTCGGGCACGTCGGGCAGCTCGATGGGGAGCATCGACTCGGGAACGGCGTGGGCCAGGCCCTCCTCGTCGAAGACCACCGGGAACGGCTCGCCCCAGTAGCGCTGGCGGCTGAACAACCAGTCGCGCAGCTTGTAGTTGATCGTCTCCTCGCCCAGCCCCTTCTCGCGCAGGTGGGCGATGATCGCCTCCTTGGCCTCGGCGACCTCGAGCCCGTCGAGGCTGACCTGCTCGTTGGCCGAGTTGATGGCCGGGCCCTCGCCGGTGAACGCGGTCCCCTCGTCGTGACCCTCGCTGGGCTGCACGGTGCGCACGATCGGCAGGTCGAAGACCGTCGCGAAGTCCCAGTCGCGCTCGTCCTGGCCGGGCACCGCCATGATCGCGCCGGTGCCGTAACCCATCAGGACGTAGTCGGCGACGAACACGGGGACGTCGATGCCGGTCACCGGGTTGGTCGCCCAGCCGCCGGTGAACACCCCTGTCTTGTCCTTGCCCTCGCTCTGGCGCTCGACGTCGTTCTTGCGCGAGGCCGTCCGGCGGTAGGCCTGGACCGCCTCACCGGGCGTCGCGGCCCCACCGGTCCAGGCGTCCTTGGTGCCCTCGGGCCAGCCGCCGGCCGGGACGAGCACGTCGACGAGCGGGTGCTCGGGGGCCAGCACCATGAAGGTCGCCCCGAAGAGGGTGTCCGGGCGGGTGGTGAACACCTCGATGCCGGGCCCCCCCACCGGTGCAGAGTCGACCAATAGGTCACGTGTTCGCGGGCCGCTCGCTCCCGCGGCATCCGTGGACCGGCTGGAGACGATGGGGAAGGTGACCCGGGCCCCCTGGCTGCGCCCGATCCAGTTGCGCTGCATGATCTTGACCTTCTCGGGCCACTGCACCCGATCCAGGTCGTCGGCGAGCCGGTCGGCGTAGGACGTGATCCGCATCATCCACTGGCGCAGGTTGCGCTTGAAGACCGGGAAGTTGCCGCGCTCGGAGCGCCCTTCGTTGGTGACCTCCTCGTTGCTCAGCACCGTGCCCAGCCCCGGGCACCAGTTCACCGGCGCCTCACTGGTGTAGGCGAGCCGGTGCGCATCGAGGATGCCGGCACGCTCGGCATCGCAGAGGTCGTCCCAGTCCCGGCCGTCCTCGGCGGGCAGCGGGCGAGCCCCGGAACGGAACTCCTCGACGAGCTCGTCGATGGGGCGAGCCCGCCCGAGCCCACCGTCGGGGCGCGGTGCCTGGGTGTCATACCAGGAGTTGAAGATCTGGAGGAAGATCCACTGGGTCCAGCGGTAGTAGTCGGGGTCGATCGTGCGGATGGCCCGCCGGTCGTCGTGCCCCAGTCCCAGGCGGCGCAGCTGGCGCGCCATGATCGTGATGTTGTCCTCGGTCGTCGTGCGGGGGTGCTGGCCGGTCTGCACGGCGAACTGCTCGGCCGGCAGCCCGAAGGCGTCGTACCCGAGGCAGTGCAGCACGTTCTTGCCGAGCATGCGGTTGTAGCGGGCGAAGACGTCGGTGGCGATGTAGCCGAGCGGGTGCCCCACGTGCAGGCCGGCGCCGCTGGGGTAGGGGAACATGTCGAGGACGAGCAGGTGCCCGGCGGGGTGCTCGGCCACACCTGCCGGGTCGGCCCAGGGACCTGCGGGGTTCGGCGCGTGGAAGGTGCCGCGCTCGGCCCACCTGTCCTGCCAGGCGACCTCGATCGTGTCGGCCAGCTCGGCGGTGTAGCGGTGCGGGGTGTCGCTCATCGGGTCCTCGTCCTCGTCTCGTCTGCGCCGTGGCGGGCGCTCGTGCCCATGAAAAAACCCCTCACACAGGAGGGGTCGCCGCGCGGCTTCTCGCCGGCGCGGCTATCGAAGGAGCAGCGGCCTCGTCACGACCACAGGGTATCGCAGTGGGCCGGCGCCTCAGCGGAGCCGATCAGCGCGACCAGCACCGCCGGTTTCGCGCAGCGCTCGATCGCCGGCCGACCACGCAGCACCGACCACCAATCGAGCGGTGCGGCGACGGCCACGATCGCCACGGGCAGCCACACGGCATCCGACGTCCGCGCATCCTGTCAGGACGGCGACGGCCCTGTCGCTCCCCCGTGTGACGATTGAGCCATGACCTCACTCTCGGACTTCAGCGCACCCACCCTCGGCGGTGAGGAGTGCCCGCTCTCGGACTACGACGGCAAGGTGGTCCTCGTCGTCAACACGGCCAGCAAGTGCGGATTCACCCCGCAGTACGCCGGCCTGGAGGAGCTGTGGAAGGAGCTCGGCGACGAGGGCCTGGTCGTGCTGGGCTTCCCGTGCAACCAGTTCGGTAGCCAGGAGCCCGGCGCGTCCGGGGAGATCGAGGAGTTCTGCCAGGTCAACTACGGCGTGACCTTCCCGATGTTCGCGAAGGTCGACGTCAACGGTGACGACGCGCACCCGGTGTTCGAGTGGCTGAAGTCGCAGAAGAAGAGACTGCTCGGCGGCCGGATCAAGTGGAACTTCACCAAGTTCCTCATCGGTCGCGACGGTCAGGTCATCGACCGCTTCGCCCCCAACACCGAACCCGCGGCCATCGCCGACGACATCCGCGTGGCACTGGCCGCCGGCGCGCCCGAGGTCGGGGGCGTGCCGGGCGCATGAGCACCTGGTTCGTCCTCGTCCCGATCGCGGTGCTCCTCGGCTTCGTCACCTTCCTCTGGCACCGGCTGGCGGTGGCACCGGGATGGGGGCGCCGCTGGGTGCCGTATGCCGTGGGGGTGGTGCTGCTCGCCCTCACGGCGTTGGTCCTGGCGGGCTTCGACCTGTGGGGTGGCCGGTTCTCCCCCGAGGCCATGCGGCCCTGGGTCTGGCTCGGGCAGGCGTTCCTCGCCTCGTGGCTCTACCTCTTCCTCGGGCTCGTCCCGGTCTGGCTCACCTGTGTGCTCATCTGGCTGGTGCGATGGCGCCACGACCACGGGCTGGTGCCCCGGCGCGCGCTGAACCGGGTGGCCTCGCCACTGGTGGCGGTCGCGGCCGTCGGCGTCACCGCATACGGAGCGGTGGAGGCGGCACACCCGTCGGTGAGCCAGTTCGAAGTGACCTCGGCGAGCCTGCCCGCGGAGTTCGACGGCACCCGCGTCGCCCTCGTGACCGACATCCACGCGGGAGCCGTGCGCAGCGCCGCGTTCACCCGCGGCGTGGTCGAGCTGGTCAACGCGCAGGACCCCGACCTCGTGCTCATCGCCGGTGACCTCGTCGACGGCACTGCCGCGCGCTACGCCTCGGAGATCGCCCCGCTCGCCGAGCTGCGCGCACCCCTCGGTGTCTTTGCCACGATCGGTAACCACGAGGTCTACCGCGACACGGCGAACTGGGTGCGCACCTTCGAGGGGCTCGGGCTGAGGGTGCTGCGCAACACCTCGGTGCCGCTGCAGCGGGGCGGGGCCACGATCACCCTCGCCGGGGTCAACGACCTCGAGGGCGACGACGACTTCGCGCCCGACACAGCGGCGGCGCTCGCCGGGGTCGACCCGGGCGTGTTCACCCTCATGATGGCCCACCAGCCCCTGCAGGCCGTCTCGCTCGACGGCCGGGGCATCGACCTCCAGGTCTCCGGACACACCCACGGCGGGCAGATGTGGCCGCTGGAGCACCTCGTGACGCTGCAGCAGCCGATGCTCGAGGGGCTGGCGCGGATCGGTGATGTCAGCGTGGTGACCTCGCGCGGGATCGGCGCGTGGGGCCCCGCGATCCGGGTGGCCGCGCCGCCGGAGGTGCCCATCATCACGCTGAGGCGGTCGTGAGCGACTCGGGGCTGGTCGGCCGGGACGGACCGGTCGTTGGCGAGGACGGTCTGGTCGTCGGCGAGGACGGTCTGGTCGTTGGCGAGGACGGGCTGGCGCGACCCGTCTGGGCCTCGGTCGACCCGATGCTGCGCGCCTACTACGACACCGAGTGGGGCATGCCGGTGCGCGACGAGCGCGGGCTCTTCGAGCGCCTGTCGCTCGAGGCCTTCCAGTCCGGGCTCTCCTGGGCGACGATCCTGCGCAAGCGCCCGGCGTTCAGGGAGGCCTTCGCGGGCTTCGACCCCGAGGTGGTGGCGGGTTTCGGCGAGCGCGAGGTCGAGCGGCTCATGGGTGACGCCGGGATCGTGCGCAACCGCGCCAAGGTGCTGGCCACGATCACCAACGCCCGATCCACGCTGGCGCTTCGCGGGGACGAGGAGGGCGACCTCGCGGCATTCGTCTGGTCCTTCCAGCCCGCCGACACCCCCCGACCGCGAGCGATGGCGGAGGTGGCGACGACCTCCCCGGAGTCGCTCGCGCTCTCGAAGGCGCTCAAGCGCAAGGGCTTCGTCTTCGTCGGCCCGACGACGATGCATGCGCTCATGGAGGCGGTCGGCATCATCGACACCCACCTGCTCGGCTCGCACCGGCGCGCCAGCAGCGGCGTCTGGCCGAGCTGACCTCACAGGAGCGACGCCCTCGACCGCGACTGCAGCTCGAGCACCAGACCCCGGCTGGGCGCCTCGTGCACGTTCGTTCGAGGTGCCTTCTTGAGCCAGGGCGCGTAGGTCTGCGTGATCCGTGAGAGGACGAGCGCCTCTTCCCACTCCTTCGTGGCCACCCAGGCCACGAGGGCATCGGGCGGGATGCCGGGGGAGGGAGGGGGCGCCACGCCACCGCGGATGGCCTCCCCCAGCGTCTTTGCTCCGTAGGCGACCAGGCCTGCGCACACTGCCGCCGTCAGCACCCGTGCGGCGATCGACACGGTGGACCCACGACCGAGGGCGTCGGAGGCCGCCAGACCGACCGTGACGGTCTGGAGCCCGGCGCCGAAGACCACCAGCGAGCTGGACAGCAGCAGCCCACCCACGGTCACGACCTTGGTGGAGGGCCCGACGAGCTTGACGAGCGTGTTCCCGAGCCCGATGACGACGGCGGCGACCAGTCCCCCCACCGTCATCACGCCGAGCACCACCTGTGGCTCCTTCCCGAGGACGGCCGTGAAGAGATCCGCGCTGCTCGCCAGGGTGACGAAGGCGGTGGTGGCGACGCTGAGGTTGGAGACCCACGAGTCCTTGAACGACCATCCGGCCTCGAGGTTGGCCACCGTCGACCGCCAGGTGTAGCGCTGTGGGAGCGGCACCTCGTCGAGCTCCTTCCACCTCAGGGCAGCGGGCGGCTTCAGCTCCTCGACCCTGGCAGTGACGATCTTCTTCACCATGCTGTAGTTCGCCTCAGCCGCCACGATCTCAGCGCGTGTCGTGGTGTTCGGCGACGGAACACCCTTCAGCGCCATGAGGCCCCACAGCGCGACGACGAGCGCCAGGGCCGCACCGGACCACGCGCCCCGCCACAGCGGCGTCCAGTCCGAGGCCGCCGCAGTCGGCTCAGCAGGTTTGACGATCACCTCGGGCGCCGTGCCGGCACCGTCCAGGTCGATCACGACGCTCTTGTCGCTCGGACACCCCGGTTGCAGGGTCAGCGTGACGGCAGTGGACTGCCTCGCCGGGACGGTGGTCGGGGAGATCGACACCAGGCACCCCGACGGGGTCGTGCTCGTCGCGGGGAGGTTCACTGCTGCGGCGCCCACGTTGATCACGGCGACCTCGGCCGTGGTCTTACCGTCCGTGCTGGTGGCCGTGACCGTGGTGCCGTCGACGACGAGGTCGTCGGCTCGGGCGCTGGAGCCCCAGCCGCTCGCGAGCACCGCGAGGAACACCGCAACCAGGGGCGCTGAACGGGTCATCTGCTGATGGTGCTCCCCGTGAGCGGGCCCCGTCCGCGGAACGAGAAAAGACGAGAGCCGACCCGAAGGCCGGCTCTCGTTGGTCGGTGGAGCTGAGGGGATTCGAACCCCTGACCCCCTCCATGCCATGGAGGTGCGCTACCAACTGCGCTACAGCCCCGAACCACTGTGGGGTGACTGCGGAAGTTTACCCATGCCCCCCGGTGCCCGACCAAATCGGCGTCATGGGGGCGAGGTGCCCGGACGCGACGCCGTGCCGGCCGAGACGTTCCACGCCGCGATCCGCCAGCCGTGGCTCCCCTCGACGAGCTCGGTCCAGTGACAGTTCCCCAGGGGTCCCAGCACCCGCCAGACGAGGTCGTGGTCCAGGCCGAGCACGTGCGCTGCCAGGGCACGCCCCGCGACCCCGTGGGTGGAGAGCACGACGCACTCCCCCGCCGCCATGGTGGCCAGCACCTCATCGACCGCCTCGCCCACCCGCGCCACGACGTCGCTCATCGACTCGCCCGTGTCGCCGCGGCGGATGTCCTCGCCGCGCCGCAGCGCCGCCTGGTCCTGCGGCCAGCCGGTGGCCACCTGGGCGTTCGTGAGCCCCTGCCAGGCGCCGGCATGGATCTCCCGGAGCCGCTCGTCGAGCTCGACCCGGATGCCGCACGCGCGGCCGACGCTCTCGGCGGTCAGTCGGGCGCGGGTCAGGTCGGACGTGAGCACCCGGGTGGGGGCCAGCGCCGCGAGCGCGGGCCCCACGGCATCCGCCTGGCTCCTGCCGAGGTCCGTGAGCTCGGAGTCGAGCTGGCCCTGCCAGATGCCCGCCAGGTTGTGCGTCGTCTCACCGTGCCGGAGCACGACGAGCCGCCGCGCTCGCGTGCGGCTCACCGACCGCCCTGCTCGGTGCCGACGACGCCCACATCGATGGTCGGGCAGTCCTTCCAGAGGCGCTCGAGCTCGTAGAAGGAGCGCTCCTCGTCGTGCTGGACGTGGACGACGATGTCGGCGAAGTCGATGAGCACCCAGCGACCCTCGCGTTGACCCTCGCGGCGCACCGGCTTCACGCCCTGCTCGCGCAGCGCGTCCTCCACCCCGTCGACGATGGCACCGACCTGACGCTCGGACTCGGCCGAGACGATGAGGAAGACGTCGGTCAGCGCGAGCTGCTCGGAGACGTCGATGCCCGTGATGGTGGTGGCAAGCTTCTCGGCTGCGGCTGAAGCAGCCGTGCGGGCGAGCTCCAGGGCTCGGTCGGTGGCGGTCACGGGGCTCCTTCGGGTGGTGCGTGGGCCGCGGCCGGTGCGGGCGCGGCATACAGGTGGTGCTTGCTGATGTGCTGGACGACGCCGTCGGGGACGAGGTACCAGATCGGTTGGCCGGCGCGTACCCGCGCCCGGCAGTCGGTGGAGCTGATCGCCATCGCAGGGACCTCCTGCAGGGTCACCCGCTCCCCGGGCAGCCCCGTCTCGGAGAGCTCATAGCCCGGCCGGGTCACCCCGACGAACCGGGCCAGGGACCACAGCTCGTCGGCGTCCTTCCAGGACAGGATCTGGGCGAGGGCGTCGGCGCCGGTGATGAAGAACAGCTCGGCGTCGGGCCGCTCCGCGTGCAGGTCACGCAGGGTGTCGATCGTGTAGGTGGGGCCGTCCCGGTCGATGTCGACCCGGGAGACGGTGAAGCGGGGGTTGGACGCGGTCGCGACCACTGCCATGAGGTATCTGTGCTCGGCAGGGGCGACGTCACGACCCTCCTTCTGCCACGGCTCTCCGGTGGGCACGAAGACGACCTCGTCGAGACCCAGGAGGGACTGCACCTCCGAGGCAGCGACGAGGTGACCGTGGTGGATGGGGTCGAAGGTCCCACCCATGACCCCCAACCGCATCGGCTGCGCGATCAGTGGCGTCCGGGGTGCTCGGGCCAGTGGGCCTCGTCGCCCTCGGGCTGCGGGTGACCGGCCTTGTAGGCAGGGCCGGACGACGCGCCAGCAGCCGGCGCGCTCCCGCTCCGGTCGTGGGCCACCGGCCCGGCGTGCTTCTGAGCCGTGCCTCGGAAGGACCAGGTCAGGCCAAGAAGGAACGTGAAGGCCAGGAGTGCGAGTGCGCCGAAGAGCCACGGGGGCATCGGGAGCTCGCGCTGGGCCCCCTCGGTCACGAGGACCGCCACATTCATCGTCATGGGAGCAGCGTACCGCCACGTCGTCCACGGATTTCGTCCACAGGGCTGTGCATGACCGGCCGCGGGAGTCTGGCGGCCTGTGGACGACACGCCCGACCGACGGAACATCCGGACTGAATTTGTCGATCGGCTTGCGCAGCAACGACTTCGACGACTACAACAGTACCCACGCCCTTTGAGGGGACACGGGCCAGAGGCAACTCCGGTGGCGGGTTTCGGAGGAGGGCGGGTCGATCGGATAACGGCATTCCTCTCTCGACCGGGACACCCCGGTCGGGGCGCAACGAGGTCCACGGAGTTTTGTTCGGGGGCGTCGCTGTGACGCGCGCGGCGGCGCGGGTGCCGCGGCCGACGGCCTGAGTCGAAGCCCGTCCCTCCGGGGACGGCGCCACCGTCGCGTGGCAGTCCCGGCGGTTTCACCGCAGGGACCGACCGGCTCTACCGCTGGCCCAGGCCGGCACCGAGGGCCTCCGAACTCATACATCGGGGGCCCTCCGCCGGCCGGCAGGTCCCGCGTCAGACGACGACATTCGGCCGAGCCGGTTCCAGCCGTGACACGCGGGGAGGCTGTTCGACCTACCCTTGGCCCATGCCGGACTCCCCCGTCGACCTCAGCGTGGTCGTCCCCATCTACAACGAGGAAGCGGTGCTGCCCCTGCTCGTGGAGCGTCTGCGCCCCGTGGCGGATGCCTGGGGCGTCCCCTACGAGATCGTCTGCGTCGACGACGGCTCCGATGACGCCACCCCCGTGGTGCTCCAGCGCGTGCGCCGGGAGTGGCCGCAGGTCCGCGTCGTGCGGCTGCGTGCCAATGCCGGGCACCAGGCAGCGATCTCGGCCGGGCTGGCTCGCGCCAGGGGCCGGTGGGTCGTCACGATCGACGCCGACCTGCAGGACCCGCCCGAGGTGATCGGCGAGATGCTCGCGGTGGCGCGCGGCACGGGCGTCGACGTGGTCTACGGCGTGCGCGAGGACCGGTCCAGCGACACCGCGTTCAAGCGCCTGTCCGCCCGTGCCTTCTACCGCTCGATCCGGGCGATGTCCGATGTGGACGCCAGGGTGGATGCCGGTGACTTCCGGCTCATGTCGCGGGCGACGGTCGATGCCGTGAATGCGCTGCCGGAGAGCAACCGCGTGCTCCGGCTCGTGGTGCCCGCGCTCGGCTTCCCCAGCGGGTCCGTGCCCTACGTCAGAGCGGCGCGCGCGGCCGGGGAGTCGAAGTACCCCCTGGGGAAGATGATCCGGCTCTCCGTCGACGGGGTGACCGGCTTCTCGATCGCCCCGCTGCGCTTCGCGACCTGGCTGGGGCTCCTCGGGGGTCTCGCCGCGACCGGGGTGCTCGTCTTCGCGCTCGTCAACATGCTGCTGGGCAACACCCTTCCGGGCTGGACGTCGACCGTGGTGGTCGTCTCGGCCGTGGGTGCCGTTCAGCTGCTCGCGCTCGGAATCCTCGGGGAGTACGTCGGGCGGATGTACTCAGCGCTCCAGGCGCGCCCGGCATACTTCATCGCCCACGACTCCCTCGAGGCGCCGGGAGGCGTACACAGGCTTGACGGAATTGACGGGTCTGCTGGATCTGACGGGTCTGCCGGCTCTGGCGGGTCTGCCGGACCCGGCGCCCCAGGTGTCGAGGAGAGCGGCGTGGCCACTCGGGAGCGTCAGACCCGCACCTGACCGTCGCCCTCGACGACCCACTTGGTGGTCGTGAGCTCCGGAAGGGCCATGGGCCCGCGCGCGTGGAGCTTCTGGGTGGAGATGCCGATCTCCGCGCCGAACCCGAACTCGCCACCGTCGGTGAACCGGGTGCTCGCGTTGACCATGACAGCTGCGGCGTCGACCTCCGCGGTGAAGCGCCGGGCCGCCACACGATCCTGGGTGACGATGGCCTCGGTGTGGCCCGACCCGTGCTTGCGGATGTGGGTGAGCGCGGCGTCGAGGTCCCGCACCACCCCGATGGACATCTCGAGGGCGTGGAACTCGGTCGCGAAATCCTTCTCCGTGGCGATCTCGTGCGCCACGCCGGCCGCGTCGGCGTGGATGCCGCTGGCCCGGTCGGTGTGCAGGAGCACTCCCTCGCCCGCGAGCGCGGCGAGAGCCTTGGGCAGGAAGGCGGCGGCGACGTCCTCGTGCACGAGGAGGGATTCGGCGGCGTTGCAGACGCTCGGACGGTGGGTCTTGGAGTTAACGGTGATCGCGAGCGCCATCTCGAGGTCGGCGGCCGCGTCGACGTAGACGTGGCAGTTGCCGATTCCTGTCTCGATGACGGGCACGGTCGACTCGGTGACGACGGTGCGGATCAGCTCTGCGCCGCCGCGGGGGATGAGAAGGTCGACGAGGCCGCGCGCGGTCATCAGGGCACGCACAGCGCCGTGGCCGCCATCGAGGAGCCCGACCGAGTCTGCCGGGAGACCCTGCGCGGTGAGGGAGTCGCGCAGCACGGCGACCAGCGCGCGGTTGGTGTCCGCGGCGGCGCTTCCCCCCCTCAGGATCACGGCGTTGCCGGACTTCAGGGCGAGCCCCGCGGCATCCACGGTGACGTTGGGGCGAGCCTCGTAGATCATCCCGACGACGCCCATCGGCACCCGCACCTGCCGGATCTGCAGACCGTTCGCGAGCGTCGAGCCGCGCACGACCTCGCCGATCGGGTCAGGGAGGCCCGCGATGTCGCGCAGGGCCCCCGCCACCGACGCCACCCGCTCCGGGTCGAGGCGGAGACGATCCTGCAGGCTCTCCGGCATCCCGTTCTCCCGACCACGCGCGAGGTCGGCCTCGTTGGCGGTCACGACACGGTCAGTGGCCGCTTCCAGAGCATCGGCCAGGGCGCGCAGGGCGGCATCCTTCTCGGCCCGTGACAGCAGCGCCAGTCGACGCGACGCCGTGCGGGCGGCCTCGGCCAGCGTGCGAACGGTCTCGACGTCGGCCGGGTCGATGCCGGCAGTTCGGTCAGCCATGCACGCAAGGGTATGCCGGTGCTGCCCGCGCGCCCGCCGGCCGGGCTCGGCGGCCATCCAGCCCGACCCCTGCGCGCCCCCTGCTGTTTGCCTCCCCCCAGGGCGCATCTTTCAATGGTGCACCCGGTCGCGATGCATCTCCAGGCACGCTCGCCGTGGTGACGCAAGTGTGAAAGTTGCTCGATGGCGGGAAGCATCCATGAGGGGCCGATCCACCCCGGCACAGACACCGGACATCACCAGGAATGCGAGGATGTGGCAGTGACGACGATCCTCTCCATCCAGTCCTCGGTGGCGTACGGCCACGTCGGCAACTCCGCGGCGGTCTTCCCGCTCCAGCGCCTCGGCGTCGAGGTCTGGCCCGTGCACACCGTCAACTTCTCCAACCACACCGGATACGGGGCGTGGAGAGGCCCCCTGATGCCCGCGGAGGACGTCCGGGAGGTCATCACCGGCATCGAGGAGCGCGGCGCGCTGCCCGAGGTCGACGCGGTCCTCTCGGGATACCAGGGCGGCGAGCAGATCGGCGAGGTCATCCTCGACGCGGTCGCCCGCACCAAGGCCGCCAACCCCGACGCCATCTACGCGTGTGACCCGGTGATGGGCAACGCCACCTCGGGCTGCTTCGTGCACCCGGCCATCCCGGTGCTGCTCCGCGAGAAGGTCGTGCCGAAGGCCGACCTCATCACGCCGAACCAGTTCGAGCTGGGGTTCCTCACCGAGACCGATCCGGCTGACCTCGCGACCACGTTGGACTCGGTGGAACGAGCTCGCCAGATGGGTCCGAGCACGGTGCTCGTGACCTCGGTGCTGCGCCCGGACCGGCCCGAGGGAACCATCGAGATGCTGGCGGTCCACGGCGACGGTGCGTGGATCGTGCGCACCCCGCACCTGCCGCTGAAGGCCAACGGCTCGGGCGACGTCACGGCTGCCCTCTTCACGGCGCACCTGCTGGAGAGCGGGGATGCCGGGTTGGCACTCGGGCGCACCGTCTCCAGCGTCTTCGACCTGCTCGAGCGCACCCACGAGTCGGGTCGCCGCGAGCTCCAGCTGGTGCAGAGCCAGGAGCAGATCGCCCACCCGCGGATGCAGTTCCAGGTCGAGCAGGTCCGCTGACGCGGACCCACGAAGAAGTCGGCCCAGAGGACGGCTCAGAGCACGACGAGGTCGTTGCAGTCAGAGCACGACGAGGTCATCGCGGTGGATGACCTCGCGCTCGTACGCCGGCCCGAGCTCTCGGGCGAGGTCGCGCGTGGAGCGGCCCAACAGCCGCGGAAGCTCGCCCGAGGCGTAGTTGACCAACCCTCGAGCGATCACCCGCCCATCGGGGCCGCACACGTCCACGGCATCCCCGGCAGAGAAGTCGCCGGTCACCCCGGTGATCCCTGCGGGGAGCAGCGACGTGCCACGCACCGCAACTGCCGTCACCGCCCCTTCGTCGAGCACCACCGTGCCGCGCGCCGTGGTGGCGTGCGCGAGCCAGCGCTTGCGTGAGGCCCGGGTCGCAGCCGCCGGAGCGAAGACCGTCCCGACGTCCGCACCAGCGAGTGCCGCCGTGACGTCCTGGAGCCGGGTCAACAACGTCGGCACGCCCGCGGCGCCCGCGATGCCCGCAGCCTCGACCTTCGTCACCATTCCTCCACTGCCGACGGCGGAACCGGTGCCACCGATCCGCACGGCATCGAGGTCAGCCGTCGTGGCGACGAGCGGCACCCGACGGGCCCCCGCGCGGTCGGGCGGCCCGTCGTAGAGGGAGTCGACATCGGTCAGGAGCACCAGCCCCTGCGCGCCGACCAGGTCCGCCACGAGCGCCGCCAGCCTGTCGTTGTCGCCGAACCGGATCTCCTGGGTCGCGACCGTGTCGTTCTCGTTGACGATGGGCACCACCCCGAGCTCGAGCAGCCGGTCGAAGGTGCGCCTGGCGTTGGTGTAGTGGGTGCGGCGGGTCACGTCGTCGGCGGTGAGGAGCACCTGGCCGACGGTGAGTCCGTGGTCGCCGAAGGCTGCCTGGTATGCCGCGACGAGGGCTCCCTGCCCCACGCTGGCTGCCGCCTGCTGGGTCGCGAGGTCGCCGGGGCGCCTCGGCAAGCCGAGCGGACCCAGCCCGGCCGCGATGGCACCAGAGGACACGAGCACGACCTGGGTGCCAGCACGTCGACGCTCAGCGAGGACGTCGACGAGCGCAGTCAACGCCCTGGGGTCCAGGTGGCCGCCGTCCCTGCTCGTCAGGGAGGACGAGCCCACCTTGACGACGAGCCGCGGGGCGGCACCCACGGTGGCGCGCAGGCGCGCGGCGATGTCCGGCATCCCGATCGGCCCCCGGCTCAGTCCGTGGTGTCGCCGGCGTCGGCGTCTTCCGTGGTGGACCAGTGCCCGACACGGCGCTCCTGCGCGAGCTCGTCGCGCGCGGCGGTCTGGGCATCCTTGCGCCGGTGGAAGTCCTCGCGGCGCTCGTCACGGGACTTCCGGCCCTCGCCCTCCAGCCGGAGGTCGGTGCCGCGGGGGCCGGTGAGCAGCTCCGCGCCGGCGCTCATCGTGGGCTCCCAGTCGAACACGACCGCGTTGTCCTCGGGCCCGACGAGCACCGTGGACCCGGCGACCGCACCCGCCCTGAGCAGTCGCTCCTCCACACCCAGGCGGCTGAGCCGGTCGGCGAGGTAGCCGACGGCCTCGTCGTTGGAGAAGTCGGTCTGGCGGATCCAGCGCGTGGGTCGCTCCCCCACGACGCGGAAGACCTCGCCCTCAGGGGTGTCCTCCCGGCGCACCTCGAACCCGCTGTCGTCGACGCTGCGGGGACGGATCACGACACGCGGACGCTCCACGACGGAGGCCTCCAGCTCGGCGCGAGCAGCCGCGACATGGCGTGCCAGCGCGAACCCGAGCTCCTTCAGCCCGGTGTGCGCGACCGCGGAGACGACGTGCACCTCGAGCCCGCGCTCCTCCAGCATCGGGCGAACCATCTCGGCGAGGTCCCGGGCCTCGGGCACGTCGGCCTTGTTGAGCACGACGATCCTGGTGCGCTCGGAGAGCGGCCGCCCGCCGAGGGCGTCGTCGGTGACATAGGCCGCGAGCTCCGCCTCGATGACGTCGAGGTCAGTCATCGGGTCGCGGTTCGGTTCCAGGGTGGCGCAGTCGATGACGTGGGCGAGCACCGAGCAGCGCTCCACGTGGCGCAGGAACTCCAGACCCAGGCCCTTGCCCTCGCTCGCCCCGGGGATCAGCCCGGGCACGTCGGCGATGGTGTAGCGCTGCGACCCTGCGGTGACGACCCCGAGGTTGGGCACCAGGGTGGTGAAGGGGTAGTCGGCGATCTTGGGTCGCGCCGCGGACAGCACCGACACCAGGGAGGACTTCCCGGCGCTGGGGAAGCCGATGAGCGCGACGTCGGCGATCGACTTCAGCTCCAGGACCACCTCGGCGCTCTCGCCGGGCTCACCGAGGAGCGCGAAGCCGGGCGCCTTGCGGCGCGCACTGGCGAGTGCCTTGTTACCCAGGCCGCCGCGCCCACCACGAGCTGCCACGAAGACGGCATCGTGACCGACGAGGTCGGCGAGCACCGAGCCGTCGGCACCCTTGACCACGGTGCCCTCGGGCACCCGCAGGACCAGGTCGCCCCCGTCGCCACCGTTCTTCTCGTCTCCACCACCCGGCTTGCCGTTCGCGGCACGCCGGTGCGGGCTGTGGTGGTAGTCCAACAGGGTCGTCGACTGCAGGTCCACCGCGAGGATGACCGAGCCACCCTTTCCGCCGTTGCCCCCGTCCGGGCCCCCCAGCGGCTTGAACTTCTCCCGCTTGACCGAGGCCACGCCGTGGCCCCCGTTGCCTGCGGCGACGTGCAGCACGACGCGGTCGACGAAACTCGTCATGCTTCTCGCTCCTCTGGTGGTGCGGGGGGATG
>JBDSNZ010000217.1:0-15567 GCA_039915055.1 Ornithinibacter sp.
GTCCCCACAGTTCTTCGGGGAACGGCGCGACGGGTGGGACAGTGAGCAGGGCGATCCAGCCGTTGAGCTCCTCGGGCAAGCTCGGCAACAGCTCGCGGTACCACTGCATCACCGCGCGGGTGTCGGCCAGGTCGTAGAAGACCGGTCCGCCGAAGATGGTGCCGTGGTCACCGATCTGGTGGCACCTGAAGGTAAAAGAGGTGACGACCCCAAAGTTGCCTCCGCCACCACGCAGCGCCCAGAAGAGATCGGGATCTGACTCCGCATGAGTCCTGACCAGGGAACCGTCTGCGAGTACGACGTCTGCGGCGATCAGGTTGTCGATGGTGAGCCCGAACCGTCGGGTGAGGTAGCCGATTCCGCCGCCGAGGGTCAGGCCGCCGACCCCGGTGCTTGCCAGGAAGCCCGAGGGGGTCGCCATCCCGAACGCGACGGTGGCGTGGTCGACGTCACCCCAGGTGCAGCCACCATCTACGCGCACAGTTCCGGCCGCGGGGTCGACCGTGGTGCTTCGCATCGACGCCAGGTCGAGCACCAGTGCGTCGTCCCAGACGCCCAGGCCGGCGGCGTTGTGTCCACCTCCTCGAACTGCCAGGTCGAGGCCGTGGTCGCGGGCGAACCGGACTCCGGCCATGACATCGGCCACGTCGCGACACTGGAGCACGGCGGCAGGGCGTCGGTCGATCATCGCGTTGTACACCGCGCGGGCTTCGTCGTAGTTGTCGTCCTCGGGCAGGACCACCGGGCCGCGGGTGAGCGCGGCGAGCTCGCCATACGGTGCGCTGGCTGCCCGGGTGGTGCTGTCGGGTGCGATCGTGTTCGTCATGAAAGACTCCTGCGCTTTGACTGGCCGCGGCTCGGCTGGTTCGTCAATGACGCTATTCGGGCACCGTTCCGAAACCGTTCGGCCCAGAAGGTGGCCTTGCGAACGGTTCGGGCGTCAGGGGTGCGCGCGCTCGTCGAGGTCGGCGCGACACCGGTTCAGAAGGGAGACGCTCGATTGAGACCGAGCCAGTTCAACCGCACGCTCGAGCCCTCGGACCGCACGTGGGGTGGGGTCAAGAGCTGCGCGCGCTCGCAGGACCTCCGGTAGCCACCACCGGTCGTCGTGTTCGGTCGCGAACGAGGTGGCGGCATCCAGGACAGCAACCGCGGACTCGGTGCTTCCTTCGCGGCGGTGCAGGTCGGCGACAAGGGACAACCAGTACGTCATCCGGGCCAACGAACCCTCCCGCTCCAGCGAGTCGATCCCGGCTCGCGCAGTGCGCAGCCCCCCTTCTCCTCCCTCCGCCCAACCTTCCAGCACCTTTGCCCACTCCCCGTAGTAGGCAAAGTCGTAACGCTCGTGCAGCTCGGCCAGATCGGTCAAAGTTTCCAAGAGCAACGGGGTGTCGCCGAGGAGCTGGAAGGTGACCGCTGCATACGAGAGAGCCACGGTCAGCGAGTAGGGGTGCTCGATGAGCCGGGCCAGCTGCACTGCCTCGACGCTGGCCGACGCTGCTCCGGCGTGGTCGCCGAGAAGCCACCGGGCGTGCGCCCACCAAGCCCGCGCATGGACCTCCGTGCGGGTTCCGACTGGCAACCAGTCAGAGACGCCGGCGAGGTCGCAGGCACGCCGGAAATGCTCGTCCGCCAGCGGCAGCAGCCCCAACCCCAGCCCCGATCCAGCCACTGCCAGATGGGCTTGGGCGGTCAGCCCGGGGCGCTCCTGGGAGAGGGCGAGCGCCTGGCTCCCCCACTCGTGCGCCTTCACGGTGTGGCCCTGCACGAACGTGGTGGCAAAGAGCGCGATCGCGGCCGTGCACTGGACGTCGACGAAGCCGAGACGTGCACCGAGCGCGGCCGTGCGCCGCTCATACCGCTCCAGCTCCATCGAGGCGTAGCCGCGCCAGGCGTTCATCGGCGGTAGCAGCTCCTGGAGCGCCGCAAGCTCACGTCGGTCACGCTGTGCACTCGCCGGCAGTTCATGGAGCAACGCCAGGCAGCGCTGCCAGAACCGGACGCTCTCGGCATGCGCGAACACCTCGGTGGCCTGCCTGGCCGCTCGTTCGTAAAACGGCAACGCCCGCTCGGGTCGACCGCTGCGGTCGTGCTGTTCAGCGAGCTGGGCAGCCACGGAGTCGATGCGGTCGGCGTAGAGCAGTTCCAAGGCTTGGGCCAGACGTCGGTGCAGGAGCCAGCGCCTTGGCGGACTGATCATCCGGTAGGCAGCCTCACGAAGCAGATCGTGAGCGAAGTCGTAGCCACGGCCGTGCTCTTCCAGGATCCGTCGGCGCCAGAGATCGTCGACTTGACGGACCACCACGTCCTCGGCCAGGTCGGAGGCCTCGATCAACAGGTCGAGGGTGAAGTCTCGACCCACTGCGGAAGCGAGCTCGACCACCTCGCGAGCAAGCTCCGGCAGACGCGCCAGCCGGTTGTCCAACACGCCGCGCAGATCCGCGGGCTCGACGGGCCCGAGTGTCGGTGCCGCCCTGCGCAGTGCCTCTGCGAGGTAGAGGGGATTGCCTCCGGTCGTCGACATCAACAGGTCGAGCTCTTGTTCACTGACCGTGTGCCCGAGCACTCCTGCCGCGAGCGTGCTGGCGTCTGCGGGTGCCAGATTTTGTAGTGTCACGACGTCGGCCTGCCCGGCGGCTCGCATGGTGTCCAGCCTGCTGGTGAGGTCGCTGTCACCCAGTTCGTCATCGCGCGCTGTTGCGATCACGAGGAGCGGCGCAGATCCCATGAAGGACATCAGGAAGGACAGCCACGACATCGTCGCCTTGTCGCACCACTGCAGATCGTCCACCGTGAGCAGAACCGGTCGATCCACAGCACGGAACACCCGCGCCAGGCCTTCGAAGAACCGCAGCCGTTGCCAGGCATCCACCTTGGCGCGGCTGCCCGCGACAGGTTCGGCGGCGCTGCCACCCTCAGGCACCAACCTGCCGACCTCCGCCCGCCAGACCGGGTCGAGTTGCTTGGTGACCATCCGAAGGTGCGGACTGCGCAACCAGTCAGCAACCGGTGCCAGCGGAACAGAGCCGGTGGCCGCAAAGCACCGTGTCGTCGCGACGAGAACATCCTGCCGGCGCACGGCTCCCACCAGGTCCTCGACCAAGCGGGTCTTCCCAACGCCCGCCTCACCCACCACGACGAGGAATCGCGCGCCCGACTGCGCTTCACCCCACGCGGCAAGGAGGTGTTTCCGCTCGCGCGCTCGGCCGACGAGTTCCAGCGACAGCGGCAACCTCGTCGTGTCGGTTGAACCACCGCCGCTGGCGCCCGGTCCATGACCGGCCCCGGAGAGCGCAGCGTCGAGCTCAGCCCGCGTCTGCGACGAGGGTCCGACCCCGAGTTCGCGCTCCAGGAGCGTGGCGCACTGGTGGTAGGTCCGCATGGCGCCTGCCCGGTCACCCACCGCGCGAAGGACCTGCATCAGCAGGCGATAACCAGGCTCCTCCAGCGGTTCGAGCAGGATCCGTCGTCGGGCAAACAGAATCGCCGCCGCCGCGTCGTCGTGTGCCAGCCAGTACCTCGACACCCGGTCACACACGTCCACGCAGCTTCGATTCAAGTCATCCCGGACGGCCAGCGCCCATTCGTCGTAACAGCCGGGTAGAAACCGCCCTCGGTACAGAGCGAGCGCGTGAGAGCTGTTCACCTCAAGCGCATCACGTTCCCCCGATTCCAACGCGGAGATCGTGTTCCCACACGCAGCGAGAAAATCGTGCACGTCGACCGTGCAGTCCGGTCCCGGACGCCAGCACAGCGACTGGGCATCCACCCGCAAACACTCATTGTCGTGCAGCAGGGCCCGCAGGTGGTGCAACTCCCGGCGCAAGTTGGTCCGGGCCTGTGAGCTCTCAGAATCGGGCCACAGCACGCCCGCAAGATGCCCGCGAGGCTGCGGACTGTCCGGATGGCTCACCAAGTACGCCAACAACGACACCGCACGAGTGGAACTGCGCACCTGAGCAGGATCCACCCCAGACACCTCGACCCCACCCAGGAGATCCACGCGGATCGAGGCCGTCATCGATGCACTCTACTGCCGGTCGTAGCCATCATGACCGACCTCCGGAGTCGGGCCGATGCACGGCGACGAGCCATGATCGCCAGCCTGCCTCGAAACATCACCACTGCGCGCTGCTGGTGCGGCGCCATGGGAGGCCGACCCCGAGCGTTCGACGAGCAGCACTACAAGAACCGCGCCATCGTCGAACCCAGCTTCACCACCATCGAACAGTGGCGGGCCCTGGGCACCCAGCAGGACAAGCTCGCCATGGCCTACCGAGCCGGTGTCGTCCGCTGCGCCATCCCCATGTGGCTGGACGCGTCAGCAGACACGCCCTAGGGTACGGACGACCAGTGCGATGGCGAGGTGTGGCATGGGCATCGACGAGCAACGGATCGCCGCGTTCAGCCGACTGCACTCAGCGGGATGCTTCGTCATCCCGAACCCGTGGGACCCGGGAAGCGCACGCGCGCTGGAAAAGCTGGAGTTCAAGGCGTTGGCCACGACGAGTGCAGGTCTCGCGTGGACGCTCGGCTCGCGGACACGCACGTCACCCGCGATCAGGTCCTGGACCACCTTCGTCTCATCGTGGGAGCCGTAACGGTGCCGGTGAACGCTGACTTCGAGGGTGGCTACGCGGCGGACCCTGCTGGTGTCGCGGCACACGTGACCTTGGCCGTGGGCCGGATTCCTGCAGGCGGCCGGGGAGATCGCGGACGGGGGGACGTTCACGAGGTTCGCGCACCTGCCCGACGTCGACGCCCTGCTCACCACGTGATGGGCAAGGAGGTCGAGGATGTCTGAGCACCTGTTTCCGGGGGTCTACGTCGAGGAGACGCCTTTCCGGTCTCACCCGATCGACGGCGTGCCGACGAGCACGTTGGGGATGGTCGGCACGACCGAGTACGGGCCCGTGCCGCATCCGTCGCTCGATCCGAAGACGGGTGGCGGTCCGGTGCTCGTCACGAGCATGACGGAGTACGAGCGCGTCTACGGCGGCCTCACGAACCGAGCAGCGCCCTGTCGACTCGCCCTGGCCGCCCGCGCATTCTTCGAGAACGGGGGACGCCGCCTCTACGTCCAGCGTGTTTTCGTGCCGACTCCCGCCCGTTCGGGTCCCGGCCGAGACGACGACCTCGCGAGAGCCGACCTCCCGGTGGGCGCCGATGGCCGAGTTGTGAGGTGGCGTGCCCGTTGGCCCGGAGCTGCGGGGGCGCGCCTTCGGGTGGTGACACGCTTCCGTCGCAGCGACAACATCCTGGTGGGTACGCAGCTGCAGGGACTGGCGCCGGGTGCCGCAGTCGAGACAGCCGCTCTGGTCGGCGGGCAACCACCCGTCCTCCCCGACACGCAGGCGCCGGCGAACCTCCAGGTGGTGACCCAGATGTTGGGGATGCTCTGCCTCCGCGACGGCGCGGGTGGGGTCACGACGCCGGGCACAGACCAGGCCGCCTTCCACGTGACCCTCGACGTCGAGGTGCACTTCGGTGACCGTGTCGACGCCTACAGCGGTGTGGAGCTCGGAGACGAGCACCCGCGCTCCATCACGGCGCTGCTGCACGGCCCCGGACCGGTGGACGAGAGCTGCCTCGTGTCGTTCGACGGCGCAGAACCAGACGGTGACCCCCCGCCGACAGCGGCCGCTCTGCTAGCCGCCTTGGTGTCCCCAGGCGAGCGCGGCGTCCAGCTGGCCGGGGGGTCGGACGGGGACGAGCTGACGCCGAGCGCTCTGCAAGGCCACGTCGCCGACTCCGACAGCTCGTTTCCGGCGACCGGACTCGCCGCCCTGAGTGAGCTCGACAACATCGCCATCGTCGCCATGCCCGACAGCACGTACTTCCAGGACGAGGAGGATGCCGTGGAAGCGGTGGGTGCCCTGATCGCGCACTGCGAACAGGACCGCCACCGGTTCGCGCTCATCGACCCACCCCAGAACGGATCCGTCTCCGAGGTTCGCGCGTTCCGGTCGCGGTTCGACAGCACCTTCGCCGCCATGTACTACCCGTGGCTGCGCATCAGCGATCCCACGCTGGAACGAGGCCCGGGGGTGCCGACCTCGCTCCTTGACGTCCCGCCCTCGGGTGCAGTGGCCGGGATCTTCGCCCGCTCTGACATCGAGCGCGGCGTGCACAAGGCACCAGCCAACCAGGTGGTGCACGGCATCGTCGAGCTGGTCACGCACCTCGTTGTTCGCGAGCAGGAGGTGCTCAACCCCGAGGGCATCAACACGCTGCGATTCTTCGAGGGGCGAGGCAACCTGATCTGGGGTGCTCGGACGATCTCCACGGACCCCGAGTGGACGCACGTCCACGTCCGGCGCCTGCTCATCCATCTCGAGCACTCGATCGAAAAGTCCACCCAGTGGGCAGCCTTCGAGCCCAACGACCAGCCCCTCTGGGTGAGGATCCGCCGCACGATCGAGGACTTCCTCACCTCGACCTGGCGCACCGGTGCGCTCATGGGAACCACACCACAGGAAGCGTTCTTCGTCCGGTGCGACCGCACCACCATGACCCAGTCCGACCTGGACGACGGCCGCCTCGTCTGCGTGGTCGGGATCGCACCCCTCCGCCCCGCTGAGTTCGTCGTCCTTCGCATCGACCAGTGGACCGCCGACTCACGGGGGTGAAGGACCGCGCCACATCTCGCACAGACGCCGGTCAGAGGCCAGGTCGTGGTCCACCGTGGGAGGTCGGACGGCGAGCCCCACCTGGGTGACGGCGCTGGCCGAGCGAGGGAGGGAGCATGGTCGACCCGACCGTCCACTCTCGGCCATACTGCTGCTTGCGTTGGTCAACGGATCCGTTCGGCGCCCGCCTGTCGCCACCTCCCGTGGCGTCTGTCGGTGTCTGGGCTGGGCAACCTCTCGTCGCAGGAGCTGACATGGTGGGCGAGGACAGCCACCGGGCTCCACGTTCCCGAGAAGGTCTCGGCGAAGCCGCGCTCACCTGTGGTGTGGTCGCGTTCGTGTTCGTGTTCGTACCGATCATCGGCGACTTCGTCGCGGTGCCTGCAGCCCTGGCTGCCATGAGCCTGTGCATCGTCGGCGTCATCCGAGAGGATCGCGGGGTGGCGACCAACTCGGGCAAGGCCCTGGCAGGCGGCCTGCTCGGGCTGATCGCCGCCTTCATCATGTTCGTGACCATCTCGGCAACGGGGACGTTCGGATAGGCCGCCCGGAACCTCTGGCACTCAGCGTCCTTCGGGTGCCGGGCTACCGTACGACGATGACCAGCACCACCCCCGCCGTCCCTGCACGGGTCGCCGTTCCCGCGGACACCGACGCCATCGTCGACACCCTGGTCACCGCCTTTCACCACGACCCGCTGTGGGGCCCGGCCTTCCCCGACGAGTCGCGGCGCTCCGAGCAGGCGGCAGCCCTGTGGCGACTCTCTGTCACCTCCGCCATGCGCTACCCCTGGACGCTCGTCACCCCCGGCCTGGAAGCCGTAGCCGTGTGGATCCCACCCGGCGGCACCGAACTCACCCCCCAGGAGGAAGCCGGTGTGGAGGACCTGCTGACTCACGCGGCCGGCAGCCAGGTGGCCAAGGCGATCCTGACGATCTTCGGCCAGTTGGAGGCCGCCCACCCCCACACACCATGCTTCTACCTGAGCCTGTTGGGCACCCACGGCAGGCACCGCGGCAAGGGGCTGGGTATGGGGCTGCTGGCTGAGAGCCTCGCCCGGATCGACACCTTCGGCGCCCCTTCCTACCTGGAATCGTCGAACCCCGCGAACATCACCCGCTACCAAAGCCTCGGGTTCGCCCCCCGCGACACGATCACGACGGCCACGGGCCACATCGTCACCACCATGTGGCGCTCGGCCCGCTGACCTCCTGGACCGCCAAGAACGGCGCTGCCGCACCCGCGAGTGACCTTCACACCCGCGCCAAGGTGTGAACGGCGGTCTTCACCCACATCCGCAGCGATGACCGCCACCTAGTCTGGACGGCATGGCTCGACCCACCGCGCACCCACGGCTCGCCGTCATCAGTGCGACGGTCGCAGTCGTCTCGCTGGTGGGCGGCTGGACCTGGGCGGCGGCGATGCAGACCGGAGGGTTCGATGCCCGGGCCGAGTCGATCAGCGCGCTCGCAGCGACGGCGACGCCGCACCGATGGGTCATGGAGACCGCCCTGGTCCTGACCGGTCTGGCCCACCTCGCCACGGCCGGAGCCCTGGCAGCGGCGCGGGCCCGGGGGCGCATCGTCCTCGCTGCCGGTGGCCTGGCGACCCTGTTGGTGGCGGCGATCCCGTTGCCGTCGCGCAGCGAGTCCTCACTGGGGCACACCGCCGTGGCGACGACGTCGTTCGTCCTCCTGGCGCTCTGGCCGTGGTTCGCGGCCCGCGAGGGGGGCCCGCCCGTCCTGGCGCCACGGGTGGCTCGCACTGCGGCTGCCGTGATGACGGCTGCCGTGGTGTCGCTCGGCCTCGGAACGGCGCTCGGCTGGTCGTCCTTCGGCCTGCACGAGCGCGCCGTCGCACTGCTGACAGTGGTGTGGCCGCTCGTCACCGCCGTCGGCACCTGGTGGTGGGCGGGTCACCGTCTCGGCTCGCGGCCGCTGAAGCACGTCCTCGGGGCGATGCTGCTCGTGCCGCTCTGCGCCGGTGCCGGGGTCGCCGCCACCCAGATCGCACCGGTCACCGCCCAGACCCGCAACTACCAGGCCAGCGTCAGCCTCGTGGCCGACCCCCGAGAGAACGCCGAGCTGGTCGCCAGCACGACCTTCGGGGATGCCGTGGTGTCCTTCTCAGGTGCCGCTCCCGGCATCCGCGCCGTCCCGCAGGTGAAGGCGAACATCGCCGACGTGCTCTCCCGGCCCAACGTGAGCCTGTCGACCCTGCGGCCCGGACCCGAGGAGCTGAGCCTGGCCATCCGCGACGCCGGGCTGCAGGTGATGCTCCGCTTCGCCATCGGCGCGCTGCTCCTCGCGGGCGTCATGGTCGGCGGGCATGCCGTCGCGCGGCGGCAGCGGCCGCCGCTCGCCCTCGTCGGTGCCGGGCTGGTCGCGTGGCTCGTCGCCACGCTGGGGACCGGTGGAGCCATCTGGTGGACCTACCAGCCGGGCCGCCAGGGCAGCTTCACTGCCACCGAGGTGCTCGGCACGCTGCAGAAGAACCAGGGCCTGCTCGGTGACGTGGAGACGAGGGCGGCCCAGGTCACGCCGTATCTGCGCAACGTCCTCGCCCTCTCGACCGCGCTGCAGCAGAAGTACGCCGGGAGCGCCCTGGAGTCGAACCCGGCCCTGCGGGTGCTCTTCGTCAGCGACATCCACGGCGGCAACCAATACCCCCTGATGCGCACGATCGTGGAGGACGAGAGCATCGACGTCGTCATCGACGGCGGTGACCTGCTCAACTTCGGGACGGTGAGTGAGGGTGAGGCCGCGGGCCTCTTCGACGGCATCGCGTCGGTCGGGGTCCCCTACGTCTTCGTGCGCGGCAACCACGACGCGAGCGCTCCCTCCGACACGGCGGTCCTGGACAAGATGGCGACGATCGACAACGTCGTGCTCCTCCAACCGTCACCGGCGGCCTACACCGAGGTGAGCATCGGTGGTGTGCGGATCGAGGGCTTCAACGACCCGCGGTGGTTCGGGGACTCCGGGCGCGGCTCACCCGCGAAGCAGCAGCCCGCCAAGCAGGCATTCGAGGCCGCCTTCGCGGGTCGCGACGCCCCGGACATCATCGTCAGCCACGAGCCGTGGGCGGTGCAGGGACTGGATGCCGGGGTGCTGCTCAACGGCCACATGCACTCCCCCGACCGCGAGGGCAACCGCATCCAAACCGGAACCTTCACCGGTGGCGGCCCCTTCACCCACTTCGTCGACGCGGCCCCCGGCGAGGAGGTCGTCGGGCAGCCCTACTCCTTCGACGTGCTCACGTTCGGCCAGGACTGCCGCCTCTCATCCCTCACCCGCTACAGGTTCCGCGACGTCATCGAGGGCCGACCGGCATACGACGACGTCTCGTTGGTCAACGGCCGACGGATCGACCAGCGAGACGCGAACCCGCAGCGCACCTGCACCCCGGGGACTCCCCTCCAGAGCACCACGGTGCCCGCCGCGAGCAGGTGAGCATTCGGCCCCCGCCCGCGGGTGCCGGCACTTCGCAGCGACGCGCGCGGGCTGTCGCGGCCCTGATCGTGGGAACCTGTTCCTTGGCGCGGACTGGGACGACCTACGATGACGGTCGTCCACCGCGGCACGAACAGGAGCATCTGCGTGACCCTCAACTCCACACACCGTTACACCAACACCGCCGTCCTCGGGGTCGAGCGCGTCGAGGCACCCGTGGTCGTGACGTCCGACGAGCTGGACGAGCGCCTGACTGACGTCTACGCGCGCACCAAGATGCGCGGTGGGCTCCTCCAGACCGTGGTCGGCATCCACGAGCGCCGCCGCTGGGCCGAGGGCCAGTCCTTCATCGAGGGTGCCGTGGCCGCCGGCTGGGCTGCCCTCGCCGCGAGTGGTGTCGCCGCCGAAGACGTCGGCCTGATGATCAACACGTCGTTGAGCCGCGAGTGGTTGGAGCCGTCCACCGCGGTCTTCATCCACGACGCCCTCGGGATGCCGCCGTCGTGCCAGAACTTCGACGTCACCAACGCGTGCCTCGGTTTCGTCAACGGTATCGAGATCGCTGCCGCGATGATCGACTCCGGGATGATCGACTACGCACTGGTCGTCGACAGCGAGGACTCCACCCCGGTGCAGGAGGCCACGATCGCCCGGCTCTCGGCGGAGAGCGACTCCTCGCGAGACGTGATCTCCGAGTTCGCCGCGCTCACCCTCGGCTCCGGAGCCGCCGCGATGGTGCTGGGCCGCGCCGACCGCCACCCCGAGGGGCACCGGGTCGTCGCCGCCGTGAGCCGTGCTGCCACCGAGCACAACCAGCTCTGCGTGGGGAGCAACGAGATGATGATCACCGACCTGAAGGGGCTGCTCGTCGCCGGGTTGGACCTGTCCGCGGCCCTGTGGGCCGACGCCGCGAAGGAGTTCGGCTGGGACGAGGGAATGGACCGCTACTTCGTCCACCAGATCTCACAGGTGCACACCGAGGCGATCTGCGAGCGCCTCGACATCGACCCTGCCCGCGTGCCCCGCACCTTCCCGACGTTCGGCAACATCGGGCCGTGCTCTGTGCCGTTCACGATGGCGGGGGGCAAGGACGACCTCGAGCCCGGCGACCGGGTCCTGCTCATGGGCATCGGCTCGGGCCTGAACGCGTGCTGCCTCGAGATCACCTGGTGAGCAGGAGCACCACGCACGGCGCGAGGGCCGCGCTGGGGGCCGGGCCGCTGCCACGCGACCTCCCCGGGCTCGACCCGTCGTGGTCGCGCACGGTGACCGTCGATGACCCGGACGGCGTCCCCCGCACGTGGCACCTGCTGGACAACGGCATCGAGCCTGTGCACGGCACCGTGCTCTGCGTGCACGGCAATCCCACCTGGTCCTACCTGTGGCGCGGCCTCCTGGCAGCGGCCCCAGCCGGCTGGCGGGTGGTCGCACCGGACCACCTCGGCATGGGCTTCTCCGAGCGCACGGCAGAGCCGAGGACGCTCGAGCAGCGCGTCACCGACCTGGGCTCGCTCACAGCAGCCCTGGGCATCGATGGTCCGGTCGTCACCGTCGGGCACGACTGGGGCGGCATCATCTCGCTGGGCTGGGCCCTGGCACACCGCGACCAGCTGCGTGGCGTCGTGCTGGGCAACACCGCAGTGGCCCAGCCCCCCGGCGACCACGGACCTCCGCTGATCCGCCTGGCCCACCTGCCCGGCCTGCGCCCCTTCGGCTGCGTCGTCACACCCCTCTTCGTCCGCGGAACCACCGCGCTGTCACGGCCCGCCCTGCCGCGCGCGGTCCGCGACGCACTGGCGCTGCCCTACGCCACCGCCGATCGGCGCACCGCCGTCGGGGACTTCGTCGCCGACATCCCGTTCTCGCCGGGCCACCGGTCCTACACCGCCGTATCCGCGCTGGCCGAGGGAGTGCGTGGGCTCGACGTGCCCGCGTTGATCTTCTGGGGCCCGCGCGACCCCGTCTTCGGCGAGCGCTACCTCGCCGACCTGCAGGACCGGCTGCCCCAGGCCCGGCTGCACCGCTTCGAGGGCGCTTCGCACCTGGTCACCGAGGACGCGCCGCAGTATGCCGAAGCCGTGGCCTCGTGGCTCGGCGACCTGAGCGCTGGCGCACTGGAGGCGGCGCCGCACCGTGACTCCACGCCCGAGCCCACCGGCTCCCCCGCCGTCCCCGACGGCGTGGCGCACGAGAGCCTGTGGTCCGAGCTCGATCGCCGGTCCGAGGACCGCAGTCCCGTGATGTCGGTCGGCGGCACCGTGGTGAGCTGGCAGTCGATGGCAGCGCGGGTCAGCGATCTGGCCGCTGGGATGGCCGCCTCCGGCATCCGGCCCGGCGACCGGGTCGGACTTCTCATCGAGCCCTCGGCCGACCTGACGGCCGTGGTGTATGCCGCGTGGCGCGCCGGTGCCGTCGTGGTGGTCGCCGACAAGGGTCTCGGCTTCGCCGGCATGCGCCGCGCCCTGCGCGGTGCGGCGCTCGACCACGTCGTGGCCGGTCGACCCGGTCTGGTTGCAGCACGCGCGATGGGCCTCCCCGGATCCCTCATCTCGGTCCAGCCCCTGCCGAGGGGCGCCCGCCGGGCCCTGGGCGTGACCCACGACCTCGACGGTCTCGTGCAGCTCGGGCGGCACGCGCCGCTCCCGCCCGAGCCGGGGCCCGACGCCGACTGCGCAGTGGTCTTCACCTCGGGGGCGACCGGGCCTGCCAAGGGCGTGCTCTACCGGCACGCCCAGGTGCGCGCGCAGGTCGACCTCGTCAGGGCGACCTACGACCTGGAGCCGGACGACACCTTCGTCGCGGCCTTCGCCCCCTTCTCCATCCTCGGGCCGGCCCTCGGACTCGGATCGTCAGTGCCCGACATCGACGTCACCGCCCCGCAGACCCTGACGGCACCGCTGTTGGCCGACGCGGTCGCGGCCGTGGACGCCCGGGTGGTCTTCGCCTCACCGGCCGCGCTGCGCCGCGTCGTGGCCACCAGGGACCGCCTCGGCCCAGCCCAGCGCGCCGCGCTCTCCCGGGTCCGCCTGCTCATGTCGGCCGGTGCGCCAGTGCCCGCAACCCTGCTGGAGGCGCTCGCCGAGGTGCTGCCGGCGGCGAGTCTGCACACGCCGTACGGCATGACGGAGGTCCTCCCGGTGACCGACGTGTCCCTCGAGGAGATCCGGGCCGCGGGTCCGGGCGAGGGCGTGTGCGTGGGCCGTCCGCTGCCGGGGGTCGACGTCGCACTCGCACCGTTGCACGGCTCCGGCGATGGCGACGAGCTCATCGCGACTTCCGGCGTGACGGGCGAGATCTGCGTGCGAGCCGCGCACGTGAAGGACCGCTACGACGCCCTCTGGATGACCGAACGCTCGGCCTCACGGCATCCGGGCTGGCACCGCACCGGCGACGTCGGGCACCTCGACGACGAGGGTCGGCTCTGGGTCCAGGGCCGGCTCGCGCACGTGGTGCACACCGCCGACGGCGCGGTGACGCCCGTGGGGGTCGAGCAGCGCGTCGAGACCGTCGACGGCGTGGACGCTGCTGCGGCGGTCGGGGTCGGCCCGGTCGGCGCGCAGGTGCTCGTCGTGGTGGCCGTGCCGGACTCAGCCGCTTCACGGCATCCGCGGGTGCCCGGCTCGCTCGGTCTTCGGCCGGCCGAGCACGACCTCGCGCGGGACGTCCGCCGGGTCGCGGGAACGCCGGTCGCCGCCGTCCTCACCGCCGATCGCCTCCCCCTGGACATCCGCCACGCCTCCAAGGTCGATCGGCTCGAGGTCGCTCGTCAGGCCTCCCGGCTGCTGGCCGGACGCGGCGGGTCGTGAGGCACCCTCGTTGAGGGTCATGGTGACCGGGGCCTCGGGGCTCCTGGGTCGCAGCACCGCCATGCTGCTCGCGGAGCGCGATGACGAGGTCACCGTGCTGCAGCGTCGAGCATCCGGCCTGGGCTGTCGCGAGGTGTTGGGCGACGTGGCCGACCCGGACGTCGTGCGCCGCGCAGCCCACGGGCAGGATGCCGTGCTGCACCTGGCCGCGAAGGTCGACGTGGTCGGTCCGCTGGCCGACTACGTCAGGGCCAACGTGGAGGGCACGCGCAGCGTCGTGACCGCGTGCCGCACCGAGGGGGTGGGCCGGCTCGTGCAGGTGTCGTCACCATCGGTGGCCCACGCCGGGCGACCCCTGTGCGGCGCCGCGGCGGAGCCGGCCGACCCGGTGGCTGCCCGAGGCCACTACGCACGGACCAAGGCCGAGTCCGAGCTCGTTGCCCTCGCCGCGGACTCGCCCGACCTCGCGGTGCTCGCCGTGCGACCGCACCTGGTGTGGGGTCCCGGGGACACCCAGCTCGTGGCGCGGCTCGTCGCGCGGGCCCGGGCCGGACGCCTGCCGGTGCTCGGAGCCGGGGCCGCGCTGATCGACACGACCTACATCGACGACGCGGCGGACGCCCTCGTCGCAGCGCTCGACGCCTGCGGCACCCCCGCCCACGGGGAGGCCCTCGTCGTCAGCGGGGGCGAGCCACGACCGGTCGTGGAGATCCTCGAGCGGGTCTGCCGGGCAGCAGGGGTCTCGCCGCCGCGCCGGCACGTGCCCGAGGCGCTGGGCCTGCTGGCGGGCACGGTGATCGACTCGCTCTGGGCGGCAACCGGCCGCACCGACACTCCCCCGCTCACGCACTTCCTGGCCGAGCAGCTCACCACGGCCCACTGGTTCGACCAGCGTCGCACCCGCGCCCTGCTCCGGTGGTCACCCCGGGTGGGGCTGGAGGCCGGCTTTGAGCAGCTGGCCCAGTGGTACGACGAGGGCTGTCCTGACGTGGCGTCCCGGGCCTGAAGCTCACCGGTTCCGACCTCGCACAGGCGAGCTGGTGCATGTAGCCGGGACCGCGCGGCCGCTGAGCTCGCTGTCGTGAAAGCCGTTCCGAGTCAGACGAAGGCGCTCTCGCCGGTGATGGCCCGTCCCACGATCAGGGTGTTGATCTCGCGGGTGCCCTCGTAGGAGTAGATCGCCTCCGCGTCGGCGACGAAGCGCCCGACGTGGTGCTCGAGCAGGATGCCATTGCCGCCGAGGACCTCGCGCGCCCAACCGACGGCCTCGCGCATCCGCACGGTCGCGTGCGCCTTGCACAGCGACGCGTGCTCGTCCTTGAGCACCCCTGCATCCTGCAGTTGCGAGGCGCGGACGTTCATGGCGGTTGAGGCGGTCACATTGCTGAGCATCTTCACGAGCAGGTCCTGCACCATCTGGAACGACGCGATCGGCCGACCGAACTGCTCGCGGGTCTTGGTGTATCGCAGTGCGTGCTCGAACGCTCCGCGTGCACATCCGGCGGCTTGCCACGCGACGCTCATCCGGGTCACTCGCAGGACGTCGGCAGTGGAGCGAAAGCTCTCGGCCTTCTGCAGCCGATTGGCCTCGGGGACGCGGACGTCGTGGAGGTGGATCTCGGCGTTCTGGACGACACGCAGGGCGATCTTGTCCTCCTGCTTGTCGAAGGTCATCCCCTC
>JBDSNZ010000017.1:0-4418 GCA_039915055.1 Ornithinibacter sp.
CCGCGACTCCACCACCCCACCGTGCGCCGCGGCCAGCACATCGAGGCACTGCCCGCCGGTCAGGCCCGACCACAGCGACACGTCACCGGGCAGGTAGGCGAGCCGGTGGTGCAGCGAGGTGGCCCGCTTCCACGGGTCGGCGCCGAACAGCTCCACGGTGCCGCCGTCGGCGCGCATCAGCCCGAGCAGGATGCGGATGGTGGTGGACTTCCCAGCGCCGTTGGGACCGAGGAAGCCGTGCACCTCCCCTGCGCGCACCTCGAGGTCGAGGCCGTCCAGGGCCCGGGTGCTGCCGAACTCCTTGATCAGTCCTTCGGCCCGGACGACGTGCTCATCGGTCATGGCTCTCTCCTTCGTGCGGGGCGCGGAAGGCGCCGTGGGTGTAGACGTCGGCGGCCTGCGCACCCCATCGCTGCATGCCCGCGGGCGAGAGCGGATCGACGCCGATCGCCGCGGCAACCTGACGGGTGAGCAGCAGCATCGCCATGTCGTTGACGAGCAGGAACGCGGCGCGAGCCACGGGGTCGACGCTCGGCCGGGCCAGCCCCTGCGCCTCCAGGGCGCTCATCAGCTCGAGGGTTGCCTGGTGCCAGCTGGCGAACAGGGCATCCCCGGCGGGGTCGCCGGCCAGGAGCAGCCGCCGCAGGTATGCCGGGAGCGGGCTGTCCGGTGGAAACCCCACGGCGAAGGCCTCGGCGATGGACCCTCCGCCGGGGCCCGCTGGTCCGTCGTCCGCGAGTGCCTCGGCCAACCCTCCCTCGCCCAGACCCGCGAGCACCCTCTCGAAGGCGTCGGTGGCGAACGCGTCGACCGCGGCTCGCAACCCGTCCTTGCTCCCGTAGTGGTGGAGCACCAGGGCCGGGGACACCCCTGCCGCAGAGGCGATCTCCCGAACGCTCACGGCATCCGGTCCACGTTCCGCGAACAGCCGCAGCGCGGTGTTGCGGATGGCAGCACGCGCGGTCAGGTCACCGGGCTGGTCGTCTCGATCAGATGCTGAACGCATGGTCAGTATTCTAAACGCGCGTTCGGCGGGGCGGCAAGGGCCCCTCGTGTCGGCGGGCGATGGTTCGCTGGGGCGATGGGACCGCGGACGAGCACGGGGCAGGTCGGGCACGGGGGCGCTGAGCCTGCGAGCTGGGTGACGCACGCGGTGACGCCCGAGCGATTCGAGGACTTCGCCGACGTGATCAACCCCAACCGACGTGCGACCCACTGCTGGTGCCTCTCGCACCGTCTGCGCGTCAAGGACATCGACGAGCTGGGCGGGGGCGATCGCGAGCAGGCGATGCGCGCGTTGTGCGAGCGCGAGCACCCACCGGGGGTGCTGACCTACCGCGACGGACTCCCGGTGGGGTGGTGCAACATGGGGCCGCGTAGCGAGATCCCCCGACTCCTCCACTCCCGGGTCATCGCTCCCGTCGACGACGTGCCCGTCTGGAGCATCGTGTGCATCGTGGTGCGCGGCGGCCACCGGAAACGTGGCGTGGTCCAGCACCTCCTCGAGGGGGCTGTGGCGTATGCAGCCTCCTCAGGGGCGCCGGCCGTCGAGGCCCACCCCGTGGAGCCCGACGGACGGATGGACACGACGATGGCCTTCGTCGGCACGAGGTCGATGTTTCAGAAGGCAGGCTTCGAGCTGGTCGGCGCCACCGATGCGACCGCCAGCGGGTTGCCCCGTCTGGCCATGCGACGCACCCTGACTTCCTGAGGCCGACCACCCCATCGGGTCACGAGATCTCGGGGCCCTTGGCGCGGAGCTTGTCGACCTCGGTCATCGCGTCGCGCAGGTCACCCAGCCAGGAGTCGGCGTGCTCGCCGACGAGCTTGACGGACCACGCGAGGGCGTCGGAGCGGGAGCGCGCCACGCCGGCGTCGACGAGGGTGTCGAGCACCGCGCGCTCCGGCTGGCGCAGGCGCGTCATCACGGGAACGGCGAGGTGGGTGAACAGGGTGGTCGTGTCGCCGACCCTGGCCCCCCACGAGACGGTGCGCTCGTATCGCGCCTGTGCCTCGGCGGCGATGGCGATGCGCTCCTCGCGCGTCTCGGCCCGGAAGCGGCTGACCCGCCCCTCGGTCTCGGCCGCGTCGGCAGCCGCATCGACCCCGGCGAGGGTGCCGACGACGGTCACCTCTTCGCGGTCCGAGGTCACCTCGAGCTCATCGAACCAGCCATCGGGAAGTCGACCGAGAAACCACTTCTGCGCGTCGTCGGCACTGGGCAGGTCACCCTGCTGCCAGCCCCCGGGTCTGCCGAAGCCGCGGCCTCGGCCACGCGGGCCACCGCCGGGACCGGGGCGTCCCCCGCCGCGCGGACCTCGCTCGGCCCCCCGGGCTCCTCGGCCGGATCCGGTCTCAGTCGTCTCGTTCTCATCAGTGAAGGTGTGGCGGTGCCTCATGGTGCTCTCCAATGCGGTAATTACTTGATTACATCATTGCACAACGCGGAAGGCGCCCGTCCTGTTCCCGCTGCCGCCATGGCCCCTCCGCCCCCCCAAGGGGGTGACCCCGCACGCCCTCTTCACCGAACCCGCCCCGAAGAAGACGCCGCGCCGACGGCGCTCGGCCCGCCGGATCGGCGCGACCAACCGAGCCACGCAGTCACAAGGGCACTGCGAGGATGCCGTTCGTGCCCACGTCCCTCGCTCGGGTCCTCGCCACCCGCCTCGCAACCCAACGGATCACGTCCGCGGGGCTAGCGCACGGCGCCGATGTGGTGCGGCTGCTCACCTGCGTGCAGTCCCAGGACGCGCCCCTCGCCGCGTGGTCGATCGGGCTGCGATGCCCACCGGGCATGTCGTATGCCGCCGTGCTGGCCCAGCAGTCGGCCGGCGGGTGGTTGCGCACCCACATCCTGCGTCCGACCTGGCACCTCGTGGCGCCGGAGGACCTGCGGTGGATCCAGCGACTGACCGGCCCCAGGGTCGAGGCCTCGCTGGCCGGCCGGCACCGCGGGCTCGGGCTGGACGACCGGGCGATCGGGCGCGCCCTGGACACCCTGGGTGACGTGCTGTGCGGACCCACGCCGCTGACCCGCCCCGAGCTCACGGCGCAGTTCGCCGCCCGGGGGCTCCCCGCCAGTGGCGAGCAGATGGCCCACCAGCTCATCGTCGCCGAGCTGCGGGCGGTGATCTGCTCAGGCCCGCCTCGGGGGACCACGCACACCTACGTGCTCGCCGAGGAGACCGTGCCCCCGAACCCCGCCGACACCCTCGCCGGGGACTGCGCACGCCGTGAGCTGGTGCGCCGCTTCGTGCGGGGGCACGGGCCGGTGAGCGAGCGGGACCTCGCGCGCTGGTGCACCCTCACCCTCAGGCAGATCCGCCCGGCGCTGGCCGACCTCGCCGGCCAGCTCGCCCACGTCGACGTCGGTGAGCACCGTCTCTGGTTCGACTCCTCAGCTCCCGCACGGACCACCCGAGCCCGACGGGCGATCCTGCTGCCCACCTTCGATGAGGCCCACCTCACCTACACCGCAACGGGATTCCCGCGGCGCGTTCCATCGGCCGAACGCACGAGGCTGGTCTCCGAGGCCGGCGGCGGGATCCTCGTGCTGGACTCGGAGGACGTCGGCACCTGGAAACGCACGCTCACCCCAACGGCGGTGCGCGTCGTGCTGCGCCCTGATGCCGTCCTGACCGCTGACGCGCGTGATGCCGCGGCGCAGGCGGCCCAGGAGCTCGCGACCTTCGTGGAGCGACCCCTCGACCTCACGTTCGGCTGAGCCACGCGGCGGACAGCACGAAGGGCGCCACCTGCCCTGCACGGGAGGTGACGCCCTTCGGCGTTACTGAGCCGGGTCGAGGGACTCAGGTCTGGGGGTCGCGGCGACGCGAGGACTGCGGCGAGGGGACGACTGGGGCGAAGGGGACGACGGTCTCGTCAGGAGGCCGGGATGACGAGCTGTTGGCCGGCGCCGACCTGCGCGGTGCTGAGCCCGTTGGCGAGCTGGATGGCGAGGATGCCCTGGCTGATCGACATGCTCGGCAGCTCGGCCGCCGCGATCTCGGAGAGGGTCTGGCCGGCCCTCACGGTGAGCACCTGAGGTGCGCCGGTGGCGCTCGCGCTGCCCAGGCCCATGGTGGCGATGCCCACGAGCACGCTCATCACCACCGCTGCCAGGGCCAGGCGCCCACGGCGGGTGATCCGCGCGCCACCTCCCTCGCCCTGGTCGCCTCCGGGGAGGACGACGAGGTGAGGACGGCGGGAGGCGCCACCCACGGCATACCCGATCTCGGCGGGGTCCCACGCAACTGCACTCATGCTCTCCTCCATCCGGGCCGACGGGCGGCCCTCGAACCGTTGTTCGATAGAACGTCTGTACGAGTTGTAGCACGGTTGTTCGAGCCGATCAAGACACACCTCGTAGAAATGTTTGATATCTGTGTACGAGGCTCGTAGGCTGTGCTCATGAAGGA
>JBDSNZ010000288.1:0-3788 GCA_039915055.1 Ornithinibacter sp.
AAGGAGACGGCCATCAAGGAGCTCTTCGAGATGAGCTCCACGCGCTACTACCAGGTGCTCAACGCGCTGATCGACCACCCCGCAGCCCTGGAGCACGACCCGATGCTCGTCAAGCGACTGCGCCGGCTGCGGGCCAGCCGCCAGCGTGCCCGCTCGGCCCGTCGCCTGGGCATGGAGCCCTGAGGGCTGGCTCCCACGACCAGCGACGCCCGTCCGTGAGGGAAGCCGGACGGGCGTCGCTCCGTCCTGATGCCGGATGCCGTGTGTCGAGGCAGACGCGCGCCACGTGACCCATGGGTCGATCGTTCACGGCACCACTGTGTGAAGAAGTGACCTCTTGGTCGATCGTTCACACGGTGGGGACGGGAGTGGCTCAGGGGAGGTCGGGGTCGGGGAACTCGACCGGCCAGCCCTTCTTCGAGAGCTGGTCGCGCACCCGCCGCAGGTCGTTGTCGCTGGGGTCGGCGTGGGTGAAGGAGCTGATCGCCGCCGCGATGTCCTCGGGGCCCGCCGGTGAGACGTCGGCGCGGCGCAGGGCCTTGGCGACCTTCTTGACCTCCGAGCGGGTGAGCCGGCGCTCGAGCAGAGCCAGCAGCGGCACGTAGTCGTGCTCGGGCACCCCGCCGGGATATCCCTCTCGCAGCCAGTTGACGATGCGCGCCAGCGCGCTGCCCTCCTTCGGCGGGGCGTCGTCCTCCTCCTCGTCGCCTGCGAGCGGCCAGCCGCCCAGCACGAGCTTCGCGGCGACCCGGCGCATCTGCGTGTCGTCGGGCAGCAGGGAGCGGGCGGCCTTGTCCGAGAGCAGGCCCTCTGCGTGCAGGCGTCGCAGCACGTCGAGCGCTCTCTCCCCACCGACTCGCTCCAGGAGCACGGCATACAGGGCAGGCGCCTCACGGTCGGGGACACCTTCGGGGAAGCCCTCACGGATCCACCGCAGGACAGGTCCGGTCAACTGGGTCATCGGGTGCTCACTTCTTGTCGATGATCGACGGGATGATGTGCTCGAAGCTCACGGTCTTGCCGAACCCCGTGGCCACGATCATGACCAGCCCCAGCACCACCGCGCCGACGAGCACGGCGATGAGCAGGAGCGAGAGGAACCGCCCCAGAGGGCTCGGACGATGGTGGATGCTGCCGTCGGCCTCGGCGACGGTGGTCGAGTTGAGCGTGAGGGCCCGCATGGCGAGGGCGTACACGACGGGGAGTCCGGCCCCGAAGAGCAGTCCCGCGAGGAGGACCCGGCCGGCGCCCTGGAGGGCGAGCTCGATGCTGTTCACGTCGTCCTACCTTCAGGGGAGCTTGGTGTCGGTGGGCATGGTGTCGGACTGGCGGGTGTGCTCGCCACCCTTGTGGTGGGCCCCGCCCGCGGTGTGGTCTCCACCCCTGGGGCGGTCCCAGTCGTCGTTGACGTTGTCCGCGCTGACGTGGGCCGCGCGGGAGCGGGTGTACATCCACGTGGAGAGCGCGAGAAGGATGACGAAGACGGTGAGCGCTCCGGCCACACCGCCGATCGCGTGCCCGATCCACCACGTCAGCGCGCCGACGAGAGCGGCGATCGGGAAGGTGGTCATCCAGGCGATGACCATCCGGCCCGCCGTGCCCCAGCGCACGTGGGTCCCACGGCCGAGCCCGCCACCAAGGACGGACCCCGTTGCCACGTGCGTGGTGGAGAGCGCGAAGCCGAGGTGGCTCGAGGCGAGGAGCACCGCCGCGGTGGCCCCGTCACTCGACATGCCCTGTCGCGGCGTGATGTCGACCAAGCCCTTCCCCAGGGTGCGGATGATCCGCCACCCGCCGAGGTAGGTGCCCGCCGCGATCGCGGTGGCCGCGCTCACCTTGACCCAGGTCGGCACGGCATCCGTGCGGTCCCAGTGGCCGCTCGCGATCAGGGCGAGGGTCATCACGCCCATCGTCTTCTGCGCGTCGTTGGTGCCGTGGGCGACGGAGACGAGCGAGGCGCTGCCGATCTGGCCCCAGCGGAAGTGCCGCTCGTGCAGCTGGTACATGACGGCATTCGTGATCTTGTGCACCAGCCAGCAGCCGACCATCGCGACGAGGAGCGCGACGAAGGGCGCGAGCAGGGAGGGCAGCAGGATCTTGCCGACGACACCGCCGAGCTTGGTGCCGTCGCCGGTCCACTTCACCCCACCCAGACCCAGGCCCGCGGCTCCGGCTCCGGTGAGCCCGCCGAGCAGCGCGTGCGACGAGCTCGACGGCAGGCCGAGCAGCCAGGTGAAGAGGTTCCACAAGATGCCACCGACGAGCCCCGCGAGCACGATGAGGAGGAGCCCCTCGCCGCCGTCGGAGAGGAGCTCGGGGCGCGGTGCGCCGGAGGAGTCCTGTAGGTCGATCACCGCGTTGGACACGGTGAGCGCGACCTCCACGGAGAGGAAGGCGCCCACGAGGTTCAGCACGGCCGAGAGACCGACCGCGACCTTGGGCTTCAGGGCCCCCGTCGAGATCGAGGCGGCCATCGCGTTCGCCGTGTCGTGAAAGCCGTTGGTGAAGTCGAAGGCCAGTGCCGTCACGATGACGAGCACGAGGATGAGGGTTGCTGCGTCCACGAGGCCCAAGTGTGGGGGTGACACCCCCACTTCACCAACGTGGTGGCTCGTGTTCACCTGCTGTTCATCCGCGAGGAAGGCCGACATCGCGACCCGGACCTGCGACGATCACCCGATGGCTGATCTCGACTGGAGCACACCGGAGGGCCTCGCGGCCATCTCGGACCACCTCGCCGCGCGCATCGACGGGTGGCGGCAACCCCTCGCGCATGCCGTGGGGCTCAGCCCGGCGACGTCCTCCCCGGAGTGGGTGTTCGATCACGTCAACGTGCCGGGTGGGCGCCACGGGCTCCCCGCGGTCGTGCTCGCGACGGTGCTGGGGCACGACGGAAGCACGGCCACGCTGCCGCTCTCACGCCAGGAGCTGGTGGCGGCGGTGACGTCGCTGGAGCCCGCAGAAGCCTGCACGTCGCTGGAGCATCCCAACCTGGCGGCGTGGCGCACGGTACTTGCTGAGCTGGACGGGAACCCGGCGCGCGAGGCCGTCGCGATCTTCGTCGCCGACCTGGACGACCTCGTGACGTCCGAGACGGACGGGTCGATGCGCGCCACCTTCGAGGGCCACGCCCCCGACCTGCGCGCCTGAACGGCGACCCCGAGCGTCCCTGCGATCCCGCGCGCCCAGCGTGCGAGGATCGCCGCGCCGTTTGCACTCTCCCCCCGAGAGTGCCAATAATGGCGTTGGCACTCTCACCATGAGAGTGACAAACCTGACCGGTCCGGTGAGGTCCGGGTGCCCCGGCGACATGAGCTGACGGCATCCGGTCCGTCCGTCGCGGGCGCCGCCCGGTCCTCAACTTCGTTTTGCGTGGGAGGAACCACCCGCATGGCCAAGATCATCGCTTTCGATGAAGAGGCACGCCGCGGTCTCGAGCGGGGAATGAACATCCTTGCCGACGCCGTGCGCGTCACACTCGGCCCAAAGGGCCGCAACGTCGTCCTCGAGAAGAAGTGGGGAGCCCCCACGATCACCAACGATGGCGTGTCCATCGCCAAGGAGATCGAGCTCGACGAGCCGTACGAGAAGATCGGCGCCGAGCTCGTCAAGGAGGTCGCCAAGAAGACCGATGACGTCGCCGGTGACGGCACGACCACGGCGACCGTCCTCGCCCAGGCCCTCGTCAAGGAGGGTCTGCGCAACGTCGCGGCCGGGGCCAACCCGATGGCGCTCAAGCGTGGCATCGAGAAGGCCGTCGCGGCCGTCTCCGCCGAGCTGCTCGCCAA
>JBDSNZ010000058.1:0-6619 GCA_039915055.1 Ornithinibacter sp.
GCCCTCGTCACCCGACTGGCCCGAGCCACACTGTTCGGCGTTGCCGACAGCCCGGAGCAACACCGGCGCTAGCGTCTCGCGCGGCCGGCCACCGAGTGCGACGGTTCGCCAAGGGTTCACACTCGCCAGATGGGCGAACCTGCCCCATTCCACCGCGTAGATCGCTGCAGCCCAGACAGGGCTCCCGTGCGCGTGGTCGCGCCGATTGGACTCTTGTGCCGCCCAACCGGGTTGAAACCGGAGGTCAGGCCGATGCGCCGAGTCGGTGTCGCACCACCCGTCGGCGCAGGGTGGGCGAGGCCTCGAGCTCGTAGCCGGCGTCCAGGAAGACCTGGAGCAGACCGACCGACGCCTCGTCCCAGATCACGGTCTTCCCGGGCGGGGGCTCGGTGGGGTACCCCTCCAGGACGCGAGCGCCGACCTGTCTGCCGTACTCGACGGTGGCTGCGGCGAGCTCGTACATCAGTCCCTGCCGGCGGAAGCCCTTCCGGACGACGAAGCACGTGACCGACCAGACGCGCTCGAGGTCGGGATCCATCCGCATCCACGACTTCTGTCGGACCCAGATCCTCGGGTAGTTCTCCCGCTGCTCGACCGCCACCCAGCCGGCCGGCTCCCCATCCACGTACCCCAGGAGGCCGGACGTGGGGCCGCTCGTGCCGCAGCCGGCCTGCTCCAGGAGCGCGACGTCGCGCCCCTCCTGGGTCGTGTCTCGCCAGATCCAGCCCGGGACCTTCAAGGCTTGGCAGCGGCACTTGCGGGCGCCTCCGGCGTCGAACACCGCCGCGACGTCTGCGCTCGTCGCCTCGTTGGCCGGTCGCCAGATGAATTCGGGCACACCACGAGACTAGTAGCGGGGCCGGCGCCAGTGGCGACGCTGGCCAGCACATCCGTGACCTCGCCGATGCGTCACCGACGCTGGGGGCACACCTGCGGGCGCGGGCGCACCATTGCGGGCAACGCGGCCTGGTGTGGCTAGCCGAGACCTCCGCTGATGTGGCCGCCGAGACCGGCGGCACCGGCGGACTTGTTCGCCCCAGGCTCCTGGTGCCCTCCGTAGACCGCATCGATCTCGTCCCACCACCCGGGTGGGTGACGGAGCCAGTGCCAGCCGCGGCGGATCCCGCGGGCTCCCCTCATGAGGAGGGAGCCCACTGCGCGGGCGAGCAGACTCGGGGTCATGCCTTCAGGGTAGGCGGTGACGGCCCCTCCGGCGCGGGGCGCGGACACGTGCCGACCGACGGGCCGTGTTCGGGGCCAGATCTCGACGCCGGGCGCCAAGGGCCACCCGACGAGCGACCGGACAGGCAGTGCTGGCACGACGCGGTAGTCGCGGTGAGACGCCGGCTCCACGCACTCCCCTCGACACGGGTGCCAACGTCCGCCTCGATTGAGGACGGGTGCCCGGCCGAACGCTTTGCTGCGCGATCACCAGACCCGAGGAGTCCGTGGCAGTCTGCGAACACGCTCCGGAACGGAGCCGAACGAGAGGACTCTGCCGATGCTCACACCAGTCGTCGACGCAGTAGTGATCGGTGCTGGTCCCAACGGACTGGTCGCCGCCAATGCCTTGGGGGATGCCGGGTGGGACGTGCTGGTCCTGGAGGCCAACGAGGAGGTCGGGGGTGCGGTCCGCAGCGCCGAGGTCACCGTCCCCGGCTTCACCACCGACCTCTTCAGCGCGTTCTACCCGCTGGCCGCGGCCAGCCCCGTGATCCGTGACCTCCACCTGGGTTCGCACGGACTCACGTGGGTCAGAGCCCCGGACGTGCTGGCGCACACCCTCGAGGACGGACGCACCGCGGTACTCAGGCACGACGCGGAGGACACTGCAGCAGGGCTCGAGGAGTTCGCCCCTGGCGACGGTGCGGCCTGGCTGGGGCTGGTGGCGGAGTGGCAGCGGCTTCGCGACCCCCTCCTGGACGCCCTGTTCACACCGTTCCCACCATTGCGACCCGGCGCGCGCTTGCTCCGCAGGCTGGGGACCCGCGGAGCCCTCGACCTGACGCGCCTGGGACTGTCGTCCGTGCGCCGGCTGGGGCAGGAGGTCTTCGACGGCGACGGCGGGCCGTTGCTGCTGACGGGAAATGCGCTCCACAGCGATCTCTCACCTGACGCCGCGGGGAGCGCGCTGTTCGGGTGGTTGCTCGCCATGCTCGGGCAGGACGTGGGGTTCCCGGTGCCGCAGGGTGGGGCCGGAGCACTGGCATCTGCCCTGCGTTCGCGGGCCGAGTCCGCCGGGGTGCAGTTCCGCACCGGTGTCGAGGTGACGTCGGTCCAGATCGTCGGCGGTCGGGCTGTTGGCGTGCGGTGCGCGGACGGCACGGCTGTGCGGTGCCGTCGTGCAGTGCTGGCCGACGTATCGGCTCCCCGCCTGTACTCCGACCTGGTAGGGGAGAAGGCGCTCCCGAACCGGCTGCGTCGTGATCTCGAGCGGTGCTTCCAGTGGGACCCGTCGACGATCAAGCTCAACTGGGCCCTGGACCGGCCGGTGCCGTGGCAGGACCCACGAGCAGCCGGGGCCGGCACCGTCCACCTCGGGGTCGATCTCGACGGTTTCGTGGACTTCGCTGCCGACCTCACCGTGGGGCGCACGCCTGCGCACCCGTTCCTCCTCTTCGGTCAGATGACGACCACCGATCCCCAGCGGTCTCCCGCCGGGACAGAGTCGGCCTGGGCCTACACGCACGTGCCGCACGGGAGAGACTGGCGCGGCGAGCGCCTGGCCGAGCACGTCGAGAGGATGGAGGATGCCGTCGAGCGCGTTGCCGCCGGGTTCGGTGCGTCCGTGCTGGCCAGACACGTCCAGTCGCCGGGCGACCTCGAGGGCGCCGACGCGAACCTGGTCGCCGGGTCGATCAACGGCGGCACCTCCGCCCTGCACCAACAGCTGGTGTTCCGTCCCACCCCCGGCCTGGGCCGACCGGAGACGCCCTTCGCCGGCCTCTACCTCGCCAGTGCCTCGGCGCACCCCGGAGGGGGCGTGCACGGCGCCTGCGGGTGGAACGCCGCGCTCGTGGCGCTCCGCGCGGCCGGGCCGGCTGGAGCGGCGCGACGGGCGCTGGCCCGCACCGCGTGGAAGAGGGTGTTGCAGTGAACGGCTCCCCGTCGCGGCAACCGATCAGGAGGTTGGTGGGTCGTCGCCTGTGTGCCGCTCCGCCAGGTAGGCCAGGCGCTTGAGTGACTCCACGTTCCTCCGGCGGATCGGGGGCTGGCGAAAGGCCTTCGGCACGAGGGTCCCCGGACCGGATACGGCGTCCTCGGCGATGGAGACGATGCATCGCTGCTCGTCGACCTCGACGAGACCGATGACCACCTCTGCCTCTCCCATCGGCCAACCACGTGCCTTCAGCACGAGCTCGCGCTCGGTGTCACGTGCGATGACCTCGGTGGTGTCGTCGACAACGGCCGGCCACACCCCGAAGGAGTGGTGGATGCGGGCGCCCTCGGCCGGCCAGCCCGCGTCGACGGCACGCACCCGTGACGCGCCGACCACCCAGGTGGGGTAGGCCCACCCGTTCGCGAGCACGGCCCAGACGGCATCCATCCCCGCCTCGATCGTGCGGGTGACTGGTTGGGCACTGATCCTCGTGTGCGTCATGGCTTCGCCTGCTCCTCATCGGTCGTCAGGGACATCGTGCCGCTCCACACCCCGTGCAGCGATTCACCTCCCGGCTCCGCCTCGAAGACGTTGCCGGGCCCGTTCGGCACGCTCTCGCGTCCCAGGCCACCGATCCGCATCAGGGGTGTGACGATGCGGTCGAAGACTCCGGGCAGGGTGCGGAACCCGAGCACCACGAGCGGGTTGGCGATCCCGACGCCACGGTCACGACGGGGGCGTGCGAGGACGGATGCGATCACGCCGGCGACCTTCTCCGGCGAGTCGACCGGGGGAGGCGGCCGGCCGTGGCGTCGCAGGTAGGTGCCGGCCTGGCGGTAGACCGGCGTGTTCACTCCTCCGGGTGTGACGAGGCTGATGTCGACCCCCGGTGTGCTTCGTGCCTCGATCTGCAACGTGCGCACCAGACCGTGCAGGCCCCACTTGGCCGTGACGTACGAGCTCATGAACGGGGTGGCGACCTTCCCCAGCAGCGAGCCCACGACCACGAGCCTGCCGTGCCCTCCCCGCGCCGAGAAGTGGCCCAACGCGATCCGAGCAACGTTGGCGGAGCCCAGCAGCGTGACCCGGACCGACTCGTCGAAGACGTCGGGTGGGACGTCCTCGAAGCGACCGTAGGCCAGGACGGCAGCGCAGTGCACGACCGCATCGACGGTGCCGAACTCGGCGACAGCCGCGTCGAACGCCCCGCCGAGGGCAGGCCTGTCGGACACGTCCGCCGGGGTGAGCAGTACCCGCACGCCGTGAGCGCGGCACTCGCGAGCCACCGCCTCCAGCCCTGCGGGCGAACGGGCGAGCAGCACGAGGTTGTGTCCGCGCTCGGCGAGGTGGTGGGCGGTGGCTCGCCCGATGCCGCTCGATGCGCCGGTCACCAACACCGTCATCCGTGGTGGGTTCCTCACGGCCGCAGCACCACCTTGACGCACCCGTCGTCCTTGGCCTGGAACATCTCGTATCCGCGGGGAGCGTCCTCCAGGGGCAGGACGTGGGTGGCCAGGTCTTCTGCGCCCAGCGGGTCCGAGGGGTCCAGGAGCAGCGGCATGATGTCCTCGCCCCAGCGCTTGACGTGGCACTGGCCCATGCGCACCGTCACCCCCCGGTCGAACATCTCCATCATCGGCATGGGGTCGACCTCCCCGCCGTACACACCGCTGATCGACACGGTGCCGCCGCGACGTACCCCCTTGAGGGCGGCGTGCAGCGCGGCGAGACGGTCCACCGCCAGGGCATCGACCAGCGGCCGGGCCAGGACACCAGGCAGGAGCCCCACCGCGGCCTGAGCGACCTTGGCGGCGCGCGACCCGTGGGCCTCCATTCCGACCGCGTCGACGACGCCGTCGGGTCCCCGCCCATCGGTGAGGTCAAGCAGCGCAGTGGCCACATCGTCGACCTCACGCAGGTCCAGCGTCTCGGCGCCGTGGCGACGTGCGAGTGCCAGGCGCTCTGGCACGAGGTCGACACCGATGACGCGCTCCGCGCCCAGGTGGCGGGCGATGCGCGCCACGAACTGGCCGACCGGGCCCAAGCCAAGCACTGCGATCGTGCCACCACGGGGCACATCAGCGAAGACGACGGCCTGCCACGCGGTGGGGATGATGTCGGAGAGGTAGAGGAACCGTTCGTCGGGGTGTTCGTCAGGGACCTTCACCGGCCCGAAGTGGGCTTGGGGGACGCGCAGGAACTCCGCCTGCCCACCGGGCACCGAGCCGTAGAGGCTGGTGTAGCCCAGGAGCGCCGCGCCCTTGCCCTGGGAACGGACCTGGGTCGTCTCACACTGCGCATAGAGTCCGCGCGCGCACATCCAGCACGCGCCGCAGGAGATGTTGAACGGCACGACCACCCGGTCGCCGGGCTTGATGTTCCTCACCTCGGCCCCCACCTCCTCCACGATGCCCATCGGCTCGTGGCCGAGCACGTCTCCGGGCTTCAGGTAGGCCCCGAGCACCTCGTAGAGATGGAGGTCGGATCCACAGATCGCGGTCGAGGTGACGCGGATGATGGCGTCGGTCGGCTTCTCGATCCGCGGGTCGGGGACTTCTTCGACCCGCACGTCCCGCTTGCCCTGCCAGGTGAGCGCTCTCACGGCTGTCTCTCTTCCGGTCGTAGGTCCTCCCCGGGTCCGGTACCCACCGCAGCCCGGTGCCATGCGTCGTGCAGCCGACTGGGCACTGAGGGTCATGACGACAGACCGAAACTCCCTCTGGCTCGACCGATCCCCCCGTCCCTCCGCAGGATCGGCTCAGCACCCTGCTGCAGGGGAGTGTGCTGATCCGGACGAGACGCCACGCCGGGACGGAGACCGTTGCTGCCTACGTCGCCGGGAACCTCCTGGGCCAGTCCTGGCTCCTGGAGAGCTTGGGAGGGGCACGGTTTGGTCGAGCGGCGGGGGACGCGATGACCTACGCGGTGACCGAGGAAGGAGCGCCCAAGGTGCGGGAGGAGGCCGAGGCGGGGGCTTCGGCCGGACTCCCCATTCGTGCGCTCGCCGCGGGGCGGATGCCGTGTACGCCCACCACTCCCGGGCTGGACGGTCCCTGACCGTGGAGCACTGGGGTGATGCGCTCACCATGGGTGGGATCGCCGGTCGCGCCGCGGGCCGGTGACCGGTCGGTCCGCTGGGAGGACCCGCCCGGGTTCTGGAGCGAGATCGGGAGGCACCAGCTGAAGTACTTCCGCCTGGGGTGACGGCTGGGACGGCATCCTCGTCACCGAACGAACAGGCGGCTTCACCGTTCGAGACGGACGCGGCGGCATCCTCGTCGGCATCCTCACCTACGGCGCGGACGAGGAGTACGAGGCGGAGGCAGGACTCATAGGGCAAGCGCCCTTCCCGGGATCCTCGGTCCGCCGCTGATCCTTCGTCACCACAGCGGCCGCAGGCGCCCACGCGCGGACGGCCTCACCTCGGGGGCTGGGTGCGCGGACGGTCGCGCGGCTCCGGAATGTCGGTGTGGCTCTGGCTGAAGCTCGAGACGACGTAGGCATCGCCGCGAGTGATCG
>JBDSNZ010000313.1:0-13717 GCA_039915055.1 Ornithinibacter sp.
TCGCTGTCGTAGGTCGGGTAGATGGCCGCGATCTGGGCGGGTGAGAGACGGCCGTTCAGGCGGGCCCTGGCCAGCTCGTCGGTGTAGTCACCGCGCAGGTCCCAGGCCATCGCCTTGAGCCAGGAGAGGCTGTCGAGCGGGGTCCAGTCCTCGATGTCGGCGAGGGGAAGCTGCAGCCCCAGCACGGTGTACTCCAGGGACACCTCGCGCGGACTGCGCCCGCGCAGGTAGGTGTTCACCCCGTCGGCGTAGGCCTGCAACATCTGGCGGGTCTGCGGGGCCAGAGTCGGAAGCTCCTCCTCGGCGACCTTGCGCCACCCCATCGTGCGGATCACCTTGTCGGTCTCCAGCCCGGGCTTCCCCACGAGCTCGGCGAGCCGGCCGGCGGTGATGTGCCGCCGCAGGTCCATCTCGAAGAACCGCTCCTGGGCGTGCACATAGCCCTGGGCCCTGGCCAGGTCGGTGGTGCTGTCGCCGTAGATGTGCGGGATGCCACTCTCGTCGCGCAGGACGCTCACGTTGGCGCCGAGCCCGGGGAGGGCGACCTCCCCTGACGTGCGAGGCAGTGAGTCACGCACCGCCGTGACGACGACGACACCTGCGACGAGCGCGACCACGACGACCACGGCGAGAAGTCCCAAAAGGAAGCGACGGATGACCTTTGCACGACTCACCCTGCGAGACTAGGACACCCTGGGAGCGACGACGCGAGGACTGGCCGTGGGACGGACGTGGACGCTGCCGCTGAGCGGTGGCGAGGCGGCGCCCGGTGCCTTCTCGCTCGACGACCTGACGATAGCCCTGCTCGTGGGGAGCGTGGTGCTCGTCGTCGCGGTTGCGGCGGTTCGGCTCTCGGTGCGCTCCGGGCTCCCCTCGCTGCTGATCTACCTCGCGATCGGTCTGGGCCTGGGTGAGGCGGGTATCGGGATCGAGTTCGACTCGGCCCAGCTCACCCTCGTGCTCGGTTATGCCGCCCTCGTCCTCATCCTGATCGAGGGCGGGATCACGACGCGGTGGTCGGGGATCAGGGCATCGGTCGGGCCTGCGGCAGTGCTCGCGACGGTGGGGGTCGCGGTCTCCGTCGTCACCGTGGCCGCGGTCGCGCACCTCGTGCTCGGCTGGTCGTGGGAGGTCTCCCTGCTCGTCGGTGCCGTGGTCTCCTCCACCGACGCGGCGGCCGTCTTCTCGGTGCTGCGGCGGGTGCCGCTCCCGAGGCGGGTCTCGGGCATGTTGGAGGCCGAAGCAGGCTTCAACGACGCCCCCGTCGTGCTGATCGTCACCGCGCTCGCCGCCTCACTCGCCCCCGGAGCCACACCGGAGCCGTGGTGGTCGCTGCTTGTCCTGGCCGTCGTCGAGTTGGCCGGGGGGGCGGTGGTCGGGCTCGTGGTCGGCTGGTCCGGTGCCTGGCTCATGCGGCGGTTCGCCACCACGTCCTCTGCCCTCTTCTCCATCGGGGTGGTCTCGGTCGCCGTGTTCGCCTACGCCGCGGCCGACAGCGTGCACACCTCGGGTTTCATCGCGTGCTACCTCGCGGCGCTGGTGCTCGGCAACGTCTCGCTGCCGCACCGGGCGGCCGTCGGCGGGTTCGCCACAGCACTGGGGTGGGTGGCCCAGATCGGGCTCTTCGTGCTCCTGGGTCTCCTCGCGAAGCCGTCCGGGTTCAAGGACCAGGTCATCCCCGCACTCGTCGTCGGCACCGCGCTCCTCGTGCTGGCCCGACCCCTGTCCGTCCTGGCCTCGTGCACGCCGTTCCGGATGCCGTGGCGCACCCAGGCCTTCCTGTCGTGGGCTGGTCTGCGCGGCGCCGTCCCGGTCGTGCTCGCGACCGTGCCGATCACTGCCGGCACACCGGGACTGGAGTGGATCTTCGACCTCGTCTTCGTGCTCGTGGTCGTCTTCACCTTCATCCAGGGGCCGACGCTGCCGTGGGTGGCCCGTCGGCTGGGGCTGGACCAGTCCCTCCACCAGGTCGACCTCGGCGTGGAGGCGACCCCGTTGGACGAGCTCGGCGCCCAGCTGCTCGAGATCGTCGTCGGCCCCAGCTCGAGGATAGGCGGCGTGCGCGTGTTCGAGCTGCGCCTACCGGTCGGTGCTGCGGTCTCGCTGGTGCTGCGCGAGGGCGCCTCGTTCGTGCCCCGGGAGTCCGACGTGCTCCGGCACGGCGACCGGTTGCTCGTCGTCACCCCCTCGGACGTGCGCGACGCCACCGAGAAGCGCCTGCACGCCGTGAGCCGCGGCGGGCGCCTCGCCGACTGGACCGACACCTGAGCTGCTGGCACCGAGCGACCCGGGACTCTCCAGTCGGTATGGGGCGGCCCGGGGCATCGCGATGTGTCGAGCAGGGGTGCCGTCCGCGAACCAACCTGTGCTCCGCCGTTCCGCAGCCATCGCGGCAGGGGGCCGAGGGGCGCGGCGCCGGGACAGGAGAGAACGGGTGCCCCGACTCTCGTCCGCATGCTCAGAACCTCGCTTCTGCTCCTCCGCGGCCTGTCTGAATGCTCACTCCTCGGCGTGTACCGAGATGATCGGAGGGGCTGGCTCCGGTGGGGGTCCGTCAGCGGCGGGCCACGGCAGCTCGATGACGCCGATGAGCGGTCAACACCTGCAGGAAGACGACGTTGACGACCGCTCCGAGGGCCAACGCGAGGGTCCCGAGCACTGCGGTCGTGATCGTGAACCAGGCAGCTGGCAGGCCGGTGGTGACAGAGGAGATCACATTCCCGCTGGCGTCGACCGACCCGGACCCGGTGCTGATGGACGGATTGGCGCCAGGGACCATGGCCAGGAGGCCGACGAGCACATAGGAGGCGGGAAGAGTGACCAGGCTCGCGGGAAGGGAGATCGCAGCCGCAAGGAGTATCGGCCAAGGCGCCCCGACGATGAATCCCAGCATGGCGCACACGGTGACCGTGGCGATGTAGAACGACGCGCCCCGTGTCACGCGGAACATCGGCGAGCGACGACCGTGCATGCGCCCACTCTGAGCGCGAGGACGTCCGGTGTCAAAGGCGTCGAGCACCCGCCCAAGCTCTTGCCCCACGGCCCGCCTCAGGGTTGGTTCAGGGTCGCGTCAGGTCCGACCCTCATGGTCAGGCCCAGCCCCGCACGGGCAGGCTGTCGAGTCATGATCACCGTCGAACGACTCACCAAGCGCTACGGGCCCTTCACCGCCGTGGACGACATCTCCTTCGAGGTCCGGCCAGGGCGGGTCACCGGCTTCCTAGGACCCAACGGCGCGGGCAAGACCACCGCCATGCGCATCATGGCAGGGCTCACGCCGGCCACCTCCGGCACGACGACCGTGCTGGGCAGTCCCTACACAGGACTGGTCAACCCCGGCCGCCAGGTCGGGCTCCTCCTCGACGCCTCGGCGCAGCACGCCGGACGCACCGGCCGAGAGGTGCTCCTGCTCGGCGCACTTGTCATGGGGGTCGACCGCTCCCGCGTGGAGGAGATGACCGCGCTCGTCGGGCTGACCGACAAGGAGGCGGGTCGCCGGGTGCGCAACTACTCCCTCGGCATGCGCCAGCGGCTCGGCATCGCCCACGCACTCCTCGGCGACCCCGAGGTGCTCATCCTCGACGAGCCGGCCAACGGGCTGGACCCGGCCGGCATCCGCTGGATGCGCGACCTGCTCCGGGGCTACGCCGACCGCGGCGGCACGGTGCTGCTCAGCTCGCACCTGCTCAACGAGATCGAGCGGGTCGCGGACGAGCTCATCGTGATCGGCGGGGGGCGCATCGTGGCGCGTGGCACCAAGGACGAGCTCGTCGCCTCTGCCGGCACCGTGGTGCGCTCCACCGACGACGAGTCCCTGCGTCGTGCACTGGTCTCCGCATCGATCGAGGTGAGGGATGCGGCATCCGGCGGGTTGGTCGTCGACGTCGAGCCCGCGGACGTGGGTCGGGTCGCGCTGGGCGCAGGGGTGGCGCTCACCGAGCTGAGGGCGGGTGACGGGCGCGGCCTCGAGGAGATCTTCCTCGACCTCACGGCCGACTCGGCCCGCGAGGCGGTGGCGGCATGAGCACCGAGACCGTGCGCCGCGCGCCCGCCGCCGAGTCACCAACGCCTTCCAGCCTCCGGATGCCGGACCACCTGCCTGCCGCCGACCTCACCCGCGGCGTGCCCTTCGCTCGGCTGGTCCGGGTCGAGCTGCGCAAGATGCTCGACACCCGTGCCGGTCGGTGGCTGGTCATCGGAATCGGGCTGGTCATCGCCGGGGCGTTGGCGATCATGTTCTTCACCCAGGGTGGGGACCACTCCTTCAGCGACTACCTGCAGGCCACGACCATGCCCCAGGCGATCCTCCTGCCGGTCGTCGGCATCCTGGCCGTCACGTCGGAGTGGTCACAGCGGACCGCGCTGGTCACCTTCGGGCTCGAGCCCCGCCGGGTGCGCGTCGCCTGGGCCAAGCTCGTCGCCGCGCTGACGGTCGGGGTCGGCGCTGTCGCCTTGTCCTTCGCCCTCGGTGCAGCCGCCTATGCCGCGGCAGTCGGCCTGCGCGGCATCGAGGGCGACTGGAGCCTGCCCGGTCTCGCCCTTGCGGGCGCCGCGGCCTACGTGATCCTCGGCCTCGCTCAGGGAGTGGGCTTCGGGATGCTGCTGCGCAACACCCCCGCCGCGATCGTCGCCTACTTCGTGCTTCCCACGGCGTGGGGAATCCTCAGCTCGCTGGTCGGGTGGGTGGAGAGCGCGGGTGCCTGGTTGGACCTCAACCGCACCATGGACCCACTCTTCGCCGGCTCCCTCACCGGCGAGCAGTGGGCGCAGCTCGGCACCGCGGTGAGCGTGTGGGTGCTGCTCCCGCTCGTCCTCGGGATGTGGCGCCTCGGCCGGGCCGAGGTGAAGTAGTACGGCGCGGACGGCCGCGCTCCCGGGCTCCCGTATCCTAGGGGGGTGCTGCGCCCAGCGCGCCGCACCCCCCGTTCCCGTCCGCAGGAGGACCACCGTGCCGACGTACGCCTATGCGTGCACCGAGTGCGACCACCGTTTCGAGGTCGTGCAGTCCTTCTCCGACGACTCCCTCACCGTCTGTCCCGAGTGCGAGGGTCGCTTGCGCAAGGTGTTCAACGCGGTCGGCATCGTCTTCAAGGGCGGCGGGTTCTACCGCACCGACTCCCGCAACGGGTCGGGAAAGAGCGGGGCCGCTGGCAACGGCGCGGGTGGGTCGAGCAACAGCTCAGAGGGCTCCGGCGACTCCAAGGGTTCAGGTGGTTCCAAGGGCTCGGATGGGTCCAAGGGCTCGGATGGTTCCAAGGGCTCGGATGGTTCAGGCAGCTCGAAGGGTGACTCCTCCCCGTCATCGCCAGCCGCCCCTGCGGCGTCGTCCACAGGCACCTCCAACAGCACCAAGGCATCCACAACCTCGCGCTGACCCGCTGCACCGAGGCCTGCGCGTCCTACCGTCGCTCTGATGAAGACCCTCCCGTTCACGGGCGTCACGGGCGTTTCGCGCAGGGCGCACTGGCGTCGACACGTGCTGCGCCGGGTCGCTGCGGGCACGCTCATCTCCACCGCCCTGCTGCTCGTGCTTCTCGAGCTGCGACCGCTGGCCCCGCCGAGCACCACCGTGGTCATCGCACGCCACCGCGTGGCCGCGGGCTCCGTGCTCGCCCCGGGTGACCTCGACGCGGTGGACGTCCCGCTGGCCCAGGCGCAACCCGGTCACGTTCGCGACCCCGCGCAGGTGGCGGGTCGGCGCCTCGGCTCGGCGCTGGCGACCGGGGAGGCGCTGACCACCACCCGCCTGGCCCCCCGCTCGGCCGCTGACGGTCTGGCGGTGTCGCTCACAGCCGTGCACGTGGTGGCAGCGGACCCCGATTCGGTCTCGTTGCTGCACGTGGGGCAACGGGTCGTGGTCTACGGCCCAGCGGGAGGGCCCCCACTCGCCCAGAGCGCCCGGCTGCTCGCGATCGACCCCGCGCAGCCCCCCGACCCCCTCTCGGGGCGGCAGCCACCCGCTCGCGGGGTCGTGCTGGCACTGGAACGAGGCGACGTGCAGAAGGTGCTCACGACGTCGGACGCCGTGCCGGGCCCACCCGTCGTGCACGTCATCGGAACGGGCTGACCACCCGCGACATGAGGTCCGAACACCCCTGACCCGTTAAGGTCTCTCGCGGCTGGCACCCCGCCGCGCCACCCCATACCTGTAGGAGGAACTACCCGTGAAGGGCTTCAAGGACTTCATCATGCGCGGCAATCTCGTCGAGCTTGCTGTCGCATTCATCATCGCCGCGTCGTTCGCGGCGGTCGTCACCGCCTTCACCAAGGTCGTGCTCGAGGCTCTCGCCAAGGCCGGCGGCGCCCCCAACTTCGACAAGTGGGCGCCGGGCGGCTTCACGACCGTCGGGCCGTTCCTCACCGCCCTGATCGCGTTCATCATCGTCGCGGCCGTCGTCTACTTCCTCATCGTCACCCCTTACGAGAAGGCCAAGACGAAGTTCTTCCCGGACGAGCCCGACGCCGAGACCCTCGACCCCAACACCGAGCTCCTCAAGGAGATCCGCGACTCGCTTCGCGCCCGCGGCTGACCAGACGAGCAGCATCCAGGAGGCCCGCCGGGCGTTCCGGCGGGCCTTCTCGCTGCCCGGAGCGGGACGTCCGGGTGGGGGCTCATTCCCAGTGGGGTGGGCGCTGCTCGCGCAGCCATCGGTCCGACGCGCTCTCGTCCGCCCCGGGTTGGAGCCGCTCCGGTGCCAGGTCGGGCAGGTCCTCCGCCGTGGGGTTCGTGCCAGCCCGCACGGCCCGGCGCCTGCGGCGCCGGGGGGGCGCCCCACCACCTTCCGGAGGCGGGGTCTCAGTCACCCGGGGCCTCGCGGATGCCCGCGGCCTCGAGGATGCGTGAGACGTCACGCGCGGGGTCGCGGAACACGTCCGTTGACCACACCCGCAGGTGCCGCCACCCGAGCCGCTCGAGGTGCTCGCCCCGGAGTCGGTCCCGATCCCTCGGGGTGCGCATCCCGGCATACTCCGGGCCGTCGGACTCGACGGCGAGCAGCATCCGGCCGGGCTCCTCGGGGTCCTCGACGGCGAGGTCGACCGGGTCCGCGGAAGAGCCCACCCGTTCGTGCACGACGAGTCCGTGGGCGCGCAGCCGCTGCGCGAGGTCGCCCATGACGACCGAGGGCCCCCCGGTGGGGCCGGCCGCAGACGATGGCGACTGGTGGCCGGGATCTGCCGCGTAGGCGAGGAAGTCGCGGAGCATCATGGCGCCCCGCGCCCGCAGCCGCGTGGGGTCCAGGTCATCCGCCGCGATCGAGGACACCACGGTCATGGCTCGCCGGGCCCGAGTGGTCGCGACGTTGAGCCGGCGCTCGCCACCCTCGGTGTTGAGCGGGCCGAAGCGGTGCAGCACCCGGCCGTGGGGCGTCTTGCCGTAACCGATGGTGAGGATGATCTCGTCCCGCTCGTCGCCCTGCACGCGCTCGAGGTTCTTCACGAAGAACGCCTCCGGCGCGTCCTCGTCGAAAAACGCGAGCACGTCGCCACGCTGGCTCGCGAGGGCGCGCCGCAGTGCCTCCTCGACCCGCGCCGCGTGGGTGATGCCCAACGCGATCACCCCCAACGACCGGTCCGGGGTGGTGCGAGCGTGCTCCAGGACGAGCGCGACGACGGCATCCACCTCCGCCTTCGTCGTCTCGACCGCGGCATCCCCCTCCGCCACGATGCCATGCCCGTCGACGAGCACGTGGCGCACGACAGCGTCCGACGATGTCCCGGTTCCCGGGAAGGTGACGAGCGACCCGTCGTAGACGTGGGCGTTGGCGAAGGCGATGAGGCGCTCGTCCAGTGACCGGTAGTGCCACGACAGCCGGCGCATCGGCAGGGCCGCGCCGAGGGCGTCGAGGATCGACTCCACCCCCTCGGTGATCGCCTCGTCCGCTCCGACGGCATCCGGGTCGCCGTCCGAGACGGTGGTGAAGAACGTGGTGGGCGGCAGCTGGTGCACGTCTCCGGCCACGACCACCTGGCGGGCCCGGGCGATCGCTGAGACCGCCTCCGCGGGAGGAACCTGGGAGGCCTCGTCGAAGACCACGACGTCGAACCACTGACCCGGGGGCAGGACGGAGGCCACGACGAGCGGGCTCATCGCCCAGCACGGGCGGGCTGCGGTGAGCAGGTCTGGACACCGCTGGAGGAGATCACGGAGCGGCATGAGGCGTCGGGAGCGAGCAGCCTCCGCACGCAGGTGCGTCTCCTGTCCCGGGTGCTCGCGCACCACCTTGGCGATCCGCTCCCCGACCGCCGCCGCGACGCGGGCGGCGTTGCCGGCGACGACCGCGCGGTCGGCAGCAGCGAACTCCGTGGTCCCCGCCGTCAGGGCGCGCCCGTCGTGGGACGCGACGCGTGGGTCCTGACGTGCGATCTCCTCGGCCAGCGAGGACCACCACACCCACTGGATCTCGACGGCCACCTCCTCCGCAGGGATGCGGCGGGCCCTAAGGTCATCCAGCAGGGGGCGCAGCCCGTCTGCGGTCACACCGGCGACGGCGGCGGTCACGGTGGGGACGACACCCAGCCGGTCACCCGCGGCGGAGAGCACGGCGGTGCGCGCCTCGAGGGCTGCGAGGTCGAGGTCGAGCAGTGGTGTCGGAGCAGGCAGTGGCGCCTCGCCCGGAGACGTGGGCGCCGGGTCGGCGGGCAACCGCGCGTCGAGCCACTCCAGATCCGTCAGCAGGAGCGCGTGCGCAGCCTTGGCGCGGTCCAGCTCGACAGGGATCTCCGGCCGACCTCCGGACCCGGCGAGCTCACGCCAGGAGAGGCGCTGTGCGCTGGCCTCGGCGAGCGCCCGGTGCACATCTGCGGGCGGGCGACCGGGGCGCAGCAGGGCTCGGGCCTGACGCCGCAGCCGGAGTCGTTCTAGCCAGCCGATCTCGGATCCGACGGACCGCCGGTATGCCGTGGAGCCCGTCGCCGCGACGAGGTCGCCCAGGGGGATGTCGAAGACCTCCGGGCGGAAGATCTCCAGCGTGTCGCGCACCCGGCCCACCGTGTCGAGCACCTGTCCCCAGCCTCCGGCGGTGGGGGGCTCTGGCAGCTGGATGCCGCGGAACACCTCGGCGAAGGTGTGCGCCGTCTGCGCGACCCTCCCGCCGGCCAGGGCGTCGACTCGCTCGCGGGCCGACTCGGCCTCCTCAGGGCTGGTGAGCCGGGCGCCGAACCACGGGTCGTCGTGCCCGGCACCGTCCCAGTCCGAGAGCGATGCCACGCTCGTGAGTGCAGCGGCAGCCTGCTGCACCTCCTCCCGACCGAGGCGGGCCAGTGCCTCACCCCGCAGGCGAACGCGCGACCTCGGCGGTGACTGCAGGGCGGAGAACCCGCACACGGCCTCCTGCACCTCGTAGAGCGACACCCGCCATGGCTCACGCTGGTCGTGCAGGGCACGGACGTGCTCCGAGAGCCGTGCAGCGACCGCGCGCCGCACTGACGAGGGGGAGGACACCTGGCGGGCTGCAGCCGCGCCTGCTGCCGGCGCCTTCTTCCGGGCCGATCGCGCCGCGTCCACTCCTGCGAGGAGCTCGCGGGCCACCCGGCGACGACCGCGAGACCCTGAGTGCAGGTCCAGCACGAGGTCTGCGAGCCCGACGCGCTCGAGCCGCCCGACGACGGCGTCGATGGCTGCCCGCTTCTCGGCCACGAAGAGCACCCGCTTGCCATCCGCGGCAAGAGTGGCGACGAGGTTGGCGATGGTCTGGGACTTCCCCGTGCCGGGGGGCCCCTGCAAGACCAGGTGCGACCCTGACCGCACCGCCTCGATGGCCTCCTGCTGGCTGCTGTCCGCGTCGAGGACGACCATGTCGCGCTCGGCACCGTCGAGGTCGAGACGCCCGGTCTGGAGGATGGAGCGCACGCTGCGCAGGGCGTCGGGGTCGCCCGCGAGGGCCGCCACGACGTCGTGGTCGGCGAGGGAATCACCGTGAGCGGCGAGGTCAGCGACCATGGGCAGCTTGGCGTAGGAGAAGGTGCCGACGACGAGCTTCGGGATAACCGCGAAGTCCGCGACGTCGGCGCACAGCTCACCGAGGGCGGCATACGTCCGGTAGGGGTCGAACGTCGTGCCCGACTGGGCCAGCGCCTCGAGCGCGTCGGTGTCGACCTCGATCCCCTGCTCGGAGGCCAGATAGTGGGCGAGCACCGGGTTGAGCTCGAGCTCGGAGCCCAGCTCGAGCACGAAGTCACCCTGAGCGGCTCCGGTCGGGCGGATCGTGCACGAGCGGAGCAGCACCGGTGCAGCCGGCACGCGGGGGGTCGAGCGACCGTCGGGGAGTCGCATCGTCCAGGTGGCCATCCCGATGGCCAGGAAGCAGGTGAGGATGCCGCGTTCCTCCACGAGCTCACGGCTCTTGGCTGCGATCTGGCGGGCCCGTCTCCGGGCCTCGTCGTGCGATCCGGCCTCTCGCACGAGGTCCGAGAGCGCCACGGGGCGACCAGAGAGGAGCGCCGCGACTCCGCCTGCGTGCGCGAGCGTGAGGTCGAGGGTCCCGGAGGGGAGGTCGCGATACCAGAGGAGGGTGTTGCGCCCGCCGAGGTCCACGAGGTGGCGGGTCCACGAGGCGCGGGCTGCAGCAACCCGCGTCGTGCGGGGATCGCCCTCAGGTGGGGTCATCGGCTCGTCGGTCGCCGGGCCGGTGTCACTCACCTCCGCAGGCTAACAACGACGACGGCCACCACCTCGCAGGCGAGGGCGCGGTTCGTCAGGCGGCGGGCTGTGGCGCTGGCGGACGCACCGTCGTCAAAGCCGCCGAGAGCCCGATGACGACCGCGATGCCCAGCGCACCGAGCGCGAGGGCCTGGAAGCTCACCCGGTCGACCACCACGCCTGCAAGGGCCCCGCCGAGACCCGCCGCGAGTCCCATGAGCAGGTCGGACGCGCCCTGCGCCCCGGGTCGTTCGGGTGCGGGAACGGCGGCCGTGAGCAGGGTGGAGCCTGCCACCAGGGTGCAGGACCACCCGACTCCGAGCAGGAACAAGCCTCCCACCAGCGTGGCGGACTCCCCCATCGGCGAGGTGGAGGCCAGGAGCGTGGCGCCGGAGAGGATCACCGATCCGGCGACGGCGACCACTCGCCCACCCCACCGGTCCACCGCCACGCCAGTCAGTGGCGAGAACGCGTACATCCCGAGGATGTGCACGCTGATCACCAGGCCGATGACCTCGAGGCCCGCGTCCCCGTGGGCCATGTGCAGCGGCGTCATCACCATCACGCTGACCATCACCGCGTGACCGAGGGCCAGAGTGATCAGTCCGAGTCGTGCGGCGGGGATGGCCATCGCGACCCGCAGGCCTCGAACGACCGAACCGTGAGCGCGCTCGCCCGTCCCGCTGCCGTCGGCGAGTGCGAGGCGTCGCGACTCCACGAGGGGGTCGGGACGCAGCCGCACCACGACGACGCCGATCGCCAGCAGGAGCCCGACCAGGGAGAAGACGAACGGCCCGGTGAGCCGCGGGATGCCCAGGGCGTCGGCGACCGGGGCGCTGGGCCCCACGAGGTTCGGGCCGAGGACGCTGCCGACGGTCGTCGCCCACACGACGATGCTCAGGTCGCGCGCGCGGCGAGCAGGCATCGCGAGGTCAGCTGCGGCATACCGGCTCTGGCTGTTCGACGCGGTCGCGCCACCGAACGCGAGGCTCGATGCCAGGAGCAGCGCGAAGTTGCCGATCAAACCCGACACGATCAGCCCGACCGCCCCCACCGCTGCCAGCGTGTAACCGAGCGCGAGGCCCGGTCTGCGACCCTGCGCAGCCATGATCCTCGCCATCGGCACCGCGATCACGGCTGCTCCGAGGACCTGGAAGGTGCCGCCCAGACCGGCCCACTTCGCGGACCCGGAGACCTCTTCGGCGAGCAGTGCACCGACTGCCACGCCGGCGGACAGGCCCACACCGCCGAGCATCTGCGACGCGACGAGCGAGCGGACGACGTGACGCTGGGTCTGCTCACGCTCCGCGGTGATCGTCACCGGAGCAGTATGCCGCCCGGCGTCCTCTGTCCCGGTGCCGGTGCTGCCCGGTGGTCCCGTAGGCTGGCGCGCGATCTTCCCGCCCTCGTAGCTCAGGGGAAGAGCACTTCTCTCCTAAAGAAGGTGTCGCAGGTTCGAATCCTGCCGGGGGCACGCACGAAATGCACTGTGACCAGCGCTTTCTCATACTTCTGGCCGGTGGCTTGGTGGACACAAGTGGACACAGATGTACTCTGATCTGGCACGTATCTGGCACGCGTCTGGCACGTATCTGGCACGCCGGCGGTGGCGAGGCGGTCAATGGAGAGGCGTCACTGGTGTCTGGTCGCAACGGCTTCGGAAATGTTCGCAAGTTGCCCTCGGGTCGTTGGCAGGCTCGATACACGGGCCCGGATACCAACACCCACCCGGGGCCGACGACGTTCCAAACCAAGGGCGACGCTCAGGCGTGGCTCGCGGACGAGCGCAGGTTGATGTCCCAACAACGGTGGACCTCGCCTACCGAGCGCGAAGCCAAGGCCGCCGCAGAAGAGGCAGCGCGGCGCACACGGACCCTGTCCGCCTACGCTGAACAGTGGCTCATCGGACGCGTCACTTCCTCAGGCGCCGCGCTGCGGCCATCGACCAGATCCGGGTACCGGAATGCGCTCGACGTTCACATCTATCCAGCTTTCGGGCATCTGCCGTTGGACGAAATCACCACATCGGCCGTCCGCCACTGGCGGGGCAGGTTCTCGGCGCAAGGAGCCGACGCTGCCGGGGCAAAGGCGTACGGGCTTCTGAAGGCACTTCTGCAGACCGCTGAGGACGACGAGATCATCCTCCGCAATCCTTGCCGGCTTAAAGGTGCAGGGCAGGCGATGAAGGTCCGTGAGTCGATAGCGCTGACCCCCGGCGAACTCGCAGCCCTGGCTGATGCAATGCCTGCTCGGTGGCGAGCACTGACTCTGGTGTCCGGTTGGTGCGGGTTGCGCATCGGAGAGGCCGCTGGCTTGAGATGCCGCGATGTCAACCTAGACAAGGGCGTCCTACACATCGCACAGACTGCGCAGTACGTCGGCACCCCTTCTCAGCTGGTCCTCGGACCGCCCAAGTCCTCTCGTGGCGTACGCACGGTTCACATGCCTGGGCATGTCACGGACGCTCTCGCCGCCTACATCGCGGCGCAAGGGCAACGGCGGCCGAGTGAGTACGTCTGGACCCGCCGCGATGGGCAGCCGATCTCTCGTCACACACTGCTGACGGCATACAAGTCTGCCGCTGGAGCGATTGGCCGGGACGGCGCGGTGTGGCACGACCTGCGCCACACCGCGAACACCTTGGCGGCCGATGCTGGTGCGACCCAAGCCACCCTTCAAGCCCGGATGGGCCACGCCGACCCAAAGGTGAGTTCCATCTACCTTCACACATCTCAGTCCCACGATCGCGAACTCGCAAGCCGCCTCAATGCGATGGCGCAGTCGGTCAGGACCGGGGAAGGGTGAAACAGCAACGGTTCGCGCCCATCGACAGACATCTGCGCCGACCGCCGGCAGATTCAAATCCTGTCACCCCGACCAAGGTGCTATGGCCCCTGACCTGCGGAAACGTGGTCAGGGGCCGTTTGCTTGGAGGCCTTCGTGCAACATGCGTGCAATAGCGAGACGGAGAAGCGCGCTCGGTTGCCTACCGGCTGCGTGGCTAGCGTCGCCTTGTCCGGTCAGAGAGACCACCCGGAGAGAGGCTCATAGATGTGCTCGGTAACGGAGTCACCAGGC
>JBDSNZ010000319.1:0-2657 GCA_039915055.1 Ornithinibacter sp.
TCCAGACCGCGGCGATCCTGCTTGCGCTGCCGTTCAGCATCGTCATGGTGCTCATGGTGGTCGCCACGGCCAAGGCGCTGCTGCAGGAGCACGGCCGCCTCGAGCGGGCCGAGGGCGACTCCTCGCCGACGAGATCGCCGGGCACATCGCCCGCCGCGCTGACGACCCCGAGGACCACGGGGTCCCGGCATCCCTGTCACGCGGGAGCAACGGCTCCCAGCCCCTGGACCCGCACCGGGTCGACACGTAGTCGCTCACCGAGCCGGCCTCGAGGCGCGGCCCCGCGCCTGATCGTCGGCCGGGGCGCGCGCCTGCGTGCGGCAGGGAGCGTCGCGATGGCGATCCCGAGGGCCGCTCGCGGCTGCGGGCAGGGCGTGGTGCTGACTGGCGGCGGTCACGGTGTCGGCGCCGCGGCATACGGTGGGCGCCATGGCTGCCTCCACCTCACGTCGCACCGCCCGCACGGCGGCCACCTACCGCTGCTCGGAATGCGGCTGGCAGGCGGCGAAGTGGGTGGGCCGGTGCGGCGAGTGCCAGGCCTGGGGTTCGGTCTCGGAGGTCGGGGCGGTCACGGTGCGCACGACGGCGGCGGCCGCTGTGGAGCGACCGGCGATCCCCATCGGCGAGGTCGATGTCCGCCGCGCGGTGGCGCAGTCCACCGGGGTTGCCGAGTTCGACCGTGTGCTCGGTGGCGGGCTCGTCCCGGGGGCCGTCGTGCTCGTCGCCGGTGAGCCGGGCATCGGAAAGTCGACCCTCATGCTCGACGTCGCGGCGCGCGCAGCGCGTTCCGGTGAGCGCGGTGAGCGGCGGGTGCTCTACGTCAGCGGGGAGGAGTCCGCGGCCCAGGTGCGGTCCCGGGCCGAGCGCATCGAGGCGATGGCCCGCACGCTCTACCTCGCGAGCGAGACCGACCTCGCGAGCGTGCTCGGCCAGATCGAGCAGCTCGAGCCCGACCTCGTGGTCGTGGACTCGGTGCAGACCATCTCCTCCGCAGAGGTCGAGGGTTCGGCCGGCAACGTCGCCCAGGTGCGGGAGGTCGCCGCGTCGCTGATCCAGGCGGCCAAGTCGCGCGGCATCTCGGTGCTCCTCGTCGGCCACGTGACCAAGGACGGCTCGATCGCCGGTCCGCGGGTGCTGGAACACCTCGTCGACGTGGTCATCGCGTTCGAGGGGGATCGACACTCCAGGCTGCGCCTGGTGCGCGCCGTGAAGAACCGCTACGGGCCCACCGACGAGGTCGGGTGCTTCGACCTCTCCGACGTCGGAATCGTGGGGCTCGCCGACCCGAGCGGGTTGTTCCTCTCCGGTCGCACCGCGGAGGTTGCCGGCACCTGCGTGACCGTCACCCTCGAGGGCCGCCGGCCCCTGGTCACCGAGGTGCAGGCGCTGGTCACCCGCTCGAGCCTGTCCACCCCTCGGCGGGCGACGAGCGGGCTCGACCCGGCTCGGGTCAACATGATCCTCGCCGTGCTCGACAAGCGGGCCGAGGCGCCGATCGGTTCCAGCGACGCCTACCTCTCCACCGTCGGGGGTGTCCGGCTCACCGAGCCCGCCGCCGATCTCGCCATCTCGCTCGCACTCGCCGGCGCGATCACCGACCTGGCACTCCCGCACGGCACCATCGCCTTCGGTGAGGTCGGCCTCGCCGGGGAGATCCGTCCGGTGACGGGCGCTCACCGCCGGCTGTCCGAGGCCCACCGCCTCGGATTCACCCGGGCGGTCGTCCCACCCGGGGTGCTCGGCGCGGGCCCGGTGCCGTCCGGCATGCAGGTGGTGGAGGCGGCCACCGTCAGGGAGGCCGTCGGCCGCGGCCTGCACGACGTAGCCGGTCGGTGATCCGGCGAGGCACGCGGGCGCGCCGCGGCTAGGATTGCCCCGTCCCGCATGCCCGTGCGGTCGACGGGGGAGTGCAGCGAGGAGGCAGCGTGCCTGGTTACCAGAGCGACGACGAGCTCCTGCGCGCCACCATGGCAGCCGTCGCGCCCGGCACCGAGCTCCGCGATGGCCTCGAACGCATCCTGCGCGGGCGCACCGGTGCGCTCATCGTCCTGGGCAACGACAAGCTCATGGACACGGTGTCCACCGGCGGTTTCCCCCTTGACGTGGAGTTCTCCGCGACCCGACTGCGTGAGCTCGCGAAGATGGACGGCGCCATCGTCTGCGACCGCGACGTCACCCGGATCCTCCGTGCGGCGACCCAGCTCATCCCCGACGCGCGCATCGAGACCAGCGAGTCCGGCACCCGGCACCGCACGGCCGAGCGGGTCGCGAAGCAGACCGGCTTCCCGGTCGTCTCGGTCAGCCAGTCGATGCGCATCATCGCGCTCTACGTGGCCGACCGCCGCGTGGTTCTGGAGGATTCCAGCTCGATCCTCTCGCGCGCCAACCAGGCCCTGCAGACCCTCGAGCGCTACAAGTCCCGTCTCGACGAGGTGACCGGCACCCTGTCGGCGCTCGAGATCGAGGACCTCGTCACGGTGCGCGACGTGGCCAACGTGCTGCAGCGACTGGAGATGGTGCGGCGGATCAAGGACGAGATCGCCGACTACGTCCTCCAGCTCGGCACCGACGGCCGGCTGCTCAGCCTGCAGCTCGAGGAGCTCACGGGTGGTCTCTCCGACGACCTCGACCTCGTCATCCGCGACTACCTGCCCGAG
>JBDSNZ010000079.1:0-12859 GCA_039915055.1 Ornithinibacter sp.
CCGGGAAGGTGCGCCATGGCGCGTAGTAGTGGTGCCCCGGCACCTGTCCGGTGAGGATGCCGAGGTAGCTCGTGATGCGCGTCTCGGAGACGATCGTGTCGTAGTGGTGGGTGGTGAGCCAGACGTCTCCACCGTCGATGTGGGTTCCGAGGAACGTTTCGCCCGGGCGGCCGTCGGCGAAGGGGTAGAACCCCCCGTGCATGAGCCCGCCGGGGCGGACGCCGGAGTGACCGGGGATCTCGCCCGCGTCGTAGAAGGAGTCCCAGCGCATCCGCTCGAACAGCACGGCCGCGAGCGGGGCTGCAGCGCCACCTGCGTTCTTCACCACGAGCAACGCCGCGCCGAGCCAGCCGTTGTCGACACTGGAGACGAAGGGCTCGACGGGCTTGCCGTCCTCGGGCCAGATGCGCAGCGTGTCGCCGGTGGCCTCGTCGTACCAGTTGAAGAACATGCCGCTCGGGGCGTGGTGCTCCATCGAGCCCAGCGTCGTCAGGGTGCGGGTCAGTCGCGCAGTGCACTCCTTCGCCGTGATGATGCCGAGTTCGCGAGCCACGATCGTCGACCACAGGTACCCACCGATGTTCGTCGGCGAGGTGTAACCCGAGCGGTCACCCGCGGCGAGCGACTCGCGGATGTTGTCGGCGGGCAGGCCGGTGGCCGGGTGCGTCATGGCGTCCAGGCTGTGCCAGGTGTCCGTGGCCCAGCGGTGCAGGAGACCGCGTGAGCCATGGGGCGTCTTCGCCGAAGCCGCATCCGGTAGGGAGGCCGTGGGCACGGTCGCCTCGGCATGGGGGCTGAGTCCCAACGCGGCGAGCAGGCCGGCGCCGCCGACGAGGACCTGTCGCCGACCCGTCACCCCCCCACCGTCGATGTGGGCGGGGCCGGACGGGGTGGGGGTGCCTTGGTCGGTCATGGTCGAGACTCCGTTCGTCGGGTACACGGTGCGATCTGCCCAGCTGTGTCGGGCGGGGTCGGCTACTTGATGCCGGTGGTGGCGATGCCCTCGATGACCTTGCGCTGAAAGACGAGGAAGATCAGGAGGATCGGGATCACGACGACGGTCGCCCCGGCGAGGAGCAGCCCGTAGTTCGTGGAGTTCTGGCCCTTGGAGTACAGGGCGAGGGCGACAGGCAGGGTGTACGTCTTCTCGGTCTGCGCCACCACCAACGGCCACAGGAAGTTGTTCCAGCTCCCCAGGAACGTGAGGATGCCGAGCGTCGCCAGGGCCGGGCCGCACAGCGGCAGGATGATCCGGAGGAAGATCCGCAGCTCACCTGCGCCGTCGACGCGGCCGGCATCGAGCAGGTCACGCGGGAGACCGAGGATGAACTGCCGCATCAGGAAGACACCGAACGGCGCCACCAGGAACGGAAGGATCAGGCCGGGCAGGGTGTCGACCAGCCCGGCATTCGCGACGAGCACGAAGAGCGGCACGAAGGTGACCACGCCCGGGACCATCAGCGTGGCCAGCACGGCGACGAACACGACGTTCTTTCCTCGGAAGGTCAGCATCGCCAACGCGTAGCCGAGCATCGAGCAGAACAGCAGGTTGCCCGCCGTGACGATGACAGCGACGATCGCCGAGTTGGCGAAGTAGGTGCCGAAGCTGAGTCGTGAGAACAGCTGCGAGTAGTTGTCGAGGGACGGGTTCTGGGGCCACCACGTCGGCGGCACCTGGCGGAGCTCGGTGGTGGGCTTCAGGCTGCCGAGCACCATCCAGATGAACGGTGCCGCCACCACGACGACGGCAACCGTGAGGAGCACGTAGAGCCACCACTTGCCCTTGACCTGTGTGGAGTTCATGACGGCCTCACTGGTTCTCTCGCAGGAGCCGGAACTGGATCGCCGTGACGATCGCGATCACGACGAAGATGATGTAGCTGATGGACGCGGCATACCCGTAGTTACCGAAACCGAACTGCTTGTAGGTGTACATCGACATCGAGATGGTGCTGTCCAGCGGGCCACCGTTGGTCATCACGAAGGGCTCCTCGAAGAACTGCAGGTAGCCGATCATCGTGATGACGCTGACGAACAGGATGATGGGGCGCATCAGCGGGATCGTGATGAGGCGGAACCGTTGCCACGCGCCGGCGCCGTCGATCGCGGCGGCCTCGTGCAGCACCCACGGCACCGCCTGCAGCCCCGCGAGGAAGATGATCATCGAGGTGCCGAAGTTGCGCCAGGACGCCATCATGATCAGCGCCGGCATCGACCAGTTGGGGTCACCGAGCCAGTTGGGCCCTGGAATGCCGACCCAGCCCAGCACCGTGTTGATCAGGCCGAAGTCCTGCTGGAGCAGGAACTGCCAGACCACCGCCACGGCCACGATCGAGGTGACGACCGGGGTGTAGAAGCCGAGCCGAAAGGCCGACCGGAACTTGGTGATCCCGCGGTCGAGGGCCACGGCAGCGGCCATGCCCAGCACCAGGGTCAGCGGCACACCCACGAGGACGAAGTACGCCGTGTTGCGCGCCGCCCGCAGGAAGGTCTCGTCGCTCAGCGCCTTGGTGTAGTTCTCCAAACCGACCACGTTGACCGAGAACGGCGTCCTCAGGTCCTTGGCCTTGGTGTCGGTGAAGCTCATGAAGAGCGACTGGAGCACCGGCCAGACAGTGAAGACGAGGAACAGCAGCAGGAAGGGCAGGGCGAGGATCCACGCGGCCCGCCCCTCCCGCAGGCGCGAACCAACGCGCTTGCGGGAGGGTGTTCCAGGCCCGGGGTTCCCGGGCTCAGCGGCGCCGATGACGGCGGCGTCGCGCTCCGTCGGGGCGGACATGGTCAGTTGTTTCCGGTGCCGATTGACTCAGCCTGCTTCTGGACGGTCTTGAGAGCAGCGGCCGGGTCGGCGCCGGTCTTGGTGACCTTCTCCATCTCGGTGTCGAAGGAGGTGACGACCTGCTCCCAGGTCGGGAACGACGGCGGCGCCTGGGCGGTCTCCAGCTGCTTGCCGAACACCGCGAGCTTGGCGTCGGCCGTCAGGGCCGGGTCCTGCCACGCACTCTTGACCGACGGCAGGTCGGTCGACATGCCGTACCACTTCACCTGGGTCTTGGGCTCTGAGAGCCAGTTCACGAGCTTCCACGAGGAGTCGCGGTTCTTGGTGTTCTTGAACACCACGAGGTTCGAGCCACCGACGAAGGAGGATGACTTCACGTCGGCCGGGATCTGCATGACGTCGTACTGCTCCTTGAACTTCGCACCACCGCCTGCCTTCTCGACTGCGGCCATCTCCCACGGCCCGGAGATGAACATCGGCACCTTGCCGCTGACGAAGTCGGGCTCGGTCGTCGGGGTCGCCGGGGCAGCCTTGTCGGAGATTCCGTCGGTGAAGAAGGACTGGTAGTACTGGGCAGCCTTGAGCATCTCGGGGGTGTCGAAGTTGTATGCCTTGCCACCGTCCTTGGTGAGGTCGGCGCCTGCGGACCACGCGAAGGGCATGATCGACTGCCAGGAGCCGGTGCCACCCGCCTGCAGACCGATGCCCCACTTCGCGCCGGCCTTGTCCTGCATGGCCTTGGCCATCGACTTCAGACCCGCCCAGTCAGTGGGGGGCGTGGTGATCCCGGCCTTCTTCGCCAGGTCTGTGCGGTAGTAGACCAGCCGCGTCTCGACATACCAGGGGACCCCGAAGGAGGTGCCGTTGACCTCGGTCGTCTTCTGCGCTCCGTCGAAGAAGGCCGACGTGTCGACCTCTCCCGGAGTCGGGTCGAGGGCGTCCATGCCGGCGAACTCACCCATCCAGGTGGTGCCGACCATCGCCACGTCGGGGGTCTTGTTCGCGGTGATGGCGGTGGTGAACTTGTCGTGCGCGGCGTCCCACGGGATCGCGGTGACCTGCACCTTGACGCCGGGGTTGGCCGCTTCGAACTCCTTGGCGAGGGCAGGCAGGTTCTGGCCCTCCGCGCCCATGGCCCAGACGGTGATGGTGCCCGTGGCGGCTCCCGAGCTCACCGCCTTGCCAGTTTCGGCGGGCCCGCTGGCGGCGTCCTGGCGTCCGCAGGCGGACACGGTCAGGGCAAGTGCAGTGACACTTGCCAAGGTGATGGCGGAGGTGCGCTTCATCGGTCTCTCACTTTCTGAGGGGGGTGGTTGGGTCAGTGGTGGGGAGGGGTTTTCGGGGATGCCGCGCCGAGCCGAGGGGCCGGTCGCTCACCGTCCACGGGTCGCGGTGGGCACCCGCACGAGCTGCGGATCACGACCTCGGTGGGCAACACCCGACGTTCGCCGCTGGGAACGGACCCGTTCACCAGGTCGTGCAGGCGCTCGGCGGCCAACGCGCCGACCAGCTTCACGGGTTGGCGCACCGTGGTCAGGCCCGGTCGCACGTAGCGCGCCGTCATGACGTCGTCCCAGCCGACGACGGCGATGTCGCCGGGCACGTCGATCCCGGCATCGATGAGGCCGGTCATGATCGCGAGGGCCAGCTCGTCGTTGCCGCACACCAGCGCATCGGTGTCGTGCTCACCGGCAATGACCCGCTCGGCGATCGCAGCCCCCTCCTCCTCACAGAACTCGGCCCGCACCGGATCGGCCGGAGTGATGCCGTTGTCCTCGTGCGCCCGGAGGAAGCCGGCATGGCGCTCGTGCACGTCCAGGGCCCCATCGGGGTCACCGACGAACAGCAGCCGCTTGCGTCCGTGCCGCAACAGGTGCTCCGTGAGGTACCTCGCGCTCTCGGTGTTCTCCGTGGACACCGCCTCGACGCCGGGTCGCGCCTCACCGGCGATGATCACGACGGGCTTCAGCCAGGCATCCAGGCTGTGGGCATCGGCACCGAGCACGGCGATGCCGTCGACGCGGCTCGCGAGGGTGCGCACGGCCGGCCCGCAATCCCCCTTCGTGCCCGCGATCACCACCATGACACTGCGGCTCAGCTCAGCCGCCCGCCCCTCGAACCCGACGAGCAGGTCGGCGTAGTAGGGCCCCTTCAACTCGGGGAGCACCAGACCGTAGGTGGCGTGGTGGCGGGCGGCGAGACTGCGGGCCGCGCCGGACGGGAGGTAGGCGAGGTCGTCGGCGGCCTCGAGCACCTTGAGCCTGGTGCGTTCTGACACCGTCGCGGACCCGTGGAGCACCCGCGAGACGGTCGCGATGGAGACACCGGCGCGGTCGGCGACGGAGTAGATCGTCACCCCGCGACGTGTCTCACCACTCGATGCCATCTGCGTAGCCCTCGTCCTTGAAAGCGCTTACATTCCTGTTCCGAGAGTGGCGGCGCGCGGGCCTGAACGGGGGGAATCCTGTGTCACGAATTGGTAACGCACCAGTAGTAGACGGCTCAACGACCGTCGCAGTGGCGTGGAACCTGTTGCACCGCAGTGCTTTCGGTGGTCTCGGGGCGGCTGGTACCGATCAGGACTCGGAGGCGAGGAGTGCCTCTCGGGCCCGGTCGGCGCCCGGTGACGCGACGAGCGAGGCACCCAGGGCGTCGAGTCGGCGGCGCGCGGGCTCGGGCAGGGCGAGCAGCCGCTGGGCGGCATCCCTGATCTCGTCGGGCGCCGCGGAGTTGGGGTCGAGGGCCTCGCCCAGGCCTGCATCCTCCAGGGCAGCGGCACCGGCGAACTGGTCGGTCGAGAGCGGAAGCACCAGCAGCGGCACGGATGCGGTGAGCGCCTCGGTCACGCTGTTGTTGCCGCCGTGCGAGACGGCGAGGGCAGCGTGCGCGAGCAGGGTCACCTGGGGCAACACATCGCGCACGAGCCACGACTCGGGCACCTGGCCGAGGTCGGTGGCCGGGGTCGAGCCGCTCGCCAGCGCGACCCGCACCTCCAGGGGCCGCAGGGCCGCGGCTATCGCAGCAAGCACATCGCCGCGCACCGACAGGAAGCTGCCGAGGCTGACGTAGACGATCGGCCGGTCCTCGCGGGCGAGCCAGGCCTCGACCTCGACGTCGACCGGCTCGGTGCGCACAGCGGAGCCCAGGAAGGCGTGTGGGGGAAGGAGATGAGTGCGCTCGAGCGGGTGCAGCTCTTCGGGATAGTTGAGCAGGAGCACGTCACCGGCCTCGGCGAAGGCGTCGCGGCTGGGGGTGGCGCCGGGGTCGAGCCTCGTCAGGGCGTCATTCCACTGCTGCGTGAAGCCGTCGCGCACGTCGTTGCAGATCTGGCGCAGGCGATCGAGCTCAGCGTCGTGGGGCCGGATCGCCGTGGGGAAGGCCGGTGGAAGTCCGTAGACCTCGTCGCCGACGGTGAGGGCGCTCGGGTGCCCGAGCACGACGTCGGCGTGGCGCAGCCCCGCGGCGACGAGGGCGATCCGTGCCCCGAACGCGAGGTGGTCGACGACGATGTGGTCCGGGCGCACCCGGGCGACCACGTCGAGCACGTCGCGTGCGACGCCGGTCGGGTTCCACAGCAGGTCATCTCGCCGAGCGTGCGCCTGGAACTCCAGCGTCGGGATGGCCCCGCGGCGGGTGGCGTCGAAGAACCCGCGCAGGGCGTCGTCCTCACCGCTGGGCTGGTCCTCGGCGCGGATCACCCCGGGGTTGGAGCCACGTCCGAGCTGGAGCTGCTCGCGCTCGTAGCCGAAGCCGTGCACGATGTCGTCGGTCGCGGGTCCGGTGGCCACGACGACCCGCTCACCGGCATCCCGCCAGGCGGTGGCGAGGGTGGCGAGCGGGTAGAGGTGCGAGGCGTAGTCGGGGCTGATGACGAGCAGGGTCATCGGGCGGCGCCGTGGAACGCGGGCCTGCGAGCGCGGCCGGTCCAGGTCGGCTCGTCGGCCACGGAGGCGTAGACACGCTCGAGCGCCTGCGCCATCGTGCCGATGCCGAACCTGTCGCGCACGCTGACGCGCGCCTGCTCGGCCAGCACCACGGCCGATGGGTCGCGGGCAAGCCCGAGGGCACGACTGATGGCATCGGCGAGCGCCGGAGGTGACGTGGTGTCGACGAGGATGCCGGTGAGGCCGTCCTCCACGTAAGTGGCCGGCCCGCCTCCTGCGGGAGCGACGACGACGAGCCCGGCGGACATCGCCTCGAGGATCGCGATGCCGAACTCCTCCTTGAGGCTGGCCGAGACGTAGACGCCATCGGGCGCGGCCAGGCCGGGGCGGCCCAGGCGCACGGCCGCGAGCCACATCGCGACGGCCGCGTTGCGGCGGTGCCCTGCGAGGAGGAGGCCGCGGCTCGCAGCATCGGACGGTGGCACGATCTCGGCGATGCGCGCGAGCTCGCTGGCTTCGTCGTCGCTGGGCTCGAGGAGGTCGCCGCCGATGACGAGGAGGTTGCAACGATCGGCGAGGTCGGGGTGGGTCGCCCAGGTCTCGACGAGGGTCGCCATGCCCTTGACACGGTGCAGTCGCCCGACGCTGACGGCCAGGGGCAGGTGCCGGCGCTCGTGGGGAAGGGTGGTGAGCAGGGCGTCGAGGTCGGCGAGGTGGCGCGGGGGTGCGATGTCGGGGTTCGCGGTGGCGACGGCCGAGCGCGCCCGATCGATGGCTTCGAGGTCGACCCCCTCGGCGACCACCGTCGCCCGCACGGTGGGGTCGGAGAGGTCGATGCCGAGCAGGGCCCGCACGGCGCGTTCGATGTCGGGGCGGGGAAAGAGCACCAGGTGGGCGGACTCGTCGGCGATGCCGCGCACGAGCCGGTCGCGCAGCACGAGGTGCTCGATGTGGTCGGCCCCGCCGAAGCTTGCCCGGGTCAGGGTGCCGGCGGCCTCGCGGGCGACGAGGAGCGCCTGCGGGTCAGGGGCGAGGGTGAACACCACGGGGACACCGAGGTCGCGGGCCGCCTCGGCCGCCGCCATCGAGCCCACGTCGGCCATCCGCAGGTGCAGCACGTCGACCGGGCCGGCCGCCCGCAGGACCCGTCGGATTCCGCGGCGGGCGGCGACACGCAACCGCCAGGACTGCGCCTGCGACGGGGGCGTGCCCCAGACGGGCACCGAGGCGTAGTGGTGGCCGGGTGCGTGGAGGTCGTCGCTCGGCAGGGCATCGGCCGGACGACCGCGGGAGAGCGTGACGACTCGCTCGATGCCGGGCTGCGCGGCGAGAGCGTCACCGAGCTGCACGAGCAGGGTGGCGATGCCGCCGTTGTCACCGCGGCCGGCCTGCGTGAGCTCGGCGTCGATGTCAGCGTGGAGGAACAGCTGCACGACCGTGAGCCCGCGCGTCTCGCGCGGTGCGGTCGGGGTGGGCGCCAGGTCGTGAAGCGCGGCCCGGGCGACGTCGGAGAGGGGGTCGGTTCCCGTGGCGATGGTAGTGAGGAGCATGGTGGCCGCTGCGTCGATGCCGTCGGTCCGGTCGCCCAGGGCTGCGATCGCTGCTGCGCGCACGCCAGCGTGCTCGGAGTCGTCGGCGGCCCGGGCCAGGAGCACGGTGGTGACCGTGTCACCCGGCACGAGACCGAGCGTCTCCACGAGTCGTGTCCGCGCCGTGGGCCGCGCCTCGGCGGTGATCGCTGCGGCGAGGGCCCCCCCGACGGCATCCGGCTGGATCGGAGCCCAGCGCTCGAGGGTGCGCTGGCCGACCATCGCGCCGAAGCCACCCCCGGCCACCATCGCGACGAGCGCGTCCACGGCATCCGGGCTCGGCGCGCCGGAACCGAGCGCCCACGCGGCGTGCTCACGAAGGTGCGCGCGGCCGGAGCGCAGGAGGTCGAGGAGCAGCGGGTGGCCCTCGGATGCCGGCAGCGCTCCGAGAGCGTGCACCGCGCCGATGCCGGTGAGCTGGTCGGTGTCGTCACTCACCGCGTCGGTGAGCAGGAGGAGATCAGCCGGAACCCCGGTGCGCGCGGCGCGGACGAGGTCATCGACGAGACGGAGCGCGGGCACGATGCCGGGCGCGCCGCGAACGGCATCCAGGCTCTGCGCGACGACGCTCGCGCTCACCGCGACCACTTCGGTGCGCGGGCTCGAGTCACTCACGGGGGGTTGCTCCATTCGTTCACGGTAGGTGAGCTCCACCGCTTTGTCTAATCTTCGTCCTGCCTCTGTCAAAGGTTTGACGCGGGACGGACCCAGGTCTCGGCCCACCCGCGCAGGGTTAGCCTTCGCTGGACCACCCCCGAACGCAAGGACCACCGTGGACACCCCGGCCACCTTTCCCGCCCGGCCGCTCGCCGCCCTCTGGTCGCGCTACCGCCGCTACCGCCGGCGCTTCGTGCTCGCGGTCGCGGTCGCGGGCGTCAACAAGCTCGCCGACATCGTGCCGGAGCTGCTCATCGGCGCAGCGGTCGACGTCGTGGTGCGCGGCGCCGACTCGTTCGTGGCCGGGATGCTCGGCGTGGAGTCGCGCTACACCCAGCTGGTGTGGCTCGCCGTGATCAACGCGGTCGTGTGGGTCATCGAGTCGGCGAGCGAGTATGTGGCTGCGGTCCTCTTCCGGGGGCTCGCGCAGGCGGTCGAGCACGACCCGCGCCTGGACGCCTACGCCCACGCGCAGCACCTCGACCTGGGGTGGCACGAGGGGCGGGCGGCCGGCCGCACCCTGTCGACGGTCAACGACGACGTCAACCAGCTCGAGCGGCTCCTGGACATCGGGTTCCCCCAGATCTGGCAGACCGTGATCAACATCGTCGTCGTGGGGGTGGTGTTCGCGATCGCGTCGTGGCAGCTGCTCGTGGTGGCGTTCCTGCCCATCCCCGTCATCGTCGTGGCGTCGCTCGTCTACCAACGGCGGCTCGAGCCGCTCTATGACCGCGTCCGCGAGTCGGTGGCGGTGCTCTCCGGCGTGCTCAGTGCCAACCTCGCCGGTCTCGGCACCATCAAGGCGTTCACCGCCGAGGAGCGCGAGCTCGGGCGGGTGCGCGCGGCATCGTCGGCCTACCGCGACGCCAACACGGTGGCCATCAGGTCATCGGCCGCTTTCGTGCCACTTGTCCGGATGGCGATCCTCGCGGGCTTCACTGCGACCCTGCTCATCGGCGGGTTCGCGGTGCTCGACGGCACGCTCGAGGTCGGCCTCTACTCCGTGCTCGTCTTCATGACCCAGCGGCTGCTCTGGCCCCTCACCGACGTCGCGACCGTGCTCGACCTCTACCAACGCGGACGCGCGTCGACCGCCCGCATCCTGGCCCTGCTCGACGAGCCGGTCGAGACCCAGCAGGGGTCGCTCGAGCTCGGCTCCGGGGTGCGCGGGCGCATCGTCTTCGAGAACGTGGTGGCCGGGTACGGAGAAGGGCCCGACGTGCTCCACGGCATCGACCTCGTCATCCCCGAGGGGGAGACCCACGCCGTGGTGGGGGCCACTGGCGCGGGCAAGTCGACGCTGCTCCGTCTGCTGCTGCGCTTCGGCGACCCCCGCTCGGGTCGGGTCACCCTCGACGGCCACGACCTGCGCGATCTCACCTGGGCCTCGCTGCGCGGCTCGATCGGCTACGTCGCCCAGGACGTGCACCTCTTCGCCGGCACGATCGGGGAGAACATCGCCTACGCCCAGCCCGATGCCTCCAGGGCGCAGCTGCTCGAGGCTGCCGACGCCGCAGCGGCCGGCGACCTGCTCGAGCAGCTGCCCGGCGGTCTCGACGCTCCGGTCGGCGAGGGCGGGCGCACCCTCTCCGGTGGTCAGCGCCAGCGGCTCGCCCTCGCCCGGGCGCTGCTGCGCCGACCCGCGGTGCTCGTGCTCGACGAGGCGACCAGCGCCGTCGACACCGAGACTGAGGCCGCGATCCAGCGTTCACTGCGCGAGGCCACGGTGGGCCGCACCGCCGTCGTGGTCGCCCACCGGCTCTCCACCGTGCGCCACGCGGACCGGATCTGGGTGCTCGAGCTGGGGCGCATCGGCGAGGCGGGGACCCACGACGAGCTCGTGGCTCTCGGCGGCACGTATGCCGGGCTGTGGGCCGTGCAGACCGGCGCCGGTGAGGCACCTGTCCGCCTGGCTCCGACCGACTGACCGGCACGGAGCCCCCGATCGCCGGGCGCCGGATGCCGGATGCTCCACAGCACGCGGAGGTCAGCGGTGCAGGCGATGCCCTGACCCTCACTGCGGGCGGTGTGCCTGAATCCGCGGTCAGCGCAGGATGGGCAGCAACCCCGCCGTGACCCGCTCCGCCACCGCACACTCGTCGTCCATCTCCCCCTGGGGATCACTGACGAGCACCAACAGCGTCGGGCGCTCACCGGTCGCGACGATGAGCTGGCACACGAGCCCGCGACGGTCCTCCTGCCGCAGGCCGACAACGCCATCGACCTCCACGTCACCGACTCTTGCGGCGGCGAGCTCGATTGCGAGGGGGAGGCCGCCGGTGGTGCAGGCGATGCGCTCGGCCGCGGCAAGGTCGTCGGGGGTGACGCGGTGGGTGACGTCCTTGCTGGCGGCGCGGTCGAGGAACAGTCGCACGGCGGGGGACTGTGGTTCGTCGGTGTGGTCGATCGGGAGCGGCCCGAGCCTGACGAGGCGTTCACCCGGGACGCCGATCTCGCGCAGGCTCGTGGCGAGCACGGTGGCCTCCGGGTAGCCGTCGAGGAGCTCGAGCACGGTGTCGCCGGCGCTCACGACCTGCTCGCCAGCGGGCGTACTCAACGCCTGGGGTGGGCGGGAAGCGGGCCCGGCACCACAGAGGCTGCCGGGCCCGCCCTCGATCGGAGCCGTGTGACTAGCCCACGAGGTGCGTGGAGCCGAGGTACACGTTGTCGAGGGTGAGGTCGTAGGACACCGAAAGGATCCTGACGCTCTGGTTACCCGTGCACTTCAGGCTGGACACGGGGGAGACCGTGAACGATCCAGTCGTCTGTCCGTTGCGGACGTCGAACGTGCCGGTCGCCTCGACGTTGGTGGTGTCCGTCTTGGGTACTCCATTGACCGGGTTGCCGCTCCTGGTGTAGCACTGGGCGGTTGCCGTCACAGTGCCGGTGAGGGTGAAGTCGGCCGTGTCCACGGTGCTGCCGAGCCCGGCTGCCTTGAAGGACACCACGAGGCTGTTGCCTGAGACCGTGACCGACGGGCCCTTGACGTAATGCGGACTGGCCGCCTGGGCAGATGTCGCGGTGAACGCCGCCAACATCAGGCCGATGAGTACTACGAAGATCTTTCGCATGTCCAAACCCCTGACTTGGTCATACTCGGGACGGATGCCGGATGGGCCGCCTTGACGGGTGTCGCCCTCGCAACCGCCGTGCTGGTCGTTCCTCTGGGCGTGAATGTGCACGTCCGAATTCGCCGAAGCGCATCGAGGCCGCCGTCGCAGCGCGCTTGGTGGTCAGGCGGGTTGGACGTCGGTCGTGGGATCGCCACTGGCCAGAATCCTCGTCTCCCACACGAGTGCCTGTCCATAGTCCATCTTGACCATCTCTTTACCTTCCACTGACTGTTCCTTTACTCTTCACGACCGGTTGGTTCCACGTGGCCGACTCGCGCCGGTAGGGCAGTCCGAAGTAGCCGGGACGTCATTGGCTCGCTGGGTCAGGGCCGGACCGAATCGCCGTATCTCGGTCAGGACTGCCGGGAGACCGTCACGCCGGAAACCATTCGACGTACCGGAGCGCTGGGCACCACACGCGAGCCCGACCAGTGGTGACCAGCAGCCCAGCCGACGCGTGACACCCGCCGTGCGTCGCCGTACGGAAGGGGACGACGAGCATGGCCGGGTGGGCGGGCCTCCCTCCAGTGGCATCACGATGGCAATACCCTTGAGCCTGCACGGCGCCATGGCGAAGGCTGCCGTGTGCCATCAAGGTCTGTCTCCCTGCGAAAGGCCCCGAGATGCCCGCGGCCCCGCCTCCCGACGAGTGGACAGCCGCCATCCCCACGCGGCTCGGCGCACTCCATGTCCGCAGCATCGCCAGCGGTCGTGTCACGGTTCTGTGGCCCTCGATGTTCGTCGACAGCCACACGTGGGACCTGCTGCTGCCCCACCTTCCCGGCGGTCGACGCTACGTGCTGGTGGACGGGCCGGGCCTGGGGCTGAGCGAGCCCC
>JBDSNZ010000146.1:0-3644 GCA_039915055.1 Ornithinibacter sp.
CGTTGCCGGCGACGAGGCCGTCGGCGCCGGTGCCCTGCCAGGACTTGCCCTTGAAGGTCGCGACCTCGGCCTCGAGGGCCTGCTCGGTCTCCTCCTCGAACTTGCCCGTCTCGCGGATCGCGTCGAGGAGCTCGCCCTTGGTGCGGCGCAGGTGGTCCAGGAAGTCGCCCTCGAAACGGCGGACGTCCTCGACCGCGACGTCATCCAGCTTGCCGGTGGTGCCGAGCCAGATCGAGACGACCTGCTCCTCGACGGGGAACGGCGAGGCCGCCGGCTGCTTGAGCAGCTCGACCAGGCGAGCGCCCTTGGCGAGCTGGGCCCGGCTGGCCGGGTCCAGGTCGGAGGCGAACATCGCGAACGCCTCCAGTGCGCGGTACTGCGCGAGGTCGAGCTTGAGCCGGCCGGAGACCGACTTCATCGCCTTGATCTGCGCGGCGCCACCGACTCGGGACACCGAGATACCCACGTCGATCGCGGGGCGCACGTTGGCGTTGAAGAGGTCGGACTGGAGGTAGATCTGACCGTCCGTGATGGAGATGACGTTGGTCGGGATGAAGGCCGAGACGTCGCCGGCCTTGGTCTCCACGATCGGCAGCCCGGTCATCGACCCGTGGCCGAGGTCGTCGGACAGCTTGGCGCAGCGCTCGAGGAGCCGGCTGTGCAGGTAGAACACGTCACCGGGGTAGGCCTCGCGGCCCGGCGGGCGCCGCAGGAGGAGCGAGACGGCGCGGTAGGCCTCGGCCTGCTTGGACAGGTCGTCGAAGACGATGAGGACGTGCTTGCCCTGGTACATCCAGTGCTGGCCGATGGCCGAGCCGGTGTAGGGCGCGAGGTACTTGAAGCCCGCGGAGTCCGAGGCGGGGGCCGCGACGATGGTGGTGTACTCCATCGCTCCGGCGTCCTCGAGGGTGCCCTTGACCGCAGCGATCGTCGAGCCCTTCTGGCCGATGCCGACATAGATGCAGCGCACCTGCTTGTCGGGGTCGCCGCTCTCCCAGAACTCCTTCTGGTTGATGATCGTGTCGACGGCGACCGTGGTCTTGCCCGTCTGGCGGTCGCCGATGATGAGCTGGCGCTGGCCACGACCGATCGGGGTCATCGCGTCGACGGCCTTCAGACCGGTCTGCATCGGCTCGTGCACGGACTTGCGCTGCACCACGGTGGGAGCCTGCAGCTCCAGGGCGCGACGCTCGTCGGTCTGGATGTCACCGAGTCCGTCGATGGGCGTGCCGAGCGGGTCGACCACGCGGCCGAGGAAGTTGTCGCCGACGGGGACCGAGAGCACCTCGCCCGTGCGCTTGACCTCCTGGCCCTCCTCGATCCTGGAGAAGTCACCCAGGATGACGACACCGATCTGGTGCACGTCGAGGTTGAGGGCCAGGCCGAGCGTGCCGTCCTCGAACTGCAACAGCTCGTTGGTCATGGCCGAGGGCAGTCCCTCGACGTGGGCGATGCCGTCACCGGCGTCGGTGACGCGGCCGACCTCTTCGCGTGCAGCGACGCCCGGCTCGTAGGACCGGACGTAGCTGTCCAGGGCGTCCCGGATCTCCTCCGGACGGATCGAGAGCTCCGTCATGATCTGATCTTCTCCTCGGTCACCGGCCCCATGTGGGCCGAAGTTCTGGTGGGTGTGGCGCTGTCTGAGTGCAGGGGTGGTGCGCGGCGGCGGTCAGCCGCCGGTGACGTGCCGGCGCGCCTCCTCGAGACGCCTCAGCACGGTGCCGTCGACGACGTCGTCGCCGACCTGCACCCGGATGCCGCCCAGGACGGCGGGGTCGTGGAGCTCCTGGAGCACGACGGCCTTGCCGTAGTGGCCCTCCAGGGCGCTCCGCAGCCGTGCCTGCTGCTGCTCGCTGAGGGCAGTGGCGACGGTGACGAGAGCAGTGAGCTGCTCCCGGCGACGCGCCGCGAGCTCGAGGTAGGACTCGAGCACGCGGTCCAGCCGCCGCCCGCGCGGGCTGCGCACCGCTTGCTCGGCCAAGCGCACGGTCTCCGGCGCTGCCTTGCCCTCCAGGAGCTCGTGCACCAGGGCAGCCTTGCCCGGTCCGTCGGTGTTGCGGCTGGACAGGGCGTCCCGCAGGCCCGCATCCCCCGCGACGATCCGCTCGAAGCGGAAGAGCTCGTCCTCGACCCGGTCGATCCGACCCTGGGACTCAGCGCTCGCGAGCAGGGACTGCACGGCCAGGGTCTCGATGGTGTCGGTGAGATCGCGCTCGTCGGCCCAGCGCTGCTGCGCGACAGCAGCGACGAGATCGGCGGCGCTCGCCCCGACCTTGCCGCCGAAGACGCGCGTCGCGAGCGCTCCCTTGTCCGCCGCCTCGCGCGAGGGGTCCGCCAGGGCGCGCCGCAACGACGCGCTGCCGTCGACCACTGCCGTCACGGCGAAGAGCTCCTCGGCCTGCATGGTGGCGTCCGCACCGCCCTGCAGGGAGGTGTCGAGAGCCTCCTCCGCCGCTCGGGCTGCTGACCGTGAGGAGCCACGCATCAGGCGTCCTGCCCGGCCGTGCCGACCTTCTCGGGGGTGACGTCGCCGGCTTCGAGCTCCGCGAGGAAGCGGTCCACGATCCCGTTCTGGCGCACCTCGTCCTCGAGGGACTCCCCGACGATCTTGCTCGCGAGGGTGGTCGAGAGCGCACCCACCTCCTGACGGAGGGAGACCACGGCCTGCTGGCGCTCGGCCTCGACCTGGCGCTTGGCGGACTCGGTGATCCGAGCCGCCTCGGACTGGGCCTGCCCGCGCATCTCGGTCACGATCGACGCGCCCTGCTCACGCGCGGACTCGCGGATCTCGTTGGCTTCGGTGCGAGCCTCGGAGAGCTGGGCGTTGTACTTCTCCAGCGCGGCCCGGGCCTCGGCCTGGGCCTCCTCTGCCTGGGCCATGCCGCCCTCGATGGCTGCGGCCCGCTCCTCGTACATCGCCTCCATCTTGGGGACGACCATCTTCGCGAAGATCCAGTAGAGGATCGCGAAGGCGATGATCGCCACGATGAGCTCGGCGGGGTGCGGCAGCAGCGGGAGCTTTTCGGGCCACCCCACACCTTCGGCGGTGGGAACGGATGCGAGAACCACGTCGCTTCCTTATCTGTCGATCTGGGAGAAGCCGGACGGACTGGTCAGTTGGTGTTGAACACGAAGACGAAGACCAGACCGAGGATGGCGAGCGCCTCGGTGAGCGCCATGCCGGTGAAGGCGATGGTCTGGAGCATGCCGCGAGCCTCGGGCTGGCGGGCGACGCCGTTGATGTAGGCCGCGAAGATCAGGCCGATGCCGATACCGGGGCCGATGGCGGCGAGACCGTAGCCGAGGAAGGTGATGTTGCCGGTCATTGCGGTTTTCCTTTCGAGGGCGCCGGGTGGGTCCTGGCGTCTGGAGGGTCGGTGCTCTGGTCGGGGGGACGGACCGAGGTCCGGGTCAGTGCTCCTCGCTCACGGCGTCACCGATGTAGAGCGCCGCGAGGAGGGTGAAGATGAACGCCTGGAGGAACTGCACCAGGAGCTCGAAGAAGGTCATGACGACACCGAAGCCCATCCCGACGATGCCGGAGGCCTGGATGCCGATGTTGCTCCCGTGCAGCAGGAGGTACTCCCCGCCGAGGATGAAGACCAGGAGCATGAGGTGCCCGGCGAGCATGTTGCCGAAGAGTC
>JBDSNZ010000159.1:0-2889 GCA_039915055.1 Ornithinibacter sp.
GCGCTGGTGGCGCGCGACGGGCTGACCCTCGGCGAGCTCCCCGCGGGGAGCACGGTCGGCACCGGGTCGCCACGCCGGCGCGCCCAGCTCGCCGCCCTCGGGCTCGGCCTGGAGCTCGCGGAGCTCCGCGGCAACGTCGACACCCGCCTGCGAACCGTCAGCGGCGGACAGCTGGATGCCGTCGTGCTCGCTGCGGCGGGGCTGCGCCGTCTGGGCCGGTTGGGCGAGGTCACCGAGGTGCTCGACCCGATCCAGATGCTGCCGGCCCCCGGCCAGGGAGCGCTCGCCGTCGAGGTGCGCGCCGACGATGCCTCGACGACCGCCATCGTGGCGAGCATCGACGACCCAGACACCCGCACCTGCGTCACCGCCGAGCGCGCGCTGCTCTCCGAGCTCGAGGCGGGGTGCTCGGCCCCGGTCGGCGCCCTGGCCGAGGTCGTCGAGGGCATGGAGGGCCCCGAGCTCTCCCTGCGTGCCGTCGTGACGACCCCTGACGGCAGCGCCGACCTACGGCGCTCCATCGTCGGTGACCCCGACGATCCCGACCTGCTCGGCAGACGTCTCGCGAGGATCCTCCTCGATGACGGAGCCGCGCAGCTGATGACCACGACCACCGACCCCCTCACCACGGAGCGTGCACTGTGAGCCCCACGCGCTCGTCCACCCCACCCACCACGCGCGTTCCCGCGCGCGTCGTCTTCGTCGGAGCAGGGCCCGGAGATCCGGGCCTGCTCACCGTCCGCGCGGGCGAGCTGCTCGCGGCGGCCGACGCGGTCGTCACTGACCAGGTCCCGCGCGACGCCGTCATCGAACGCTGGTGCCGCCCAGAGGTCGACCTCGTCGAGGCCGGGCACGGTGACCACGGCCAGGCCCTCACCCAGGCGTCCCGCGCCAAGCTCGTCGTGCGAGCGGCGAAGGCCCACCCGGGAGGTCTCGTGGTCCGACTCATGGACGGGGACCCGGCAGTCTTCAACGGCATGGCCGAGGAGGCGCTCGCCTGTCACAAGGCAGGGATCGTCATCGAGATCGTGCCGGGCGTCAGCTCTGTCACGGCCGTGCCGTCGTATGCCGGTGTGCCACTGACGTCCAGCGCCTCCACCGGCCTGCTCGTGGTGGCCGCCGGCGACCGCAAGGCCCAGCTCGGCGCTGCCCTCGACAGCGGGGTCACCGTCGTCGTCCTGGGCCCGCCCGACCGGGCAGCGACCACGCTGGAGGCCCTGCACGCTGCGGGGCGCGACGGGTCCACTCCGGTCGCCATCACCGAGCGTGGCACCAGCACCGACCAGCGCACCGTGGTGACCACGTTGGCCGAGGCCGGCACGATGATGGTCGACGCCGCCTTCCCGGTGCTCGCCGTGGTCGGAGCGACGGTCGCGCTGCGCGAGACGTTGTCCTGGTTCGAGACCAAGCCGCTCTTCGGCTGGAGCGTGCTCGTGCCACGCACCAAGGAGCAGTCGGCGTCGACCATCGCCCGCCTCGAGCACCACGGCGCGCGCGCCTCGGTGGTGCCGACGATCTCCGTGGAGCCGCCGCGAACGCCGCAGCAGCTCGAGCGGGCGGTCAAGGGCATGGTCACCGGCCGCTACGAGTGGGTCGGGTTCACCTCCGTCAACGCGGTGCGTGCGATCCGCGAGAAGTTCGACGAGTTCGGCCTCGACGCCAGGTCATTCGCCGGCCTCAAGGTCGCCGCCGTGGGAGGGGTCACCGCCCAGGCCCTGCGCGAGTGGGGCATCACGCCGGACCTGGTGCCCAGCGGGGAGCAGTCCGCGCGGGGCCTCCTGGAGGCCTGGCCGCCCTACGACCCCGACCTCGACCCGATCGACCGCGTCTTCCTGCCGCGCGCCGACATCGCCACCGAGACCCTCGTGGCCGGGCTGCTGGCCACCGGCTGGGAGGTCGACGACGTCACGGCCTACCGCACGGTGCGTGCGGCTCCTCCCGCACAGGGGGTTCGCGATGCGATCAAGAACGGGTCGTTCGACGCCGTGCTGTTCACCTCGAGCTCGACGGTGCGCAACCTCGTCGGCATCGCGGGAAAGCCGCACCCGGGCACCGTCGTGGCCTGCATCGGCCCGGCGACGGCGAAGACGGCCGAGGAGCACGGGCTTCGCGTGGACGTGTTGGCTCCCGAGCCCTCGGCCGACGCCCTCGTCGACGCCCTCGCCGACCACGGCTCGTCGCTCGCGCTCGCGGCCGCCGAGGCCGGAGAGGTCGTGCTACGCCCGAGCCAGCGTCGCCCGAGCGGGCGCCGCCGGGCGACCTGATGGGCTTTCCGACCCACCGGCCCCGGCGGCTGCGGCGTACCCCTGCGCTGCGGCGGCTGGTGGCCGAGACCCGGTTGCACGCTGCAGACCTGGTGCTGCCGGTGTTCGTGCGGGAGGGCATCGCCGAGCCGGTGCCGATCTCCGCGATGCCCGGCGTGCTCCAGCACACGATGGAGAGCCTGCTCCAGGAGGCGCACCGGTGCGTCGCAGCCGGTCTCGGCGGCATCATGGTCTTCGGTGTCCCCCAGGCCAAGGATGCGCGCGGGTCGGGTGCCGATCACCCCGACGGCATCCTCAACCTCGCCCTGCGAGCCCTCGTCGAGGAGGTCGGTGACGAGCTCGTCGTGATGGCCGACCTGTGCCTGGACGAGTTCACCGACCACGGTCACTGCGGCGTGCTGGCCGCCGACGGGTCGGTCGACAACGACGCCACCCTCGACCGCTATGCATCGATGGCGCTGGCGCAGGCTGCAACCGGGGCGCCCGTGCTCGGGCTCTCCGGGATGATGGACGGGCAGGTTGCCTCAGTGCGTGCCGCCCTCGATGTCGCAGGCCACACCGACACGGTGCTCCTGGCGTATGCCGCGAAGTACACCTCAGGCTTGTACGGCCCGTTCCGCGAGGC
>JBDSNZ010000183.1:0-7750 GCA_039915055.1 Ornithinibacter sp.
CAGTTGCGTCGGGACCGCGAGGGTGCGGCCCCTGCCTGGCGCCTGCAACGCACCCTGCCCGTCACCCGTCGCCGGGTGCTGGGACTGCCGTGGTGCGCCCCGTGATCGGAGGTCCTACCTCGTCACACGGTGGAAGACGCGCGAATTCGACCGGCCGAAACCGGTCGTCGCCCCATTCTAGGGCCACCGCGCTGCTCACCGAAATCGGTGCGTCGTCCGAGCGGGGCGGGTCCCCTGACGTCTCAGAGGTCGAGGCCGAGCCGCGGGCCGGTGCAGCGAGACACACAGATCATCATCGTCTCCCCCGCGGCCCGTTCGGCCTCGGAGAGCAGGGAGTCCCGGTGGTCGACCTCTCCGCTCACCACGCCCGTCTCGCACGTCCCGCAGATGCCTTCCTCGCACGACGTCCCGGGAAAGATCCCGACCCCCTCCAGGGCACGCACGATCGAGGTGCCGACGGGCACCCGCACCGTGACTCCGCTACGCACCGCATCGACGTCGAAGGCTCGTTCGGAGTGCAGCTGCTCCGTGGTGGCCTCCACCGCGACGAACCGCTCCACCCGCAGGGCCTCCACCCACGACTCCATGGCCCCGTGGAGGGCGTCGAGCATCGCTGCCGGACCACAGGCGTGCACCGTGGTGCCGGGCTGCGGTGCCCCGAACTGCTCACCCAGCGGCATCAGGCCGACCTCGTCCTGCGGGTGCAGGGTGACCTTCCCGCCGTATGCCGCGAGCTCGCCGAGGAACGCCATCGAGCCCCGGCTGCGCCCCCCGTAGAGCAACGACCAGTCCACCCCCTGCGCCTCGCACTCACGCACCATGGCGAGGATCGGCGTAATACCGATCCCTCCCGCGACGAAGCGGAACGGCCCGGTGCCGGCGAGCGCGAACGCGTTGCGCGGGCCGCGGGCACCCAGGACCGTGCCGGGCCGGACCCTCTCGTGCACCGCGGCCGACCCGCCGCGACCGGCATCCTCGCGCAGCACGCCGACCCGCCAGACCTTCCGGTCGCAAGGGTCCCCGCACAGGGAGTACTGCCGGGTGGCACCGCCCGGCAGGTGGAGGTCGATGTGCGCGCCGGGGGCCCACTGCGGGAGGTCGGCTCCTCCGGCATCCTCCAGGAGCACCGACACCACCCCCTCGGCCTCCCATCGCACCTGGCGCACCAGCAGGGAGAGGTCGACCTCCGGACCTGCCTGAACCGCACTCACGGAACCCACCGGAGGGGCAGTGCACCGTTGGGGGCGAGCCGCACGATGCTGGCCCGTGACCCCTCCTCACCACGCAGGACCAGGGCTTCGGCCTCCTCCCCTTCGACCACGAAGACGTCTCCTCGCTCCAACCACCGGCGCCAGGGGCCGGCGGCGTCACGCACGAGGTGACGTCCCTGCGTGCCGACCACGACGATCTGCTCCCCCGGGGACCGCTCCAGGCGCAGGTCAGGTGCGGCATCGACGACGTCGTGGTGCGCGGTGACGTGCTCGGGCGCGGTCTCGACCCCCACCGACCAGCGGTTGTCCGGACCGACGCGGCTCACCGACCAGCGCCAGGGGTCGCCTCGCTCCGGTGAGTCCGGGCAGGCTGCCAGCACCCGGCGGCCCGTGGCACCGTCAGGGTGCTCCACGCCCGCCCGCACGAGCATCCACATCTCAGCGGGTCGCCGGCTCGGTGGCGCGCTGCGCGGACCCGGCAACGGCCTGCGTGGCCTCCGCGTCCTTGAGCTTCCTCATCAGACGCCTGGCCTTCGCCACACCCGCGTCCTGCGCGATGAGGACGTCGTGCTCGGAGGGTGGCCGGCTGGAGAGGCCGATCTGCTGGAGGCGCAGCGCGTCCGCATCCTCATCCAGCACGGTGCCGAGCCCGACCCGGAGGTCCTCGGTCGCCTGCTCGTCCTCGATGGCGAAGTTGCGCGCGAAGCAGTAGTAGTACCAGCAGGTGGTCTCGTCGATCGGGGTGATCGCGTTGAGCACCTTGATGAGCAGGCCCTCCTCGCGCGGCCTGCCCACGGGGGTGATCCCCGAGTGCAGCGTGTGATGGCTCGGCAGTCGGAATTCGGTGGCGTGGAAGCGATCCCACGGGCCGCTGACCCCCATCGTCGAGGCGTAGAGGGGCGGTGCCTCGACACCGGGCATCAGCCGGTCCACCACGACGGTGTCGTCGGTGACCTCGACGGTGATCCCGTGCTCGTAGATGTAGTCGTCCCCGACTGTGCTCCGGTGCAGGAAGGACTCGTGCGTGAGGTCGAGGAGGTTGTCGTGCACCAGGTCTGCGCTGCACTCGAACAGGTAGGAGTGCGTCACGGCGGCCCACGCAGGGTCGTCCATCCAGTGCGTGTCGGGCACCGCCTCGGGGTCGGCCGCCTCGGCGTCACCGGTCCACACCCACACCCAGCCGTCCTTCTCCGTCACGGGGTAGGAGCGCACCCTGGCGCGTGCGGGCACCGTGGACTGAGCGGGCACTCGCGTGCAGACGCCGTCGCAGCCGAACTGGAAGCCGTGGTAGCCACATTCGATGGAGTCGCCCAGCACCCGACCCGAGGAGAGCGGGAAGCCGCGGTGGGCACACCTGTCGGCCAGTGCCACAACGGCGCCGTCCTGAGCCCGGTAGAGAACGATCGGCAGCTCGCACACCGTCCGCGCCACGGGGTCGCGGGTGACCTCGTGGGACCACGCCGCGACGTACCAGGCATTCATGACGTAGTTCATGGGTCTCCCTTGACCGGTCCTTGAGTGATGTATTCATTGTATCCAAAGAAATCACCAGATAAAATCTTCCGGGTGACCCCTCCTGCCCAGCGCGGACCCTCGACCTCCCCCGGCGGTTCTCCTTCCCCGGGCCAGCGTCAGGCGCGGATGCGACAGCCGATGGGCGAAGCGGCCTACCAACGGCTCCGCGACGAGATCGTCGACGGCACGAGGCCGCCAGGCTCTGCCCTCGTCCAGCTGCAGCTCGCGGCGGAGCTCGGCATCTCACGCACGCCACTTCGAGAAGCCCTGGGTCGCCTGACCCATGAAGGTCTGGTCCTGTGGGAGCCGGGCAACGGTTACCTCGTCAAGAGCCTCTCCCCCGCGGCGGTCACCGAGGTGCACCAGGTGCGCGAGCGCCTCGAGACCCTCGCCCTCCAGCTCGCCTGCGGCCGCCTCAGCGGGGTGGAGTCGGCTCGGGTCCGCCTTCTGATCGAGCAGATGCGCGAGGCCGACCCCGGCAACGCCCAGGAGCAGTACGAGCTCAACCGGCGGTTCCACCAGGCGATGGTGGCGCCGTGCGACAACGACTTCCTCCTCACCATCCTCGACCAGCTGTGGGACCACCCCGTGTCGCGACGGATCACCCGCTCCTACGTGCACGACCCCGGCAACGTGGCGAGGATGGTCACCGAGCACGAGGAGATCCTCGCCGCGTCCCTGGCCGGCGACACCGAGCGCCTGCTCGGGCTGTCCGTCGCGCACCTGACCGAGGGATACACCGAGGCCCGCGTCTCCGCCGAGCTCTCCTGACCTGCACGGCATACCCTCGGCGCATGACCGGACCGCTCGGAAACCCCGCCCTCGCACCCTTTGGGACCTCGATCTTCGCGACGATGACAGCGTTGGCGCAGGAGCACGATGCCATCAACCTGGGTCAGGGCTTCCCCGACACCGACGGCCCGCGCGAGGTCCTCGACGCGGCTGTCGACGCGATCCGCTCAGGGCGCAACCAGTACCCCCCGGGCACCGGTGTGCCAGAGCTGAAGTCGGCCATTGCCGGGCACCAGAAGCGGTTCTACGGCTTGGAGATCGACGCCGCGTCGGAGGTGCTCGTGACCGTGGGGGCCACGGAGGCCATCGCTGCCACCATGCTCGCCCTGGTGCGGCCCGGCGACGAGGTCGTGACGTTCGAGCCCTACTACGACTCCTATGCGGCAACCATCGCGCTCGCGGGCGGGGTGCGTCGCACGTCAGTGCTGCGCTTCCCCGACTTCGCCGTCGAGGAGGACTCGTTGCGAGCGGCGTTCTCCGACCGCACCCGGCTCGTGCTGCTCAACACCCCGCACAACCCGACTGGCAAGGTCTTCACCCGGGCCGAGCTCGACCTGATCTGTTCGCTGGCACGAGAGCACGACGCCTGGGTCGTCACCGACGAGGTCTACGAGCACCTGCTCTTCGACGGTGCCGAGCACCTGCCGGTCGCCTCGCTGCCGGGGATGCGCGAGCGAACCCTGACGATCTCCTCCGCGGGAAAGACTTTCTCGACCACGGGCTGGAAGGTGGGCTGGGTCAGCGGGCCGGCCGAGGCGGTCGCGGCGATCTTCGCCGTCAAGCAGTTCCTCACGTTCGGCTCGTCCGGGCCGTTCCAGCCGGCGGTCGCCGTCGGTCTCGGCTTGCCGGACGAGACGTATGCCGGTCTGGCGCGGTCGATGCAGGCCAAGCGGGACGTGCTCCTCGAGGGGCTCTCGCGGGCCGGCCTGAAGGCCTCCGTGCCGCAGGGGACCTACTTCGTCATCGCGGACGTGTCCCCGCTCGGCGCCACGGATGCGCTCGAGTTCTGCCTCGACCTACCCGCTCGGATCGGCGTCGTGGGCATCCCGGTGTCGGTGTTCCACGACGACGTGGCCGCAGCGCGCACCCTCGTGCGCTTCGCGTTCTGCAAGGACGACGAGGTGCTCCGTGAGGGGTGCACTCGGCTGGCCAGCCTCGCCACCGGCCGCTGACACTCCCAAACCCCCTGGGGCCGTCCGTCCACAGGCGTGTGGCGGCGCGGCAGCGGTCCACAGGGGCCGGCCTCCCCCTCGACTCCGAGGTGACCGGCAGCGCAAGGTGCTCCCATGTCGCTGCACGTTCTCCTCGCCGTGAGCCTGGCCGCCACTGCCACGGTAGCCGCCAGGCCACTGACAGCCCAGGACGGTCAGACCCTGGCGTCGCGTACGAGCGAAGCGGGGGCCCAACCGTCTGACCCCACTCCACCTCGATCGTTCGCTCCGTCGCGCGCGGGCTCGAGCAGCGTTCCCACAGCGACGGACTCGCCGGTGGTGGGTCACCCGGCGTGGCTCTGGCCCCTGCAGCCACGTCCTCCTGTGCTGAGGGAGTTCGCGGCCCCACCCAGCCCTTACGGCCCCGGCCACCGCGGCCTCGATCTGGTCTCGAGCGCTGGCGCCACCGTGGTTGCCGTGGCACCCGGCGAGGTGACCCATGCGGGGATGGTCGCCGGGAGGGGCACGGTGACGGTGGCTCACGCAGGAGGGCTCTCGAGCACCTACGAGCCGGTGGTGGCGAGTGTCCGGGAGGGGGAGGTCGTCGGGGCCGGAGACGTGCTCGGACTCCAGCAGCTCGGCGCTGGAGTCTCCGGCCACTGTGGAGCGATCGGCTGCCTCCACCTCGGCGCCAGGCGTGGGTCTGCCTATCTGGACCCACTACCCCTGCTGCTCGGCGGACGAGCTGTGCTGCTCCCGCTCCTGGGGCTTCCAGACCAGGGCAGTCTCGGTCGCCAGTGACCTGGTCTTGCTCCAGCGTCGGTTCTACGTGCGGCAGGGATCTCCGCTGTGGGTCACCCTCCGGACGTTCTGCGAGGGGGTGGCGCGCCTGCGGAGTCAGGCGCGGGGGTGCGCGATGGCGTAGGACCGCTTGAGCCGGTCGACCGAGACGTGGGTGTAGATCTGCGTGGTGGCCAAAGAGGCGTGCCCGAGGAGCTCTTGGACCATCCGGAGGTCGGCGCCGCCCTCGAGCATGTGGGTCGCGGCGCTGTGCCTGAGACCGTGCGGGCCCAGGTCAGGGGCGTCGGGCACGTGGCGGAGCAGCTCGTGGACGGCGCTGCGGATCTGACGCTGGTCGGCCCGAGCGCCACGTCTCCCGAGCAACAGGGCTGCGCCACTGACGTCGCGGACGAGGCGCGGACGCCCTCGCTCGAGCCAGTCGATCACGGCTCCACCCGCTGGAGCCCCGAAGGGGACGCGCCTCTCCTTGTCGCCCTTCCCGAGCACCCGGAGCACGCGCAGATCGAGATCGACGTCGTCGACGTCGAGCCCGACGAGCTCCCCCACCCGGATCCCGCTGGCGTACAGCAGCTCCAGTGCGGCCCGGTTCCTCAGGTGAATGGGGTCGTCATCATCGGCAGCGACCGTCGCAACGTCGAGAAGCGCGGCTGCGGAGCGTTGGGCGAGCACCGGGGGCAGCGTGGCGTGCCGCCGCGGCGCAGAGAGCCGCAGCGAGGGGTCGGAGTCGATCCGACCGGTGCGCTCGAGCCAGCGGAAGAAGGTCCGCAAGGATGCGGCCGCGCGAGCGATGGTCGACCTCGCTGCGCCGCGGCGCGAGACCAGCCCGAGCCAGACCCGCAGGTCCGCGAGCACGACCTCGCCCAGACCTGTGTCGTCGTGCACGCCGAGGTGCGCGAGGAAGGCGCCGACATCGCGGACATAGGCGCGCACCGTGTGGGGTGATCTGCCACGCTCAGCACGCAGGTGTCGCTCGAAGGCGATCAACGCGTCGGGGGTCACATCGCTCACCGCACCACCGTCGCACCTGCACGCTCGTGAATCAACGACCCGCGGGCCCGCGTGGTGCTGCAGGCGCCTTCCGCCAGCCACCGTCGACGCGCACCGCGAGGTCCCCGGCTTCGAGCGAAGCGAGCACACCGAGCACGCGCGCCACCGAGAGTCCCGCCGAGACCGCCAGCCGATCGGTGGCGGCGCCGCCCCTCACCGGGAGGGCCGACCAGAGCGCATAGGCCGTCGGGTCGAGATCGTCGACGGGCGAGCGCGTCGCGTCCTCGCGCGGCGCGAGCAGGTCCTCGCCGATCCGCCCGGCCAGGTCGGCGACCTCGGCCGCGTCGGTGACGAGCACGGCGTCGGTCTCTCGGAGCAGAGCGTGGCACCCCGCCGACGTCATGCTCGTGACTGGCCCGGGCACGGCTCCCACCGGGCGCAGCAGGGTGCGCGCCTCTCGTGCGGTGGAGAGTGAGCCCGACCGCAGGCTGGCCTCGACCACCACGGTCGAGCATCCGAGCGCAGCGATGATCCGGTTGCGTGCGAGGAACCGTGAGCGGTAGGGCGCGCAGCCGGGCGGCACCTCGCTCACGACCGCACCGGTGCGCGCGATGTCCCGCAGGAGCCCGGCGTGGGCGCTGGGGTAGGGACGGTCGACCCCGCTCGCCAGAACCGCCACCGTGAAGCCATCCACCCCAAGGGTGCCGCGGTGACCCGCGGCGTCGATCCCGTAGGCCGCACCGCTCACCATCGTGAAGCGACGCCCCGCGAGTCCTTCAGCGATGTCTGCCGCCACCGTCAGCCCGTAGTCGCTCGCGGCCCGGGCACCGACGAGCGAGACGCTGCGACGGACCAGGTCCGCGAGGTCCCCGGTGGAGTCGACATAGAGGCAGAACGGTGGATCGCACAGGTCGTTGACGCCATCGGGCCACTCCTCGTCACCGGGGATGAGCACCCGGATGCGGCGCTGCTCCACGACCCGTGCCAGCTGGTCCACGTCGAGGTCGGCCAGGCGGGGGCCGAGGTCGGAGCGGAGCGAGGTGCGGCCCCGTAGGGCCGCGAGCGCGTCGACGGCGCCGTGCGTGGCCACGGAGGTGAGTGCCGGGAGGTTGCGCGGCTCCGCGAGGGCGCTCCACGCGACCCGCGCCCACCGTTCTTGACGTTCGAGCGCGCTGATGCGCCCTGCGCCGCTCATGCCGCGACCCGCTCTCCGCGGCGCAGGCTCAGCGCGAGCCCGACCTCGTCGCGGCCGGGCACCTCGCGACCCTCGAGGTCTGCGGCAGACCAGGCCAC
>JBDSNZ010000113.1:0-10951 GCA_039915055.1 Ornithinibacter sp.
CTCGCTCTCGCCTACACCCCCGAGGCCTTGGTGGTGAGCGTGCACCTCGCACCGAACCTGCTGCTGCGCGGCGCCTTCCTCGCAGTGCGCGGCACCGGCCACATCCTGTGGGAATCCGATGTCGAGCCAGCGGAGACCGATGGTCGGACCGAGCTGCGGATTCCCGTGGCCGTGGTCCTGGCGGCATTCGAAGCCGCGTGGCCCACGCACGAGGCCGAGTCCCTGGCGGCCGTTCCGGATGGGCCAGTGCGCTCGATCCTCGCCGACCTCGGCCTGCGCATCCACTCCGAGAGCGACCTCCGCGAGATCCGCAGCGGCCTGCACGACTACACCGGGCTCAGCGTCCATCGCACGTCGAGTGAGGCATCGCGACCGATCCCCTCACCCAGCGGGTCGTTGACACCCTACGTGCGCGCAAGCGGCAACCTCAGCGTCGCGTTCGGGCCCGGGCAGGCCACCCCACGCACCCGCGGGAGCATCACCGAGGTGCACCGCCACGACGCTTCCTGGCAGCTCGTCGGCACGGTCGAATCGCAGAGCTTCGCCCTCACCGGCGGTCGACTCGTCCTGGTCCCACGGCGCAGCGGCGAGCGCATCGCACTCCCGACGACGATCACGAGCACCCCGGCGCCACAGGACGCGACGGGTCCGCGCACCCTTCACTTCCGGGCCACCCTGGACCAGGGCATGCTCCTCGGGCACTTCCACCGTCCCGAGTACATCGATGCCAGCTTCGAGGCCGACCTGTGGGGCCACGCCGCCCCACTCGACGTTCGAGTGACCCGGCTCGCGCCCCGGGCCCGAGTCATCACTCCGACGAGCGTGTTCAGCGACGGCTCGCACGCTGGTGAGTTCCGGGCCTACCGCACCTTCAAGGCCGGCGCCCTCGCCTTCGAGTACCGCCCGATGGAGCCCGCGGCCGTCCCGGCGGCTCGCTCTCCGTGGCGATCAGGGAAGGCGCTGCGGTGGAAGAGCAGGAACCGCCCCGTCTGGTTGGTCGGGGAACGGCCGGAGACTGCCCAGGACACCGGTCTGGCGATCTACGAGCACCTGCGCCGCACACACCCGGAGATCGACGCCCGTTACGTCATCAGCGCCGACTCCCCCGACCTGTCCCATCTGGACGGTGACCCCGGCGTCGTGCTCTTCGGCAGTCGCGAGCACGTGGAGTCGACGCTGGCTGCCCGCCGCATCCTCAGCTCCCACCACAGCGACTACCTCCTGCCGGTGCGGGGCCCGAAGTTCCAGCGCAACGTCACGGCGCGCCGCATCTTCCTCCAGCACGGAATCATGGGGACCAAGAACATGGTCGCCAACTATGGCTACTCAGTGCCGGGTTTCACCGCCGACTCGTTCATCGTGAGCTCCGAGCGCGAGCGGCGCATGATCGAGGACGACTTCGGTTGGCCGGCCAGACGTGTCTTCGTGACGGGACTCTCCCGTCACGACCGACTTTTCGGCAGCCTGGCACCCGCCGAGCGCCGCATCCTCGTCATGCCGACGTGGCGCGACTGGCTCAGGACCCCCGAGGCAGTCCTCGGGAGCGAGTTCTTCCAGCGCTGGAACGACCTGCTCCGCTCCGAGGGGTTTGGGACCTTCCTCGAGCGGAACGACCTCGTCGCGGACCTCTACCTCCATGCCAACATGCAGCCCCACGCCGACCTCTTCGACCTGAGCAACGTGACGGTGATCCGCCACGGCGACATCGCGATCCAGGACCTCCTGGTTCGATCGATGGCCCTCATCACGGACTACACGAGCGCCGCCATCGACTTCTCCTTCCTCGACCGACCGGTGCTCTACTACCAGTTCGACCGGACGCGCTTCCTGGGTCGACGCCCCTCGCACTTCGACCTCGACGAAGAGCTCCCGGGCGAGATCGTGGCGACAGGTGCGGAGCTGCTCCAGGCACTGGATGCCGCCGCGGAGCGCGACTTCGACATCCACCCCGACGCGCGACGCAAGTCGCGCGCGCTCATCGCCCACCGTGACACCAACGCGCGGGAACGGATCGTGGCGGCGGCCAGGGCCTCGCCGGGTCGCCGCCTGGACCCACCGATCGTGCGTGACGGCATCGCGTCCGCGCGGCGCGTGTTCAAGCGCGTCCGGCGCAAACGCTCCGTCACCGTGCTCCTCGAGCGCGCTCGAGAACCGCTGCGCACGACGCTCTACCGGGTCGCGCGCCGCCTTCCCCGCAACGGCATCACCGTGTTCGAGAGCAACCTCGGCGCCGACCGCGGTGACAGTCCCGGGTCGATCCACCGGGCACTCCTCGAGCGCGGCCTGCCCGTGAAGACCGCGTGGGTGGTGCGCCGCGGCGGGCAGGCCGCCGAGGGCGGCCTCGCCCTGGAACGTCTCTCCTGGCGCTACCTGTGGGTCATGGGTCGGGCCAGTGCCTGGGTGAGCAACCAGAACCAGCCGTCCTGGATGCGCCGCCCCGACGACACCTTCTACCTGCAGACGTGGCACGGCACCCCGCTGAAGCGGATGCTCCACGACATGGATGAGGTCGTTGGTCGCGACGACGGGTATGTGGGGCGCGTCGACCAGATGATCTCGGAGTGGTCACTGCTGTTGTCTCCGAGTCCTTGGGCGACCGAGCGGTTCCGGTCGGCGTTCCGATACACCGGTGATGTCCTCGGGGTCGGCTACCCACGCAACGACGCCCTCGCCGACGGGTCCACCCAGGCGCGCGCGGCTGCCATCCGCAAGCGCCTGGGGTTGGCCCGTTCCAAGAAGGTGCTGCTCTACGCGCCGACGTTCCGCGACGACCAGCGCCGGGGAAAGCAGTTCACCTTCGCCCTGCCCATCAACATGGCGGCGCTGCAGGCGGCGATCGGCCACGACTACGAGATCGTCGTGCGGCTGCACCCGATCGTGCGGGGGAAGGTGCGCCTGCCCTGGGGGGTGCACAATGCCGGCGCCGGCTTCGAGATGGAGGACCTCCTCGCGGCGGCCGACCTCCTCGTGACGGACTACTCCTCGGTGATGTTCGACTACACCGTGCTCGGCCGGCCCATCGTGTTCTTCGTCCCCGACCTCGAGCGATACCGCGACTCGCTACGCGGCTTCTACTTCGACTTCGAGTCCACCGCACCCGGCCCGCTCGTGCGCACGACAGCCGAGCTCATCGAGGTGCTGGATGATGACGAAGGACTCGCGCGCTCGTCGGCCACGGCCCTCGCGGCGTTCCGCGAGCGCTTCTGCCCGGCCGATGACGGCCGTGCTGGCGAGCGCGTCGTCGACGCGCTGCTCGAACGGGGAGTCCTTCCGCCGCCGCAATGACTCACCTCCGATGCCGTCAGGATCCGGCCTGCAGCCGCGCACGCAGGACCTCGCCCTTGGCGCGTGCCTGGTCGCGCAGCCCCGAGCGGAACTCGTCCATCAGGGCGCGCACCCGCGCAGCCTCCTCCCCCTCACCCGCGCCCAGGATGCGGGCCGCGAGCAGGCCGGCATTCCTCGCACCACCGATCGAGACCGTCGCCACCGGCACCCCGGCCGGCATCTGCACGATCGAGAGGAGGGAGTCCATCCCGTCCAGACGGGAGAGGGGCACCGGCACGCCGATCACGGGCAACGAGGTCACCGACGCCAGCATCCCGGGCAGGTGCGCCGCCCCGCCTGCACCGGCGATGACCACGCGCAGCCCGCGCCCCGCAGCCGAGCGGCCGTAGTCCACCATCTCCTCCGGCATCCGGTGGGCAGAGACGACATCGACCTCGCAGCCGATCCCGAACTCCTCGAGCACGGTGACCGCGTCCTCCATGACGGGCCAGTCCGAGTCCGAGCCCATGACGACCCCGACGACGACGTCGCGCGAGCTGTTCACTGCGTCACCACTCCCCTGATGTAGTCGGCAGCGTGCCCCGCCCGCTCGCGCAGGTCGGCGAGATCGCCACCCGAGACGTTGACGTGGCCGATCTTGCGACCGGGCCGCACGTCCTTGCCGTAGACGTGCACCTTGGCCTCCGGGTCGCGCGCCATGACGTGACGGTATGCCGGATACAGCTCGGGATAGTCCCCACCCAGCACGTTGGCCATCACCGTCCAGGGCGCGCGCGGGTGCGGTGAGCCGAGCGGCAGGTCCAGGACGGCGCGCAGGTGCTGCTCGAACTGGCCCGTGACGGCACCGTCCATCGACCAGTGCCCGGAGTTGTGCGGGCGCATCGCGAGCTCGTTGACGACGAACCCGGGCTCACCATCGGCCCCACCGACCTCGAAGAGCTCGACGGCGAGCACCCCGGTGACACCCAGCTCGCCGGCGATCCTCAGGGCCGCGGCCACGGCATTCGCGGCAGTGTCGGGGTCCAGGCCGGGGGCGGGCGCGAGCACCTCGGTGCACACGCCGTCGCTCTGGACCGTCTCGACGACCGGCCACGCGGCGGCCTGGCCCGACGGGCTGCGGGCCAGCAGCACGGCCAGCTCACGCCGGAAGGGCACCCGCTCCTCGAGGAGGAGCCCGTCGGGCACGGCACGCTCGAGCCAGTCCGCGAGCTCCTCGGCGGAGTCGACGAGCCGCACGCCCTTGCCGTCATACCCACCGCGAGGAGTCTTGGCCACCACGGGCCACCCGACGGCGTCCCCGAATGCCGTGACGTCGGCCGCCTCGTCGGCGCGCGTCCAGCGGGGGCAGGGAATGCCCAGGGCGGTGAGCCGGTCGCGCATCGCGAGCTTGTCCTGGGCGAAGCGCAGCGCGTCGGGGCTGGGGTGGAGCACGACACCCTCCGCGACCAAGAGGTCGAGGACGTCGGTGGGCACGTGCTCGTGGTCGAAGGTGACGACGTCACAGTGCCGGGCGAAGTCGAGGACGGCCTCAGCGTCGGCGTGGTGACCGACCGGCGAGCTGGGCACGACGAAGGCGGCACCGGCATCCTCGCTCTCGGCCAGGACGGAGAGGGTGATCCCCAGCTCGGCGGCCGGGCCTGCGCACATCCGGGCCAGCTGACCCCCACCCACGACACCGACGACGGGGAAGCCACCGGGCGCGCGACGTGGGGTGCTCACCGGGTGAGGATACCGAGGTCGGATGTATAGGCTGCGCGAGTGCCCACACCCGAGTCCGGTCCGACGGGTCCGCTCGCCCGCGTGGTGGACGGAGCCCGAGACGCCCTCGACGCGATCTACCGCGAGATGATCAAGTTCGGGGTCGTCGGCACGCTGGCGTTCGTCATCGACCTCGGGCTCGCAAACATCCTGTGGCACACGGTGATGCAGGACAAGGTCACCACGGCGAAGATCATCTCGGGGGCCGTCGCGACGCTGTTCGCGTGGTTCGGCAACCGCCAGTGGACCTTCCGTCACCGGCGCAGCCGTCCGGTGTCGCACGAGGTGGGGCTGTTCTTCGGGGTCAACGTCATCGCGTTGGGGATCTCGGCCGTGACGCTCGCGGTATCGCACTACGGCTTCGACCTCACGTCGAGGCTGGCCGACAACGTCTCCACGATCGTGGGCATCGGGCTCGGGACGCTGTTCAGGTTCTGGGCCTATCGCAAGGTCGTCTTCGTGCGCGAGCCGCTTTGACCCCCCGCTCGACCCCTAACCTCTGCTAGCAGAACTTCAGGCTCGAACCACAGGGTGCACCCTGTGGTTCGCGAACCACCCTCTGCTGAGCACCCAGCACCACGGCATCCGCGCCGGACGACGCCACCTCAGCAGAGGTTGCGACCAGAACCACACGGTGCACCCTGTGGTTCGCGAACCACCCTCTGCTAGCAGAGGTTCGTGCACGGGGGCGTGGGCCGTCAGTCGGTGCTGGCGGAGAGGAAGAGCGCGAAGACCGGGGGCTGGGCACTCACCAGCTCGAGGCGGCCACCCGCAGCCTCGGCGAGGTCGCGCGCCAGGGTCAGCCCCAGCCCGCTGCCGCCGGTGGAGACCGAGCGCTCGAAGATGTGCGGTGCCAGGGTCCGGGACACCCCTTCCCCCCGGTCGCTCACCTCGATGACGACAGAGGGCCCGGCGCGCCTCGCGGAGATCTCGACCGTGCCGCGACCGTGCGTGAGCGAGTTCTCGAGCAGGGTGCTGAGGATCTGCCCGAGCGCGACCGGGGTCGCTCGCACCCGCAGACCGCGCTCCCCGCTCACGAGGATGCTCCGACGCGCCACCGTGAAGGCCTGCTGCCACTCGCGCTGGAGGGATGCGAGCACGGAGTCCAGCGAGACGGTCGGGCTCGCGTCGATGCCGCTGCGGGTGCGGCTCATCAGGTCATCCACCACACTGCTGAGCCGCTCGACCTGGGCGATGGCGATGCCGGCCTCCTCCCCGACCACGCCGAGGTCGTCGGTGACGGCGATCTCCTCCAGGCGCATCAGCAGCGCGGTCAGGGGCGTGCGCAGCTGGTGGGACGCGTCGGCGGCGAAGTCCCGCTCCGTCGCCAGTCGCACCGCTCCCTGGCGGGCGCCACGAGCGAGGGCGGCGTCGAGACGGTCGACCTCCTCGATCCCGCAGGCCAGTGGCCCGGGCCGGGCGTCACCACTCCCGAGACGCTCCGCCCGCTCCCCCAGGTCGCTGAGCAGGCCGCCGACCCGGGCGGCCCGACGTGTGGCCACCGCCCAGGTGAGTGCGAGCGCGAGCGCCGTCCCGAGGAGAAGCACCGCCGCGAGGACGAGCGCCTCGGCCCCGGCCCCGCCGGGTTCGACCCCGAGGTCGGCGGAGACCTCACCCCCGCCCTGCAGCCAGAGCTGGGCAGCGAGGAGCGGCCCCGCGATGAGCACCAGGCCCGCGGCGACACCCAGCGTCGCCGTGCGGATCAGGATGCGACGCAAGGAGGAGTCAGTCCTGGGGTGCGTCGAAACGGAAGCCGACGCCGCGGATCGTGGTGATGTAGCGCGGGTTGGCGGCGTCGTCGCCCAGCTTTCGCCGGAGCACCGAGATGTGCATGTCCAGGGTCTTGGTCGAGCCGTACCAGGCGCTGTCCCAGATGTCGCGCATCAGCTTTTCGCGCGAGACCACCTTGTTCTCGTTGACGACGAGCAGCTTGAGCAGCTCGAACTCCTTGCCCGTCAGCTGCACCTCCTCCTCGCGCACGAACACCCTGCGTCCCTCGTGGTCGATCCGCAGCAGCGAGGCGGGCGCGGGCAGGTCGGGCATGCCACGCCGCAGCAGCGCCCGTGCCCTCGCGAGGAGCTCGGCCAACCGGAACGGCTTCGTCACGTAGTCGTCGGCCCCGGCATCCAGCCCGACCACCGTGTCGACCTCGTCGGCCCGGGCGGTGAGCACCAGGACCGGCACCGTGTTCCCCTCCAGGCGGAGCCGACGACACACCTCGAGCCCGTCGATCTTGGGGAGCCCCAGGTCCAGGACGAGGAGGTCGGGGCTGCGCAGCGCCTGCTCCAGGGCGGCCTCACCGTCGGTGCAGACGTCGACGTCGTAGCCCTCACGACGCAGCGCGCGCGCGAGCGGGTCGGAGATCGCCGGATCGTCCTCGGCGAGGAGCACCTTCGTCATGCACCGATGGTAGTCACCCGGATGCCGTGACAGCGGCCGGACCGCGACCTCCCTCCGCCCGTTGCAGCTCGTGGAGCGCGACCAGGCCGATGCCGCGGAGCATCCGGCTGCGGCGCTCGGTCGCGGTGAACCCGGACATCGAGCCGAGCACGCGCGCCATGTCCTCGTCGACGTAGACCATCCCCGAGGGGGTGACCGCGGTGATCCGGCTCGCTTTGTTGACCGTCATCCCGAACACGTCACCCAGGCGCGAGACGACCCGCCCGTGGGCCATCCCGACCCGCACGGGGGGCAGCAGCTCGTCCTCGGTCATCGCGTCGACGAGGTCCAGGGCGATCGCCGCGGCGGCAGCGGCATCGGTGTGCACGAAGATCACCTCGTCGCCCACAGTCTTGATCACCCGGCCACCGTGCTCGGCCACGACGTCGCTGGCGAGGAGCTCGAAGCGCTGCACGAGCCGGGCCAGCTGGCGCTCGCTCATCCGCCGCACGAACGAGGTGAACGACACCAGGTCGGCGAAACCGACGGCTCGCACGGGGGCCGACGGGTCCGAGCGCACCGCGGGGTCGGCGTCGGCGAGCATGCGTTGGATGGCATTGGTCAGGTGCCGCCGCCAGACGTAGACGAGCAACGGCTCGATCTCGTCGGTGAGCGACGCCAGCACCTCCGCCGCCTCGACGGCCACCAACGGCTCGGGCACCGATCTGCTGTCGCTGCCCTCGAGCTCCTCAGCGAGAGGCGAGGAGAGCGACTCCGCGACGAGCTGGGTCTGCCACACCGCCAGCCGGTCCGCGGTCCTTGCGAAGGCCCGGGTCATGCCGAGCGCGAGCTCCTCGCTGACCCGGCCGTCCTCCACGAGCGCCACCACCTTGCGCAGCGCCTCCCGATCGGCCTCGGTGAACATCGCCTGGTCCTCGACGATCTGGAACCCCATGGCGTGCCAGAAGCGGCGGGCCGTCGCAGCCGGCACACCAGCGCCCTCGGAGACCTCGGCGCGCCCCATCGAGGCGTGCCGGCCCAGGACCTCTCGCTCGATCCTGCCCGGCAGGTCCTCGACACCGTCGCCGCTCACGGGCACCTGCTCCTCGCCCGCGTCGGTGCCTCCGCCTGCCATGGCCCCTCCTCTCAGCGCGACCGCACGTGCACCACGTCACCCGCGGTCACGGCATACGTCCGGGTTGCGGATCGCACGACCAGTCTGCCCGCATCATCCACCCCCGTCGCCATACCGGTGCTGAGCATGCCACCGGGCTGGCTCACCCGGACCTCGCTGCCGATCGTGTCGCACGCGGCTCGGTATGCCGTGGGGCCGGGGCCGCTCGGCCCGGTGTCCTCGCGCACGAGGTGCGCCAGGTGGACCAGGTATGCCGTGAGGAGGGTGGCGCGGTCGACTCCCGGGGAGCCCGCCGCCCGGAGCGAGGTGGCGGTGTCGAGCGGGAGGTCGGCGCGGGCCGTGTCGACGTTGAGCCCGAGACCCACGACGACGCCCGTCTCGGTCCACTCACACAGCAGGCCGGCGAGCTTGCGGTACCCGTCTCCGGGAACGAGCACGTCGTTGGGCCACTTCAGCGAGGTGCGCACTCCCGAGACCTCGGCGACGGCACGGTGCACGGCGAGCCCGGCGAGCAGCGGCACCCATGACGGGCCGGAGGCGGGCGACGGCACCAGGGCCGAGACCGCGAGCGAGGTGCCGGGGGTGGTGGTCCACCCCCGACCGAGGCGACCGCGCCCGGCATCCTGGTGCTCCGCGACGACCACCTGCCACGGCTGCGTGCGGCCCCGCACCTCATCATTCGTGGAGTCGACCCGCTCCAGCACCTCCACCGCGCGCCATGGTTCGCCCGGTGTGACGCACGCCGCGTCCAGCGGGAGTGGATCGGTGGTCGCGCTCATGGGCCCAAGGCTAGGCTCGGAGCATGTCCAAGAGCGACACCCAGACCATCGGCGGCACCGACGTCCCCTCGGACATCGACACCTCCACCACTGCCGGGAAGCTGGCCGACCTCAAGCGACGCGTCGCGGAGGTCGCGCACGCGGGCTCCGAGCGAGCGGTCGAGAAGCAGCACGGGAGGGGCAAGAAGACCGCGCGCGAGCGTCTCGGCCTCCTGCTCGACGAGGGCTCGTTCGTGGAGATGGACAAGTATGCGCGGCACCGGTCCGTCGCCTTCGGGGGTGACCGCAACCGTCCCTACGGCGATGGTGTCGTCACCGGCTACGGCACGGTCGACGGCCGCACCGTGGCCGTCTTCGCCCAGGACTTCACGGTCTTCGGCGGGTCACTGGGCGAGGTCTTCGGCGGGAAGATCTGCAAGGTCATGGACTTCGCGATGAAGGTCGGGTGCCCTGTCGTGGGTCTCAACGACTCCGGGGGCGCGCGCATCCAGGAGGGCGTGGTCTCCCTCGGTCTCTACGGCGAGATCTTCCGGCGCAACGTGCACGCCTCGGGCGTGATCCCGCAGATCTCGCTCGTCATGGGTCCGTGCGCGGGCGGCGCGGTCTACTCCCCCGCGGTCACCGACTTCACCGTGATGGTCGACCAGACCTCGCACATGTTCATCACCGGGCCCGACGTCATCAAGACCGTCACCGGCGAGGACGTCGGCTTCGAGGAGCTGGGTGGGGCGCGCACCCACAACACGAAGTCCGGTGTGGCGCACTACATGGGCACCGACGAGGAAGACGCCATCGAGTACGTCAAGGCGCTGCTCTCCTACCTGCCGTCCAACAACCTCGAGGACGCCCCGGCATTCGGCGGGGAGAACGACCTCGAGGTCACCGAGGACGACCTGTTCCTCGACACGATCATCCCGGACAGCCCGAACGTCCCCTACGACATGCACCAGGTCATCGAGCGGATCGTCGACGACGGCGAGTTCCTCGAGGTGCAGCCCCTGTTCGCGCCCAACATCGTCATCGGCTACGCCCGCGTCGAGGGGCGCTCGATCGGCATCGTCGCCAACAACCCCCTGCAGTTCGCGGGCACCCTCGACATCGACGCCTCCGAGAAGGCGGCCCGCTTCGTGCGCACCTGCGACGCGTTCAACGTGCCCGTGCTGACCCTCGTCGACGTGCCAGGCTTCCTGCCGGGCACCGGCCAGGAGTGGGACGGCATCATCCGGCGTGGCGCCAAGCTGATCTACGCGTATGCCGAGGCGACCGTGCCGCTCGTCACCGTCATCACCCGCAAGGCCTACGGCGGCGCCTATGACGTCATGGGCTCCAAGCACCTCGGGGCCGACATCAACCTGGCGTGGCCGACGGCGCAGATCGCGGTGATGGGGGCGCAGGGGGCGGTCAACATCCTCTACCGCAAGGAGCTCAAGGCGGCGGATGAGCGCGGAGAGTCCGTGGAGGAGGCGCGAGCGAGGTTCGTCACGCAGTACGAGGACGCGCTGGCCAACCCCTACGTCGCGGCCGAGCGGGGCTACATCGACACGGTCATCACCCCGTCCAACACGCGGATGAACGTCTCGAAGGCGCTGCGGGCGCTGCGCACCAAGCGCGAGTC